>DASTIY010000038.1:0-20491 GCA_035717085.1 Casimicrobiaceae bacterium | reverse complement strand
CACGAGCTCGCGTACGGCATCACCAGCGACAACCCGCGCTTCGGACGCGTGGTCAATCCGGCGTCGCGCGATCGCATTCCGGGTGGCTCGAGCGGCGGTTCGGCGGCCGCGGTCGCCGCCGGCATCGTGGCCGCGGCATTGGGAACCGATACCGCCGGATCGATCCGCATTCCCGCCGCGTGCTGCGGCATCGTCGGCTTCAAGCCGAGCTACGACGCATTGCCGCGCGACGGCGTGCTCGACCTCGCGCCGAGCCTCGATCATGTCGGGCCGATGACGCGCGACGTTGAGGGCGCCGCCGCATTGTTCGCGGCGATGCATGACGACGCCGACGTGCCGGCGTGGGCACGCGACGACCTCGCGGGCGTCACCATCGCGCGGCTGCGCGGATTCTTCGACGAGCCGCTCGATCGTGACGTGCGCGCCGCGATGGACAGCGCCGTTGCCGCACTCGCCGGGGACGGCGCGCGGTTCGTCGACCGCGAGATCGCGGGCGTCGAGCTCGCACCGGCGATCCAGTTCAACACCATCGCGCCGGAGGCGACCGCGTCGGATTTCGAGCATCTCGTCGCGCGCGGCGATCGGCTCGGCGACGACGTGCGCGTTCGGCTCGAGATCGGCATGTTCCTGCCGGCGGCGTGGTACGTGAAGGCGCAGCGGTTGCGTAACGTGTTCGTGCGTGCGCTCGAAGCGGCGTTCGAGGATGCGGACCTGCTGCTGTGCCCGACGCTGCGCATCCCGGCGCCGCGCGTCGGCGAGGGACGCGTCGACATCGACGGTCGCGCGTATCCGCTGCATACGGCGATCACGCAGCTCACGATGCCGTTCAACCTGTCGGGCCTGCCCGCGATTTCGTTGCCGTGGTCGCGCTCGCGCGACGGCGTGCCGATTTCGCTGCAGCTCGTCGCGCCTCGCGGCCTCGACTGGCACGTGCTCGCCGCCGCGCAGCGGCTGCAGGCGCTCGCGCCGTGGCGCATGGAAGGCTCTCGCTCGTAACCTGTGCTTGCCGTCGACCTCTTCGTCAACGGCTTGATCGTCGGGCTCTTCTACGCGCTGATGGCCGTCGGCCTCGCGATGATCTTCGGCGTGCTGAAGATCGTGAACTTCGCGCACGGCGAGTTCTACATGATCGGCGCGTACACCTACGTGCTCGCCGCGCTGAAGCTCGGTGTTTCGCCGTGGGTCGCGCTGCCCCTTGCGGCCGTCGCCGGCGGCGCGATCGGCTGGCTCGTCGAGCGCACGCTGATGCGGCCGCTGTACGCGGGCTACGCGAGCTGGAGCATCATGAAGGACGAGTACGCGGTGGTCGTGACGTTCGGGCTGTCGCTTCTGCTCATCAACGTCGTCGACAAGGTCGTCGGACCGTATCCGTATCGCGGGCCGACGCTCACCGAGTCGTCGCGCTTCGCGATCGGCCCGGTGATGCTGAACGGCCAGAAGCTGATCGCGGCCGCCGTGTCGGCGGCGCTCCTCGTCGGCCTCGCGCTTTTCATCAAGCGCTCGCTGTGGGGACGCCAGATCCAGGCGGTTGCGCAGAATCGGCTTGGCGCTTCGCTCGCCGGCATCGACGCGACGCGCACGACGAGCCTCATCTTCGTGATCTCGGGCGTCCTCGCGGCGCTGTCCGGTGCGCTGCTCGCGCCGGTGATCAACCCGTCGCCGGACGTCGGCGCGTTTCCGGCGATCAAGTCGTACGTGATCGTCGTGCTCGGCGGCATGGGCTCGGTGTGGGGCGCAATGCTGGCGTCGCTGTTGCTCGGCGTGCTCGAGTCGTTCTTCGCGGTGTACGTGTCGTACGACTATCGCGACGCGTTCGGCCTGCTGATCCTGATCCTCGTGCTGCTCTTCCGGCCGCAGGGCCTGCTCGGCGAGCGAGGGCGCGAGTTGTGAACCGCGGGAATGCCACCGCCGCGAGCGACGGCGAGCGCAATCTGTGGAGCCGGCGCCTCGCGCTCGACTTTCGCGCAGCGCTCGTCGTCGTCGTCGCGCTCGCCGCGGCGCCGCTCGTCGTAACGTCGCCGTATACGCTCGGCATCCTGATCGTGAGCATGTATTTCGCGCTGCTCGCGCTGGGATGGAATCTGCTCGCGGGCTTCACCGGGCAGTTCTCGCTTGCGCCTGCGGCGTTCGCGATGCTCGGCGCGTACGGGCCGGGCCTGCTCGATTACCAATGGCATCTGTCGCTCGCGTGGGGGATTCCCGCGGGCGTCATCGGTACGGCGATTCTCGGCTGGCTGCTCGGCCGCGTGGTGCTGCGACTGCGCGGACCTTACCTCGCGCTCACGACGTTGTCGTTCGCCGAGATCGCGCGCGTGGTGATCGGCAACTCGTACGACTTCACGCGCGGCGCGCAGGGATTGAACGTGCCGACGCTGATGCAAAGCCGCGTCGGCTACTACTACCTGTTCCTCGCCGTCGTGCTCGCGGTGCTCGTCGGTCTCTTCGTGCTCATGCGCAGCGCGACCGGGCGATTCTGGCTCGCGATCCGCGACGACGAGACCGGTGCGGAGAGCCGCGGCATCAACGTCGTGCGCTACAAGACGCTCTCGTTCGCGCTGTCCTGCGCGATCTGCGGGTTGGCCGGCGCGCTGTACGGCACGTTCAGCCAGCTCGTGAGCCCCGAGCTCGGACTCCTGTTGCAAACCGGCATCGTGATCGCGATGGTCGTCATCGGCGGCATCGGCACGCTGACGGGCCCGCTGATCGGCGCGCTGCTCGTCTACCTCGCGTCGGAATGGATGCGCAGCTTCGGCAACGTGCAGATGATCGTGTTCTCCGCGCTCGTCATCATCTTCGCGCGCTTCTTCCGCGAAGGCCTGTGGGGACTCGCGACGCGGCGCGTCCGCTTCGCGCGGCGCACAGGCGTGAGCGCGCAATGAAATTACTGCGCACCGAGGGACTCACCAAGCACTTCGGCGGTGTCGCGGCCGTCGAGAATCTCGCGCTCGACGTCGAGGAAGGCGAGATCCTCGGCCTGATCGGCCCCAACGGCTCGGGCAAGACGACGGCGCTCAACATGCTCTCCGGCTTTCTCGCGCCGGATCGCGGCCGCGTCTTCTTCGCCGACGAGGACGTCACCGGTGCGACGCCGGTCGCGCTCGCACGCCGCGGGCTGCTGCGCATGTTCCAGACGACGCGCGTGTTCTCGCGCATCTCGGCGTTCGACAACCTCCTGACCGCGGGCCTCGCGCGCGGACTGGCCGAGTCCGAAGCGGGCGAGCGCGCGCGTGCGCTGCTCGAGGAGCTCACGCTCCGCCCGGTGATGTATCTCGACGCGGGTCAGCTTTCGGGCGGGCAGCGCAAGCTGCTCGAGTTCGGCATGTGCTTCATCGTGCCGCCCCGGATCGCGCTCCTCGACGAGCCGTTCGCCGCCGTGCATCCGGTGATGCGCGAGACGATGGCGCGCTTCATTCGGCGTCGCAACGAGGCGGGCCACACCTTCCTCGTCGTCAGCCACGACATGCCGATCGTCGTCGAGCTTTGTCATCGCACCGCGTGCATGAATGCGGGGCGGCTCATCGCGCTCGGCCTTACGCGCGAGGTGCTGCACGATCGCGCCGTCATCGAGGCGTATCTCGGAAGCGACGCGCATGTCTGAGCAGCTATTACAGGTTGCGAACGTCACGGCCGGCTACGCGCAGGACATCGACGTTTTGCGCGACGTGTCGCTCGCCGTGTACGGCGGCCACGTCAGCGGCCTCATCGGTCTCAACGGCGCCGGCAAATCGACGCTCGTCAAGACGATCTGCGGCCTGCTCGCACCGAAGTCCGGCGACGTCCAATTCCTCGGCGAATCGATTGCCGGCATCGCGCCGCACCGCCTGATCGATCACGGAATCTGCTGCATTCCTCAGGAATCGAGCCTGTTCCCGTATTTGAGCGTCGAGGAGAACCTGCTGTTGCCGCTGCAGGGCCGCGCGCGCACGTTCGGCGCGTCGATCGATGCGCGCTACGCCGAAGTGCTCGAGATCTTTCCGGCGCTGCGCGAGAAGCGGCGGTCGGCCGCAGGCGATCTTTCCGGCGGGCAGCAGAAGCAGCTCGAGTTCGCGAAGGCGTGGCTGCAGAAGCCGAAGCTTTGCCTCGTCGACGAGCCGAGCATCGGGCTGTCGCCGCTCCTCGCGGAGGAAGTGTTCACGTGGATCGAGCGCTTCGCGAAAAGCGGCATGGGCATCTTGCTCGTCGACCACAACGTGCGCCGCGTCGTGCGCATGTCGGACCGCATCTACGTGCTGAGCCTCGGGCGCATCACCGCGTCGGGCACGAAGGCCGACTTCGAGGGCGACCTGCACGAGCAGGTGCGCGGCTGGCTCGGCATCGACTTTTGAATCGGGTCACGCCCGGGCCGGGGCGGGCTCGCCGGACCCGCGGCGTTGATGCGAAACGGCGGCGGCCCGCGTATTATCCCCAGCGTCCGGGCCGATCGTGGTCATTCCCCGGGCACGCTGTCACGCACCATCGAACTCGGGCGGTTTCCCAGGACCGCTCGGCAACGACGACTTCAGGGAGAAGCGCGATGGAAAAGCTGGCAAGCACGGAGCGCGTCCGCGCCCGCGAAAATCGCCGTACCGGGCGGCTCGCCGCCGCCCTTCTCGCCGCCGGTCTCTGCTCGTATGCGTGGTCGACGACGTTCACGGTCACCAGCACCAGCGACGCCGGCGCGGGGTCGCTCCGCCAGGCGATTCTCGACGTCAATGCCGACACGACCGATTGCACGACGAGCACACCGCATTCGATCGTCTTCGCCATTCCGGGCGCCGGCGTGCACACGATCTCGCCGCTGACGCCGCTCCCCGCGATCATCGGCGGCGTGACGATCGACGGCTACTCGCAGCCGGGTGCGAGTGCGAACACGCTGATCACGGGCACCAACGCCGTGCTGCAGATCGTCCTCGACGGCACGAACGCAGGCGCCGGCGCGAACGGACTCGTGTTCACGCGGCAGACGGGCGCCGGCGCACGCGCGTGCGGACCCGACTTCTCGACCGTCACCGGACTCGTGATCCGGTCGTTTTCGGGCGCGGCCATCGCAAGCGGCAGCGGCGGCAACGTCCTCGGCGTGCGGGTGCGAGGCAATTACATCGGCACCGACGCGACCGGCACGACCGCAGCAGGCAACGGCGCGAGCGGCGTGGCGGCGATCGAACTCGGCACCGGTGCGTCGTTTTGGATCATCGGCACCCTCGAATCGAGCAGCGGCGGGCCGCCGCGCGGATCGCCGACACAGCAGTTTCGCAACGTGATTTCCGGCAATCTCCAGGACGGCGTGCACACCGCCTCCGGCGATCTCGCGCGTCTGTCGACATCGAATTCGATCCGCGGCAACTACATCGGGCTGAATGCCGCCGGTACCGGGGCGCTCGGGAACCAGCGCAACGGCGTCTTCCTCGACGCAGGCAGCGGCCTCAACACGGTCGAGGACAACTACATCGCCACGAACGGCGCCGACGGTCTGCGGGTGGACGACACGCAGAACAACACCATCGCCGTTCTCAACAATGCCGTCGGCCAGACGACCGGCGGAGCCGCAGCCGGAAATCTCGGCAACGGGATGCATTTCTCCGGTGCCTCGACGCGGGCGTTGATACGTGGCGACGCCCTTGCGTTCACCTACATCGTGAACAACGCCGGCGCCGGTGTGCTGGTCGAGAACGGCGCAATGGTCGACTCCTTCACGACCGTCGCGTTCAACGGCGGCCTCGGCATCGACCTCGCGCCGCTCGGCGTCACCGCCAACGATCCGCAGGACGCCGATACCGGCCCGAACAATCTGCAGAACTGGCCGGTGCTGACCTCGGCGAGTTCGACGAACAACAACGTCCAGGGGACGATCAATTCGACGCCGAATGCCAGGATCGAGATCTATTTCTACTACAACGACGCGTGCGATGCCTCGGGCAATGGGGAAGGGCAGTTCGCCGTGCACAGCGGGGGCGGCGGGGGCAGCCAGAGTTTGATCGTCGTCAACACCGACGCGAGCGGCAACGCGAGCTTCAACTCGAACCTTGCCGGCTCGCTGTTCGCGGGCAAGTTCCTGACGGCCACCGCGCGGGGCACGACGTTCCCGTTCACGACTTCGGAGTTCTCGAATTGCGTGCAGATCGCCGGTGCGGTCGCGAACCCCGGCACGCTGCAGTTCAGCTCGGCCACGTATTCGGTGAACGAATCGGCGGGCACGGCGACGATCACCGTGACGCGGACCGGCGGCTCCAGCGGCGCGGTCAGCGCGCTGGTCTCGACTTCGATTGGCACCGCGACGGCGGGCGTCGACTACACGGCGACGAGCACCACGGTGAATTTTGCCGACGGAGATACCGCACCGAAGACGGTGACGATTCCGATCATCAACGATGCGCTGGTCGAGGGCAACGAGACGGTCCTGCTCGCATTGTCGAGTGCGACGGGAGGGGCAACGATCGCGGTGCCCGATGACGCCGTGCTGACGATCGTCGACGACGACGTCGGCGTGCCTCCCCAAGCATCGGTGACGCCGATCCCGACGCTCGGCGAATGGGCGCTGTTCGCCCTGATCGGCGTTCTCGCGCTGCTCGGAGGATTCGCATTGCGCACGCACCGCGGGGGCGCGCGCGACGCGTGAGACCGTTATTCGCCGAGCAGTTGACGCGCGCGGGTGAGGGCGGCTCCGTCCTCCTGCCCGCGGGCACCGGGGACCGGGTTGTCGGTCCCCGCCGCCGCGCCGCGACGGCGTAGAACCGTCCACCACACGAGCGCGCCGGCGACGAGCAGCACGAACGGGCCGAACCAAAGCAGGTACGTCACCGGTTCGACCGGCGGCTTGTAGAGGACGAAGTCGCCGTAGCGCGCCACGAGGTAGGCACGGATCTCGTCGTCGCTCTTTCCGGTCAGCGCCTGCTCGCGCACTTCCTTGCGCAGGTCCTCGGCGAGCGGTGCATTGCTCTCCGCGAGGGTCTGGTTCTGGCAGACGAGGCAGCGCAGGTCCTGCTCGAGCGCTTTCAATCGCACGTCGAGCGCCTCGCCGGGTGCGACCGCGGCGAAAGCGTGCGCGCCGACGATCGCGGCGACGAGGATCACCGGGAAGCGCATCAATTGAAGACGCATGGTCCGTGGCTCATGGTCCCTGAATCCTGCTGCCTGGCCCCTGGCCCCTGAATCCCGGCCCCTTGCCCTCACGACTTCTGCAACTCGCGCACGAGCGGCAGGATCTTGTCGTTCAGCGCTTCGGCGGTGATCGGACCGATCTGCTTGTAGCGAATGATGCCGGCCTTGTCGATGACGAACGTCTCGGGCACGCCGTACACGCCGAAGTCGATGCCCACGCGACCGTCGGCGTCGACGATCGACGCCTTGTACGGATCGCCGCGCTCGGAGAGCCACGCGAGCCCGTCGTCGCGCTTGTCCTTGTAGTTCAAGCCGATCACCGGAACGACGTTCGCCTTCGCGAGATCGACGAGCAGCGGATGCTCGACGCGGCACGACACGCACCACGACGCCCACACGTTCAGCAGCCACACCTGCCCGCGCATGTCGGCGTTCGCGAGCGTCTGATGCGGCTCGTGCAGTTTCGGCAGCGAGAACGCGGGCGCGGGCTTCCCGATCAGCGGCGACGGCACTTCGCGCGGATCGCGAAAGAGTCCGACGAACAGGAACGCGACGATGATTGCGAAGATCGCGAGCGGCAGCGACCAGCGCAGGACGCTGCGCTTCTGGGTGCGAGGCGCGGAAAGTGTCGATGTCGTCGTCATGCTCCGCTCAATGCGGCCGCGGCCGCAGCAAACCGTTGCCGCACCGCGATGCGGTAGCGTTTGTCGGAGACCGCGCAGAATCCTCCGGCCGCCATCAGCAGGCAACCCCACCAGATCCAATCGACGAACGGCTTCACGTAGATGCGCACGCCCCACGCACCGGCCGTACCTTCGGCGGTAATCGGTTCGCCCAGCGATACGTAGCGATCGCCGCGCAAGCTCCAGTCGATCGCCGCCTCGGTCATCACCTGTCCCGATGCGCGATACGTGCGCTTCTGCGGCGTCAACGTCGTCAAATGTCGGCCGTTGCGCGAGACGTCGATCGTCGCGGCGATCGCATCGTAATTCGGGCCGGGCCGCGGCTCGACGCCGCGGAACGTGTACGTTTCTCCGCCGACCGCAATGCTCTGCCCGACGTCGAGCCGCACGTCGCGCTCGATCTCGTAGCCCTTCACGAGCGTGACGCCGGCGATGAACACCGCGACGCCGAGATGCGCGAGCAGCATCCCGTACCACGAGGGCGCGTTCGCCCGAAGCTTGTCGAGCACGCCACGCTGCGGCGCGCTGCGCAGGCGTTGAATGAACGCGGTGAGCGTCGCCGCCGCGACCCACGCGGCCATCAGCAGGCCGAACGCGACGAGCGGCTTCCATTCGCCCATCGCGAACGGAAGCAGCGCGGCCGCCGCGAGCGACACGTACACCGCCCACTGCAGCCGGGTCCAAAGATCGGGGACGCGCGCCTGTCGCCACGCCGCGATCGGACCCACGCCGAGCAGGAAAACGAGCGGCGCCATGACCGGCACGAACACCGCGTTGAAGTACGGCGGTCCGACGGAGATCTTGCCGAGGCCGAGCGCGTCGATCATCAGCGGATAGAGCGTGCCGAGCAAAACGCTCGCCATCGCGATGACCAGCAGGATGTTGTTGCCGAGGAGCATCGATTCGCGCGATACGACGTCGAAGCCGCCGCCCGCACCGACGGCGCCTGCGCGCACGGCGTAGAGCAGCAGCGATCCACCGATGACGAGCGCGAGAAACGCGAGGATGAAGACACCGCGCGCCGGGTCGGTCGCGAACGCGTGCACCGAGGTCAGCACACCGGAGCGCACGAGGAACGTGCCGACGAGCGACAGCGAGAACGCGATGATCGCAAGCAGCACCGTCCAGCTGCGAAACGCGCCGCGCTTCTCGGTGACCGCGAGCGAGTGGATCAGCGCCGTGCCGACGAGCCACGGCATGAACGACGCGTTCTCGACGGGATCCCAGAACCACCAGCCGCCCCAGCCGAGCTCGTAATACGCCCAGACGCTGCCCATCATGATGCCGATGGTGAGGAACGACCACGCCACCGTCGTCCACGGGCGCGACCAGCGCGCCCACGCGGCGTCGAGCCGGCCGCCGATCAACGCGGCGATCGCGAACGCGAACGCGACCGAGAAGCCGACGTAACCCATGTAGAGCATCGGCGGATGCACGACCATGCCGGGGTCCTGCAACAACGGATTCAGGTCGCTGCCTTCCGGCGGCGCGGGAAACAGGCGCGCGAACGGATTGGACGTCGCGAGCAGGAACAGCAGGAAACCGACGGCGACGAGCCCCATCACGGCGAGCACGCGTGCGCGGAGCGTCTGCGGCAGATGGCGCGAGAAAAGCGTCACGGCGAAGCCCCACGCCGCGAGCATCAGCGACCACAGCAGCAGCGAGCCTTCGTGCGAGCCCCACGTCGCCGCGAACCGATAGCGCGCGGGCAGGTGTGAGTTCGAGTTCTGCGCGACGTTGGCGACCGAGAAGTCGCTCGTGACGAACGCGTAGGCGAGGCAACCGAACGCGAGCGCCACCAGCGCGAATTGCGTGCGCGCGGCCGGCACCGCGACGCTCATCAGCGCGCGATCGCCGCGTGCGGCGCCGAGCATCGGCAGGATGCCCTGTGCGAGCGCGACGAGAAGCGCGAGGATCAGCGCGAAGTGGCCGATTTCAGGGATCATCGCGGGTCATCGCTTTGCCTCGTGCATGCTCGGCATCGATTCGGGCGTCTTGCGATGCGCCTGATCGATCGCGTCCTGCGCCGCGGGCGGCATGTAGTTCTCGTCGTGCTTGGCGAGCACTTCGGTTGCATGGAACGAGCCGTCCGGCGCCAGCGTGCCCTGCGCGACCACACCCTTGCCTTCCTTGAAGAGGTCGGGTAGCAGGCCCGTATACGTGACGGGCACGGTCTGCGCGGTATCGGTCACGCGGAAATGCACGGTCAGCGTGCCGGGATCGCGCGTAAGGCTCCCTTGCTCGACGAGACCGCCGATGCGAAACGGCCGCGACGCGGGCGCTTCCTTCGCCGCGACCTGCGACGGCGTGAAGAAGAACACGAGGTTCGACTGGAACGCGTTCAGCACGAGCGCCACCGCCACGCCGAGGACGACGACGCCCGCGCCGATCCACAGGAAGCGACGATGCCGGGGCTTCACGGCGCACTCCTCGGACGCAGCGTCGATGCGGGCGGGCGGGCCGACTGCGCGGCCATGCGCAACGCGTCGAACGCGCGCTGCCGCCGTGCACGCACCGCGACGATCTCGACGACGATCGCGAGCGCGGCCACGCCGTACGCCATCCAGACGTACCACGCGTAACCGCCCATCGCAAGGAATTCCAGCATCAGCGCATTTCCTGAGGCCGCAGGTCGATCAGCGACTCGAGCCAGCTCGCACCACGCTCGCGCTCGACGATGATCGCCTGCACGCGCGCGAGCACCACCGCGATCGTGTAGCACCAAGCGGCGGCGGTCATGACGAGGATGCCCGCGAACATCGTCATCGCCATCTTCGGCGCTGCCGTCATGCTGATCGACGAGCCCTGGTGCAGCGTGTTCCACCACTGCACGGAGAAATAGATGATCGGAACATTGACGGCGCCGACGAGCGCGAGCACGGCACACGCGCGGTCGGCGCGCCGCGGATCGTCGATCGCGGAGCGCAACGCGATCACGCCGAGGTAGAGGAAGAGGAGGATCAGCGTCGACGTCATCCGCGCGTCCCACGCCCAATACGTCCCCCACGTCGGGCGGCCCCAGAACGCGCCTGTCCACAACGCGATCGCCGCCATCAGCGCGCCGGTCGGCGCGAGCGCCTGCGCCATCATCGCCGAGAGCCGCGTGTTGAAGCCGAGCGCGAGCGCGCTCCAGCCCGCCATCACGAGGTAGACGAACATGGCCATCCACGCGGCCGGCACGTGAATGAAGATGATCCGGTACGCGTCGCCCTGCGTCGCATCGGTCGGCGCGATGAAGAACGCGACGACGAGTCCCGCGCCCGCAAAGAGCGACGCGAGCACCGCAAACCAGTACGACCACGCACGGGCGAGCGGGTAGAACGAGACGGGCGACGAGAAGCGGAACCAGTTGATCACGTGAAGCGATATCGTTTGACCACGTCAATCGAGCGCGATGCGCACGGCGGCGGCGACGGCGAACGGCACGGCGACGATCGCCAGCAGCAATCCGGCGCCGAGCAGCGAAAGATGCGGCGCGGCCGACATCCCCGCGCGCACCGCGTCGACGGCGCCCGCGCCGAAAATCAGCACCGGCGCGTAAAGCGGCAACACCAGAAGTGCCAGCAGGCTTCCACTCCCGCGCGTGCCCAGCGTGAGCGCCGCACCGACAGCACCGATCAGCGACAGGATGGGCGTCCCCAGCAGAAGCGACCCCATGAGCGTCGCGAGCACGGGTCCGTCGAGCGCGTATTGCGCGCCGAGCAGCGGCGCCAAAAGCGCGACCGGCAAACCGGTGGTGAGCCAGTGCGCCATCATTTTACCGGAGACGAGCGCGGCGAGCGGCCGCGGCGAGAGGGCGATCTGCTCGAGCGTCCCGTCGCGGAAGTCCGCCGCGAAGAGGCGTGACAGCGAAAGCAGCGACGCGAGGAGCGCAACGGTCCACAACACGCCCGGGCCGAGCGTGGCGAGCGTTTCGCGCGAGGGCGACGTGGCCAGGGGAAAGAGCGATACGACGATCACGTAGAACAGCAGTTCGACGCCGAGTTCCCCCTTGGACCGCAAGGCGATGCGAACGTCGCGGGCGAGTGCCCAGCCGATCGCGCCGAAGATCGAGGAAGCTTCCACCGCGTGTCAATCCGTGCGCGCCGCGCCGGCAAGCGTGAGCGACCGCGCCGCGAGCGGGAGCGACTGATGCGAAGCGGCGATGCAGAGCCCGCCACCGGCTGCATGCGCTTCGAGCAACGCACCGAGTGCGTCGATCGCGACGCGGTCGAGCGCGGTCAGAGGCTCGTCGAGGATCCAGATCGTCCGTCGCGCGAGTCGAAGACGCGCGAGGCCGATTCGCCGGCGCTGACCTTGCGACAGCACGCGCGCCGGCAGCGCGCGCTGCGCCGACAGGCCGACGAAGTCGAGCGCGTCGGCGATCGCCTCCGGCGCCACGTCGTTCGCCTCGAGCGTCGTCCATGCGCGCAGATTCTCCTCGGCCGTGAGCTCGTCCTTCAGTGCGGGCAAATGGCCGTTGAACGCCACGCACTCGCGCAGCCGCGCATCGAACGGTCCCACCCGCTCGCCTTGCCAGCGCACCTCGCCCTCGGTCGGCAACGCGAGTCCCGCGAGGATGCGCAAGAGCGTCGTCTTGCCGCTTCCGTTCGGTCCCGTGACCACGAGCACCTCGCCCGGCGCAACGCCAAGGTCGAGATCCGCGAAGAGCCAGGCAAAGCCGCGACGCGCGGCGAGTCGATGCGTTTCGAGCACGTCGTTCGCGTATTCGAAACGATCTAGCGCACGACGTCGTTGATGACGATCAAAACGCCGCGCGCGCCGGGCGCGAGTGGCCCGGTCGTCCCGCGCAGATCACCGGGCGCCGGCGTGGCGCTGCCGGTTTTCGAAATGCGCGCCTCGACGATCACGTCGGACGCGGTCGAAAGCTTCGCCGCCGGCGTCATCGCCAGCGAATCATCGAGCCGGAAGTCGCGCGGGAAGTCGGTCGCCGGCGAGCGCAGCACCGCGAGCGGCATGCGCGAGCCGTTCGCCGCGCGCGCGTAGATGAACAGCGTGTCGCCCGCCGCGACGCGATCGCGTAGCTTGGGATCGAGCGAAACGCGCCCGGTGATGGATGCGTTCGCCGCAGCCGAAGCGTCGCCGGTCGTGGACGACGCGGACGCACCGGCTGCGGGCCCGGCCGCTGCTTCGCTCGACGGCTTGCCTTTGCCGCGTTGCTCGGCGTCGGCTTCGGCGATCATCGCGTCGATCGACTTTGCCTCCTCGCTTTGCGGCGGGAACTGCGCCTTCAGCTTGCGCCAATCGGCAATGGCCCCCGCATAATCCTTGCGCTCGAGCGCGGCGGTGGCTGCGAGCGCCAGCCCCTTGGGGAGATTCGGATCGAGCGCGAGTGCCTGCGCGATCAGTTGCGAGGCCTCGCCCGCGAGCGATTGGTTGCGCATCGCGACCGCGTCCGCCCAATCCGCATACAGCGATGCGTCGGGTGCCCCGCGCGCCGCGGCTTCCTTGTAAGCCGCGACCGATTCGTCGAAGCGACCGAGCGCCGCATAGGTCCGCGCGAGAAGTTGCCACCCCTTGGGATCTTCCGGGTGTTCCTTCATGCGCGTGGCGAGCTTGCCGACGAGCTCGTCGATCTGCTCCGCGCTCATTTTCGATTGCGCGGTCTCCGCTTCGGCGCGAAGCGCAGCGGGGCTGCCGAAGGTCGCGTAGAGCGCAAGCGCCGCGACGGGGACGACCGCGACGAGGACCAGCGCCGCGACGTACGAGCTGCGCGCCGCCGTTTCGCGGGTCGTCGCGACGGGCTCGTCGAGCTCGCGGGACAGGCGCGTCGCCAGTTCGTCCACCTGCGCGTCGCGCTCGGCGCGCGTGATCGCGCCGGCAGCCACCTCGTCGTCGAGCTGGCGCTTCTGATCGCGATAGACGTCGGTCGACGCCGCATCCTCCGCGATCGTCTCGCGCGCGCGGCTTCGCAACAGCGGCCAGACGAGCGCGGTCACGCTCGCGGCGGCGAGCAACAACGCGACGAGCCAGAACAATGGGGCAGGCGGCATCGGGAAGACGTGCCCGCAGCACGCGCGTGCCGGGACACGGAGAAGCGGGGGCGTAGGGCGCCGCGGGCCCGCGCATTATAGGCGAGGCGTGCCGGGCGTTATCATGGTTGCCGGCCTCGCTTCACATGAAAGAACGGCATGTCTGATCAGGATCAGAACATTCGTCAGGACGCGCTCGCGTACCACCGCCGTTCGCCGCCCGGCAAGATCTCGCTGCTGCCGACCAAGCAGCTCACCAACCAGCGCGATCTCGCGCTCGCGTACACGCCCGGCGTCGCCGCGGCGTGCGAGGCGATCGAGCGCGATCCCCAGGAAGCCTCGGCGCTCACGGCGCGCGGCAACCTCGTGGGCGTCGTCACCAACGGCACCGCCGTGCTCGGACTCGGCCAGATCGGCCCGCTGGCAGCCAAGCCGGTGATGGAAGGCAAGGCCGTGCTCTTCAAGAAGTTTGCAGGCCTCGACTGCTTCGACATCGAGCTCGCCGAGCGGGACCCCGACAAGCTGGTCGACATGATCTGCGCGCTCGAGCCGTCGTTCGGCGGCATCAACCTCGAGGACATCAAGGCGCCGGAGTGCTTCTACATCGAGCGCAAATGCCGCGAGCGGATGAAGATCCCCGTGTTCCACGACGACCAGCACGGGACCGCGATCATCGTGGGCGCGGCGGTCATGAACGGATTGCGCGTCGTCGGCAAGCCGTTTGAGGACGTCAAGGTCGTGTGCTCCGGCGCCGGCGCCGCGGCGCTCGCGTGCCTCGACCTCCTCGTGCGGCTCGGCGTGCGGCCCGAGCACGTCTTCGTCGCGGACATCGCGGGCGTGGTCTACGAAGGCCGCACCGAGTTGATGGACGACAACAAGGTGCGCTATGCGCGCCCGACGTCCGCTCGCGCGCTACGTGAAATTTTGCCGGGGGCCGACGTGTTCCTCGGGCTCTCCGCCGGCGGCGTGCTGAAGCCCGAGTGGCTGGCCGCGATGGCGCCGCGGCCACTGATCCTCGCGCTCGCCAATCCCGAGCCGGAGATCATGCCCGACCTCGCGAAGGCCGCGCGCCCCGACGCGATCATCGCGACGGGCCGCTCGGACTTTCCCAACCAGGTCAACAACGTCCTCTGCTTTCCGTTCATCTTCCGTGGCGCGCTCGACGTCGGCGCGACGGCGATCAACGAGGAGATGAAGCTCGCGTGCGTACGCGCGCTCGCCGATCTCGCGATGATGGAACAGTCCGACATCGTCGCCACCGCCTACAACCTGATCGACGTGCCGCGGTTCGGGCCCGACTATCTGATTCCGCGGCCATTCGATCCGCGCCTCATCGTCGTGATCGCGCCCGCGGTCGCCAAGGCGGCGATGGACTCGGGCGTGGCGACGCGGCCCATCGACGACTTCGATGCGTACCGCACCAAGCTCACGAGCTTCGTCTACCACTCGGGCTTGCTGATGAAGCCGATCTTCGCGGCGGCGAAGCAGGCACCGCGACGGATCGTCTACGCCGAAGGCGAGGACGAGCGGGTGCTGCGCGCGGTCCAGGTCGTCGTCGACGAGAAGCTCGCGAAGCCGATCCTCGTCGGGCGCCCAGCGGTGCTCGAGCGGCGCGTCGACCGCTTCGGGCTGCGCATCAAGGCGGGCGTCGATTTCGAGGTGATCAACCCCGAGCACGACGAGCGCTACCGCGACTACTGGATGAACTACTACGAGCTGACGCAGCGCAAGGGCGTGTCGCAGACGTACGCGCAGATCGAGATGCGCCGACGCCTGACGCTGATCGGCGCGATGATGATCCACCGCGGCGATGCCCATGGAATGATCTGCGGGACGTTCGGCACGCACGCGCTGCACCTGCACTACGTCGACCAGGTGATCGGCCGGCGTCCCGGCGTCGACATCTACGCGGCGATGAACGCGGTGCTGCTGCCGAACCGCACGGTGTTCATCGCCGACACGTACGTGAACGCCGACCCCACGGCGCACCAGTTGTGCGAGATCACCATGATGGCGGCCGAGGAGATCCGCCGCTTCGGCATCACGCCGAAGGTCGCGCTGCTGTCGCATTCGTCGTTCGGAACGAGCAATTACCCCTCTGCGGTCAAAATGCGTGACACGCTCGCCATCATTCGCGAGCGTGCGCCCGATCTCGAGATCGAAGGCGAAATGCACGGCGATGCGGCGCTCTCCGAGACGGTGCGCAACGCGGCGTTTCCGAACTCGCGACTGCGTGGCGACGCCAATCTGCTGATCATGCCGACGCTCGATGCGGCGAACATTTCGTTCAATCTACTCAAGGTTTCGTCGGGGTCGGGCGTCACCCTCGGACCCATCCTGCTCGGTGTTTCGAAGCCGGTGAACATCCTCACGCCGTCGGCCACGGTGCGCCGGATCGTCAACATGACGGCGCTGACCGTCGTCGACTGCGCCACCGAGCGGCAGCGCGCGTTGCCGTATTGAGCGCGAGGCCGAGCGCCGCGGCCGGCACGGCGTCAACTGTGGAACGGGCCGCTTCGCCAACGCGTCCGAAACGACGCAGTTGACCGGACAGCGTCACTGTTCACCGGCAAGGGGTTCTACACGGTGAACGGCACCATCGCCTACTGACGCGCCGTCGTATCGTCGCGTAAGGGGATCACTCGCTGCCGACGCCGTGATGCACGCTGAACAGGCGTTGCGGGTCGTGGCGTGCTTTGACGGCGCGTAGCCGCGGATAGTGGCCGCCCCAGAACGCGCGGCCCCAATCGGCTTCGAAGTAGTCGCTCTCCGCGACGTACGACCCGGGGTCGGGCACGGCACGCCGTAGCGCGAACGTCGCATCGCGAACGCGGCGGGCCTCGCTGCGCGCGCGCATGAGATCCGGTTCGTGGCCGCGAACGTCCGAATGCGCAGGCGGGCCTTCGGCGGCGACGATCGCGAGCGCGAACGAGCGCAACGCGACGGGATTCATCGCGGTTTGCGCGGCGGCCTCGATCACGTCCTTCGGCGCACCGGCGAGTCCTTTGTTGAAGTGCAGCCCGACCGTCCAATGCCGCGACGCACCGAACAGCGCGTCGGCGAGCGTGCGGACGTTGCGCTCGTCGAGCAACGACGCCGGCAGCCAGGTCGACGTATAGCCGTGCAGGTACTGGCCTGCCTGCGCGGCGTCAGCGCTCCAGTAGACGTCGCTTGGCGAAGCGCCCACTCGATCGTCCGCGACGATGGCGTTCGGAACGTGCTGACGCAAGTACGCGGGATCCCAGAAATTCCGGGCCGGCACCACGGCGAAGGTGAACGGCTCACGGATCGCGACGTCGTGCATGGTGCGTAGCTGGTCGATGAACGGCTCCCACACCTTTCGCGCTCCGCGCTCGTCGAGTCCCTGGAACAGCATGGTGACGCGCAGCCGGCGATCGGGCAGGAGCGAGACGATCTCGCCCCAGTGCGGATCGAGCAGTCGATCGCGATAGAAGCCGAGGAACGACGCGATCAGCGCGTGAAATGCCGCGTCCGAGCGCGCCTGAATCGTGCCGAAGACTGCCCCGAACGTCGCGGGCAATGGGTGCGTGCGGAGCGTCACGCGCGTGACCACGCCGAACGTCCCGCCGCCACCGCCGCGCAGCGAGAAGAACAGGTCGGCATCGCGACAGGCATTGACGACACGGACACGCCCGTCTGCGGTGACGACCTCGGCCTCCAGCAGGTTGGACGACGACGTGCCGAAGCGCTTGGAGAAGCTGCCGAACCCGCCGCTTTGCACGTGCCCCGCCACACCGACCGTCGCACAGCCTCCACCTTGCACGTAACGGCCGCCTCGGCTCGAAACCGCTTCGTAGACGTGCATCCAGATTGCGCCCGCGCCGACGGAAACGGCGGGGGCCGCGTTCGCGCCGGCGCAGCCCTGCGGGACGAACGCATCGTGCACGACGATGTCGTGCATGTCGCGCGTCCAGACGAGGAGCGAGTTCGCGGCGCTCGAGGTTCCCAGATAGCTGTGCCCGCCGCCTTTGACCACGAGCCGCAACCGGTGACGTCGCGCGAAATTGACGGCCGCCGCGACGTGTAGCGAATGCGTCGGCGTCACCGCATACACGCTCGGCGCGCTTTCCCAGGCGTCCACCCAGCCGAGCGTCTGCGTGAGCGCAGGATCGTCTCGAATGAAATACGGATTGCGTAGCCGCTGGAAGAGGGCGCTGCACGCGCCGCCGTTGCCGGATGCGCAATCGACGAAGGGTGAATTGACCGCAAACAGGCGCCCGTCGACGCGACGTGCGAGTGCATCCCATTGCGATGACGATGGCCAGCTCGCGCGCGTGGCGGCGACGACGTCGACCGACGTCGTGCCGAGAAGTGCCGCGGCGGGCGCTGCCGCCCGCGCGAGCGGCAGCACAGGCACGAGACCGAGCAGCGTACGACGCTTCATCGACCACCGTTACACATGATTTGCAAGCGGGCGTTACGGGCGCGCGACTTCGCGACGTGGAAGGCTATACTCCGCCGCCCGCGCGCCTCGTCCGCCGCGCGCCTTTCGCGATGATCCAGCCCGTCCAACGCATCCTCGAACGGCTCGGCCCCGGTCTCATCACGGGCGCCGCCGACGACGACCCGAGCGGCATCGCGACCTATTCGCAGGCCGGCGCGCAGTTCGGTCTCGGCATGCTCTGGAGCGTGTTCCTCACCACGCCGCTGATGGTCGGCATCCAGGTGGTGAGCGCGCGCATCGGCCGCGTCACCGGTCACGGCATCGCTCGCAACATCCGCGACCATTATCCGCGCTCGCTGCTGTGGTTCGTCGTATCGAGCCTTCTCGTGGCGAACACGATCAACATCGCCGCCGACTTGGGTGCGATGGGCGAGGCGTTGCAACTGGTCGTCGGCGGGCCGCAGCACGGACACGCGCTGCTCTTCGGTGTGCTGGCGGTGCTGATGCAGATCTTCATGCCGTATCGCTACCTGGCGCCGATCCTCAAGTGGCTCACGCTGTCGCTGTTCGCGTACGTCGCCGTGCTGTTCTCGGTCGACATCCCGTGGAAGCAGCTCGTCACGGCGACGCTCGTCCCGCCCGTCGAGCTCACGCGCGAGTATTTGATGCTGCTCGTCGGCGTGCTCGGCACGACGATCAGTCCGTATCTCTTCTTCTGGCAGGCATCGCAGGAAGTCGAGGAGCAGCGCGCGACGCACGGTGACGAGCCGCTTCGCGATTCCGCACAGGGCGCGCGCACGCACCTGAAGCGCATCACCGTCGATACGTGGTTCGGCATGATCCTGTCGAATGGCATCGCGTTCGCGATCATGCTGACGACGGCGGTGACGCTGCACGATGCGGGCATCACGAATGTGCAGACGTCGGCGCAGGCCGCCCAGGCCTTGAAGCCGATCGCGGGCAATTTCGCGTTCCTGCTGTTCGCGGCGGGCATCATCGGAACGGGCCTTCTGGCCATTCCGGTGCTCGCGGGTTCGGCAGCCTACGCGGTGGCCGAGGCGATGAAGTGGCCGATCGGCCTCGACCGCCAACCGCTCGAGGCGAAAGGCTTCTACGGCATCATCATCCTGGCGACGCTGCTCGGCGCCGGCATCGACTTCACGCCCATCGACCCGATTCGCGCGCTCATTTGGTCGGCCGTCTTGAACGGCGTGATCGCGGTGCCCATCATGGCGGTGATGATGCGAATGGCGGTGCGACCCGACATCATGGGACCGTTCACCATACGCCGCCGGTTGCATCGACTCGGCTGGATCGCGACTGCGCTGATGGCGATCGCGGTGGTGGGGATGATCGTGTCGATGGCGTCGTGAGCGTCAACGTATGTAGCGCAAACGTGCTACAATGGTCTTCGATACGCGAGCGGGAGGACCCCTTGTCAACGACGACCATTCGAATTCCCGAGGAATTGAAGAGCAGAATCACGTCCGCGGCGCGGCGGGCGGGGAAGACCACGCATAGCTTCATTCTAGAGGCGATTGCCGAGAAGGCCGACACGTACGAGCGCCGGCACGCGTTCGACGAGCTCGCGGAGCGACGTTTCGCCGACATGATCGAGTCAGGAGAAGCGATTCCGTGGAGTGAAATGCGAAACTACCTGGAGGCGCGCGCGAGCGGGAAGTCGGCCAGGAAACCCGTCGCGAAGAAACGCCGCTGACAACATGGCGCGGCTCGAGCTCGCGAGCGCGCTTGCCGAGGACTTCGAGCGTATCTTCGAGTACTTCTCGGCGCACGACGAAGCAAATGCGCCGGAACGTATTCGCGAGATTATCAACGCATTCGACGTACTGGCGACCAACCCATTGATTGGGCGACCTGCACCAAAGGACAAGCGTGAGCTGATCATAGGACGTAGCGGGCGAGGGTATATCGCGCTCTACCGCTACGTCGCGGAAATCGACACGGTTTTCGTACTCGCCATCCGGAGTCAGCGCGAAGCCGGATATAAGCACGAGTGAGGAGCCGGTAGAATCGCGGAGGAGAGCGGCCGATGCTCATACCGCCCTCGACGAAAAGACGTTTGCAGCGCCACCGGAGAGGTGGATGAGTGGTTTAAGTCGCACGCCTGGAAAGCGTGTTTAGGGTAATCCCCTAACGCGGGTTCGAATCCCGCCCTCTCCGCCAGTCTTGCTTCCCGCAACGTCCGAGATGGTCCGGTTCCGGTGCCATCTTCTCTCTGAAAAAGCTCCTAAGGTCATTCAAGAAAGGCCGGCGCCGTCCGTTGACAGCCGGCGGTAACTGACGGTAAGTTCCGGGTCGCTTACCGTCACGCATCCGGGAGTTACCGTCATGGC
>DASTIY010000037.1:0-2510 GCA_035717085.1 Casimicrobiaceae bacterium | reverse complement strand
CAGCGCGATCGCGTTCGGCGGCGACGCGCTGACCTGCTGGTTCGACGAAGACGACGGCAAGCGCGCCCTCGCCTGCGCGGCGGCCCTGCAGCACGAGATGCGTTCCTTCTTGGCGGTCGAGATTCCCGGTGGCGGCATCGTTTCGATCGGCCTCAAGGTCGCGGTCACGCGCGGCGCCGTGCGCCGTTTTCTCGTCGGCGATGCGTCGATGCAGTGCTACGACGTTCTCGCCGGCGCCCTGCTCGACCGGCTCGCGCGCGCCGAAGCGTGCGCGCATCGCGGCGAAATCGTCGCGACTCGCGGCGTCGCGATGGACGGCATCGCTACGGTGAGCGCGTGGAGAGGCGACGACGTCGCCGTTATCGACGTCCGCGCCGCGCCCGCCGACGATGCGCGATCGATGCGCGACGTCGTCCTCGACGACGCCGTCGCCGAGCCTTTCGTGCCGCCGGCGATCCGCGATAAGGTGCGGGCAGGTCAAACCGCGTTCCTGTCCGAGCTGCGCTCCGCCGCGTCGCTGTTCCTTCGTTTCAGCGGAATCGACTACGACGCCGACGCGAACGCGGCGCAGAAGATCGATGCGCTGACGCGCTTCGTGCAGCATGACGTCGCTGCGCCGCACGACGGGACGCTCCTGCAACTCACGACCGGCGACAAGGGCAGCCACTTCCACCTGACGTTCGGCGCCCCGCGCGCGCATCACGACGACGCGACGCGTGCCGTGCGTGCGGCGCTCGCCTGGCAGCAGGCGACGTGGCGATTCGCCTTCGTTCGCGACGTCGGCGCGGGCATCGCGTACGGGTCGATTCGCGCCGGCGCCTACGGCAACGCCGCTCAGCGCGTGTATAGCGTCATGGGCGATACGGTCAATCTCGCCGCGCGGCTGATGCGTGAAGCCGCCGAGGGAACGACGCTTTGCGATGGCGAGATTCGTCGTTTGGCGCAGGAGGACGTGAGCTTCGAAGCGCTGCCGCCCATCGCGGTGAAGGGCAAGGCGTCGCCCGTCGCCGTATTCAGGCCGCTCGCGCAGTCGCCGGCAAACGCGCCGGTCAACGCGCAGATGCTGATCGACCGGCTGTCGCCGGGGGAGCAATCGACGCTCAAGCTCGCGAGCGTCATCGGCTGCGAATTTGCGACGCCGGCACTCGAGGCGCTTTGCGCCGACGAGCACGAACGCTCGCTGCTCCGTGGGTCGCTCGAGGCGCTGGCTGCGCGTCGCGTGCTGACGCGCGTCGAGTCCGTCGGGGAGCCCGCGTTCGAATTCGTCGATTCCACGATCCGTGACGCCGCGTACGAATGCATGCTGTTCGCGCAACGGCGACAGCTGCATCGCGCACTCGCGCAATGGTACGAGCGCCACCACGAAGCGGATCTCGGCCCGCATAACGCGACGCACGCGCATCACTCGCAGGCGGCGGACGAGCCCGCGCGCGCGATCGACTACCTCGAAAAGGCGGGAGAACGTGCGCAACGCAGTGGCGCGCTCACCGACGCGCAGCGGTTCTACGACGAATCGCTCGCGATCGAGCGGCGTGCGGCGGTTCTGCGAAACACCGCGATCGAGTAAAATCGGGGTTCGATGCCCGCCAGATCGTCGCTGCCCTGGACGCGTTCCAGGGGAGAGGAAAGTCCGGGCTCCACAGAGCAGGATGCCGGGTAACGCCCGGCCGCACGAGTCGCGGCTTCGCCGCCGGGACAAAGGCGAGGAACAGGGCCACAGAGACGAGTCGCTTCGTTCGCGAAGCGGGTGAAACGCGGCAACCTCCATCCGGAGCAACGCCAAATAGGCGGACGACGACGCTGCTCGCCGAGTCCGCGGGTAGGCGGCTCGAGCGCAGCGGCAACGCTGCGCCTAGAGGAATGACGGTCATAGCGCGTGCAATGCACGCGCCGTAACAGAACCCGGCTTATCGGCGGGCGTCGAGCTTCTTTCCGCGCCAGCGGCGCGATCTGCGCACATCGCGCACGATCTCGCGCGCGGCGTTGCGTCCCGGAATACCGGTGACGCCACCCCCTGGGTGCGCGCCGGAACCGCACAAATAGAGATTCGCGATCGGCATCCGGTAGTCCGCGTTGCCGAGAACCGGCCGCGCCGAGAACAGTTGATCGAGCGCGAGTGCGCCGTGGAAGATGTCGCCGCCGACGAGCCCGAATTCGCGCTCGAGGTCGAGCGGCGTCAGTGCGCGGCGGCCGAGCACGCTACGCGCGAAGTTCGGCGCGACCGTATCGACCGTGCGGATCATCAGGTCCGCCACCTCGTCGCGATGTTCGTCCCACGTGTGACCCGGCCGCACCTCGTCGATCCGCGGATGCACGTGCTGGCAGAAGAGGCTCGCCACGTGCATGCCGGGCGGCGCGAGCGTCGAATCGAGCACCGAGGGCAGCAGCAACTCGACGATCGGCGTCGACGACCACCCGAGCGACTTCGCGTCGAAGTACGCGCGCTCCATGTAGGCGAGCGATGGCGCGACGATGATGCCCGCGCCGTGATGGGGTTGGGCGTGTGTGCG
>DASTIY010000036.1:0-6668 GCA_035717085.1 Casimicrobiaceae bacterium | reverse complement strand
ATATAGCGCCGATCGGATAGGGGATATGGGATAGGGCACAACGCGGAATGGCCACCGTTTTACCCCATCCCTTATCCCCTATCCCTTATCCGTGCCTTCCATGGCCGCCGATCTCTTCGCCGGCGATGAACACCCGTCGCTGACTCCTCTCGCAGAGCGTCTGCGGCCGAAGACCGTCGACGACGTCATCGGCCAGCGGCACCTGCTCGCGCCGGGCAAGCCGCTCGCCGTCGCATTCGCGTCGGGGAAGCCGCATTCGATGATCCTCTGGGGACCCCCGGGCGTCGGCAAGACGACGCTCGCGCGGCTGATGGCCGACGCGTTCAACGCGGAGTTCATCGCGATCTCCGCAGTCCTCGCGGGCGTCAAGGACATTCGCGACGCGGTCGCCCGCGCCGAGGTCACGCGCGAGCAGTACGGCCGCGGGACGATTCTGTTCGTCGACGAAGTGCACCGCTTCAACAAGGCGCAGCAGGACGCCTTCCTGCCGTTCGTCGAGCGCGGCGTCCTCACGTTCATCGGCGCGACGACCGAGAATCCTTCGTTCGAGGTGAACAGCGCGCTGTTGTCGCGCGCCGCGGTGTACGTGCTGCATCCGCTATCGCAGGACGAGCTCGCGCAACTGCTCGCACGTGCCGCCGGGATCGCGATGCCGAACGTGACCGTCGATGATGCGGCGCGCGACGCCCTCGTCAACTACGCCGATGGCGACGGACGCCGGCTCGTCAATCTCGTCGAGCAACTCGCGGTCGCGGCGCATTCGACGCGCAGGGCCGCCCCAAGCGTCGAATCCAGCCCGCCTGGGGGGCAGCGACGCGGCGAAGCCGCGAGCGTCGGGGCCTCCCAAACGGCCGGGAAGACGACGATCGACGTCGTGTTCGTCGAGGCGACGATCGCGCGAAGCCTCCGCCGCTTCGATAAGGGAGGCGAGGCGTTCTATGACCAGATCTCGGCGCTGCACAAGGCGGTGCGGGGATCCGATCCCGATGCGTCGCTGTACTGGATGTGCCGGATGCTCGATGGCGGTGCCGATCCGCTGTACGTCGGCCGCCGGCTGATCCGCATGGCGAGCGAGGACATCGGCCTCGCCGATCCGCGCGCGCTCGCGCAGGCGCTCGACGCCGTCGCGGCGTACGAGCGGCTCGGCTCGCCCGAAGGCGAGCTGGCGCTCGCGCAGTGCGTGCTCTACCTCGCGTGCGCGCCGAAGAGCAACGCTGTTTACACGGCGTTCGGTGCGGCGCGCAGCTTCATCGCCGACGACGGCTCGCGTCCCGTGCCGCTGCGATTGCGCAACGCGCCGACTCGACTGGTGAAGGGGCTCGGCTACGGCAAGGGCTATCGCTATGCGCACGACGAGGCGGGCGCGTATGCGCCAGGGGAGCGGTACCTCCCCGACGACATGCCGGACGTCACGTTCTACGCGCCGACCGAGCAGGGCGCCGAAGCGCGCATCCGGGAGAAGCTGCGCGACTTGCGCGAGCGCGACGAGGCGGCGGGGGGCAAGCGCGCGCCCCCGGAGACCGCAGAGTGATCGGCTAGAATCGTTCGATGCTCGACATCAACGCGCTGCGTAACGATCTGGCCGGTGTCGCGGCCGCGCTCGCGAAGCGGGGATTGGCGCTCGACACCGCACGCTTCACGTCGCTCGAAAACGAGCGCAAGCGCATCCAGACGCGCACGCAGGAGTTGCAGGCGAAGCGCAACGCGGTATCGAAGGAGGTGGGCGCCGTCAAGCGTCGCGGCGACGATGCCGGGCGGCTGCTGCGCGAGGTCGCGGGTCTCGGCGACGAGCTCGCAGGCCTCGAGCGCGAGCTCGACGCGGTGCAGGCGAAGCTCCGCGAATTCCTGCTCGACCTCCCGAACGTTCCGGATGCGTCGGTGCCGGTCGGGCGCGACGCGAGCGACAACGTCGAAGTACGGCATGTCGGCACACCGCGCCGCTTCGAGTTCCGGCCCAAGGATCACACCGACCTCGGCGAAGCGCTCGGCATGCTCGATTTCGCGACGGCGTCGAAGATGTCGGGCGCGCGCTTCACGTTCCTGCGCACGGGACTCGCGCGGCTGCATCGCGCGCTCGCGCAGCTGATGCTCGACACGCACACGCAGGAGCATGGCTACGCCGAGTGCTACACGCCTTACATCGTCAATGCGGCGACGCTCGTCGGCACCGCGCAACTGCCCAAGTTCGAGGCCGACATGTTCGGTGTCACGAAGGGCGGCGCGGCGGACGAGGAGGCGGCGTTGTCGCAATTCCTGATCTCGACCTCCGAGATCACGCTGACGAATTCGGTACGCGAGGAAATCCTGCCGGCGAGCGCGTTGCCGCTGCGGCTGACCGCCCACACCCCGTGCTTCCGCTCGGAAGCGGGCAGCTACGGCAAGGACACGCGCGGCATGATCCGGCAGCACCAGTTCGACAAGGTCGAGCTCGTGCAGATCGTGCGTCCGGAGGACTCGTATGCAGCGCTCGAGGAGTTGACCCGCCACGCCGAGGTGATCCTGCAGAAGCTCGATCTGCCTTAGCGCGTGGTCACGCTATGCACGGGCGACATGGGCTTCGCCGCGGCGAAGACCTACGACATCGAGGTATGGCTTCCCGGCCAGAACGCGTATCGCGAGATCTCGTCGTGCTCGAACTGCGAGGCGTTCCAGGCGCGGCGGATGCAGGCGCGCTTTCGCAACGAGCAGGGCAAGGTCGAGCTCGTGCACACGTTGAACGGCTCGGGCCTCGCGATCGGACGCTCGCTCGTCGCGGTGATGGAGAACTACCAGCGGGCGGACGGTTCGATCGAAGTGCCCAACGCCCTTCGGCCGTACATGAACGGCCAGGATTTCATCGGCACGGGTCGCTGAACGGAACCGCGCGCCAAGCGCGCACTCGACCAGGGAGGCGTCATGCTGGCAGGCGTTCGTGTCCTCGTCGTGGTGTGGTTGCTCGTTTCCACCACCCCCGCTCTTGCCGCGGGACTTTTTCGCGCTTACGTGTCGTCCGCCGGCAGCGACGGCAACGATTGCACGCTTCCGCATCCGTGCAGGCTCCTGCCGAGGGCGCTTTCCGCCGTGGCGTCGGGTGGCGAGATCTGGATGCTCGACTCGGCGAACTACAACACGTCGCAGGTCGACGTCGACCGGTCGGTAACCATCCTCGCCGTGCCGGGTGCGCTCGGCAGCGTGGTGGCGACGAACGGCGGCGACGCGATCTTCGTCGGTACGGCCGGCATCAAGGTAACCCTCCGCAACCTCGTGATCGTCCGTCTCGGGACGGGGAACGACGGCATCGGAGTCAACCAGGCGTCGGAGCTCGACGTCGAGGATTGCGAGATCTCGAACATGACCTCGAGCGGCATCGCGGCGTACGACGCGGCCGCCAAGGTCCGCGTGACGTCGACGCGGCTGCGCGGGAACAACAACGGCGTCTATGCGCGCGGGCCCGTGGTCGTGAGCCTCGATCGGGCCACGGTCGTCGGAAACGCGACCGCAGGGGCATATGCGGATGCCGGATCAAAGCTGATCGTCTCCGGGAGCATCCTGCGCGACAACGGCAACGGCGTGTACGCGATCGATTCGCAGGTGTCGCTCCAAGGGTCGCAGAGCGACTCCAACACGACGGCTGGACTTTACGCCGATAACGGTTCGCACGTCCTGGCGCGCGACAGCAACTTCGCGGCGAACGGCTCGTACGGCGTCATCGCCAATTCCACGACGGGGAACACCCAGGTAGCGCTCGTGCACGACACCGCGTCGGGCAGTCCTTACGGTTACCGGGTCGCGGCCTTACCAACGGGAATAGCCAACATCTGGGCCGATGGCAACCAGTGCTTCAACTGCGGGTTCATGTTTACCTTGGCGAACGGCGGCGGTACCGAGGGGATCAGCACACAGGGCAACAACGGCGCACTCTGGCCGGGGTTCGGCTCCAACGGACCGCTGGCGCCGTGGCCGTTCCTGTGAACATGGATCAGCGCATGTTGCCGGTGTGCCCGATCGAATAGCGGCCGGGCTGCGGCCACACGGCGAGCCCGTGCGGCTCCTTGCCGACGGGAATCTTCCGTACCTCGCCGTTCGACGTGTCGAACACGTAGACGACGTTGTCGTAGCGTCCCGATAGCCACAGCTGCCTGCCGTCGGCGCTGACGTTGCCCATGTCGGGGCTCCCGCCGCCGGGAATCGGCCAGTTCGCCTCGACCTTGCCGGTCGCGAAATCGATCACCGAAACGCTGCCCTTTCCGTGCGCGGCACCGTGGATCTTGTTCGAGCCGCGGTTGGCGACGTAGAGCTTGCGCCCGTCGCGGCTCGGATACAGGCCGTGCGTGCCCTTGCCGGTCGCGATGAAGCCGATTTCCTTGAATGTGTCGCCGTCGACGACGAACACGCCGTCGGCCATCATGTCGGCGACATAGAACAGCTTGCCATCGGGGCTGATGCGAATGTCCTGCGGCATGCCGCCCTTCGACAGCGTCAGGTACCCCAGCACCTTGCGGTCGACGAAGTCGATCTTCGCGAGTCCCTTCGCGAACTCGCACGTGAAGATCGCGTAGCGACCGTCGATCGAGAAGTCCGCGTGATTGATGCCGCCGCACTGGGGCACGTCGAGCGAGCCCTGCAACGCCATCGTCTTCGGATCGCGGAAGTCGAGCCGCTTCAACGCCTCGGCGACGACGATCGCAAATCGTCCGTCCGGCGTGAAATACATGTTGTACGGATCGTCGACGGCGATCGGCTTGCCGGGTTTACCCGTTTTCGGATCGATCGGCGTGAGGCTGCCTTTCGTCGTGTTCTCGGCGTTGTTCGCGACCCACAGCGTCGACAGGTCCCACGACGGCACGACGTGCTGCGGGTTGATGCCGACGCGAAAGCGGTTGACAACCTTGTACGTCGCCGGATCGATCACGTAGACGTCGTCCGACTGGATGTTCGGCACGTACACGCGCGGCAATGCCTCGCGCGCTGCCGGGCTCATGTGTTCCGCCGTCGTTTCGCTGTAGAGATTGGTGGGATCGACGACCGGCGGCATGCCGGGGATCGTGACGATCGCGGAGGGCGCGGTCTGCTGCGCAACACACGGTTGCACGACGAAGACAACCGACATGGCGGTCGCGGCAAGGAGATTCTTGGGCTTCAATGGGAGGCTGGTACGGTTGGAAAATGGAATCAGCGCCGCGTGGCGCGGCGAATCGCTGCGACCGAGCGCGCGACGATTGCCTCGACGCCGATCGCGCCGAGTTCCGCGCTCGATCGGCGTGGGTCGCCGTACACGCCATGCGCAGCATCGAGCTCGCGTCCGGAGGCGAGCACGTCACGACGAACGAGCGCGGGATCGACCGCGAGCGACAGCGACGTATCGGCGACCCCGGCGTGCGTGCCGATCTCGGCCTTCGAGTAGCCCCGCGCAGCGAGGGCGGCAGGATACTCCGTTTCGGCCGCCGCGTAGTACTCGACGAGCGCGTGCGCGCGAACGGGCGTCTTCGCCCATTCGCGATCGAGCCGTGCGGCGACCGCCTGCTCGTTGCGCTGGTAGCCGCCATGGTCGCCGACGAACACGATGTCGCGAAAGCCGCTCGCGCGCAGGCTGCGCGCGGCGTCTTCGAGCAGGCGCTCGAAGGTTTGCGCCGTGATCGAGATCGTGCCCGCGAAGCGCATGTGCGCCGACGGCGGCGACACGTTGCCTTCGGGCACGTATGCGATCACCGGCGCCACCAGCGCATTGCCGAGCGCCTGCGCAATGCGCTCGCACAGCGCATCGACACGCACGTTGTGCTTGCCGAGCACCATGTGCGGCCCGTTCTGCTCGGTGCCCCCGATGGGCACGAGCACCGTGGTGCGGCCGTCGCGCACCAGCGCCTGCACTTCGGGCGAGGTCAGCGCTTCGAGGCGAAGGCTGCCCGTCGCATGGACGGCGGTCGCCAGGGCCGCGACGACGAAGGCGACGAGAAATCGGAGAGGCAGGCGCATCATGCCCGCCATGTTAGGCGAACGTCGACGACGTTTCGTCACGGACGCGCGAAGAAAGCGGCCGCCGTGCGCGCGGTGTTGCGCGCCGCGTACGATCAGCGTTCGGCG
Organism: Casimicrobiaceae bacterium; assembly: GCA_035717085.1. Taxonomy (GTDB): domain Bacteria; phylum Pseudomonadota; class Gammaproteobacteria; order Burkholderiales; family Casimicrobiaceae; genus VBCG01. Next base: position 608 of record DASTIY010000036.1, on the reverse strand, counting down.
AGCTGCGCGCGAAGCTGCGGCTGGCCGGCCGCCTCGGTGCGCAAGAGGATGTCGTAATAACCGCGCACGCGTCCGACGAACGCGACGGGCATGCCGCCGCGGGCGTAGCCGTTCTTGAGCGTCATGTAATAGTCGGGCTCGGCGAGCAGCGGCAACACCTTGCGCACGTCGCTCCAGAGGTCCGGATTGAGCTTCTGGCGCTGTGCGAGGATGCGCGCGTCTTCGAGATGGCCGATGCCGATGTTGAACGCCGCGAGCGCGAGCCACGTGCGATCGGGCTCGGCGATCCGCGCTGGCATCTTGCGCTTGAGGTCGGCGAGATAGCGCGCGGCGCCGATCGCCGCGGCGCGCGGGTCGAGCCGGTCCGCAACGCCGAGATGTCGCGCCGTGTCTTCGGTCAACTGCATCAGGCCGCGCACGCCCGTTTCGCTCGTCGCGTCCGGATCCCATTGCGATTCCTGGTAGGCGATCGCCGCGAGCAGACGCCACTCGACGCCGCTTTTCGCCTGCGCGTCGAGGAACGTCTTGCGCCATGCCGGCAGCGCTTTGCGCACGCGCTCCTGGAATACGGACGCGTCGATGCGCTCGACCTGCCGCGGCTCGCCGAA
>DASTIY010000035.1:0-5176 GCA_035717085.1 Casimicrobiaceae bacterium | reverse complement strand
ACTGGCGCGTGCAGCTCGGCGACATCGCGAAGGGCGAGACGATCACGATGGCGCCGTTCGTGGTGAAGGACAAGGTGTACGTCGGCAACAGCGGCGGCGAATACGGCGTGCGCGGCTGGCTCACGGCGCTCGACGCCAATGACGGCAAGATCGCCTGGCGCGCCTACAGCACGGGTCCCGACGACGACGCATTGATCGGACCCGCGTTCAAGCCGTTCTACGCGAGCGACCGTGGCAAGGATCTCGGCAAGAGCACGTGGCCGGGCGAGGCGTGGAAGATCGGCGGCGGCACCGTCTGGGGCTTCCTGTCGTACGACCCGGCGCTCGACCTCGTCTACTACGGCACCGCGAATCCGGGGCCGTGGAATCCGTCACAGCGGCCCGGCGACAACAAGTGGACGTCGGGCATCTTCGCGCGCGATCCCGCCAACGGGCAGGCGCGCTGGTTCTACCAGACGAGCCCGCACGACCTGCACGACTACGACGGCATCAACGAGAGCATCCTGATCGACGTCGTGGTGGCGGGACAGACGCACAAGGCGCTCGTGCACCCGGATCGCAACGGCTACGTGTACGTCCTCGATCGCGTCACGGGGCAGGTGCTGTCGGCAACGCCCTACGTGCCGATCACGACGTCGCTTCGCGTCGACGTGAAGAGCGGACGCATCGATTGGAATCCGGAGAAGCAGCCCGAGCCCGGCAAGACCGTGCGCGACATCTGCCCGGCATCGCCGGGCGGCAAGGACTGGCAACCCGCCGCGTATTCGCCGCGCACGCGACTCGTCTACATCCCGCACCAGAACCTGTGCCAGGACGCGATGACGTCGCAGGTGAGCTACATCGCGGGGACGCCTTACGTCGGCGCGGAACTCAAGATGAAGGTCGGGCCGGGCGGCAAGCGCGGACTTTTCACGGCATGGGACCCGGCGGCGGCCAAAGCGGCGTGGAAAATCGAGGAAGACTTTCCGGTGTGGAGCGGCGCGCTCGCGACGGCGGGCGACATCGTGTTCTACGGCACGATGGAAGGCTGGTTCAAGGCGGTCGACGCGAAAACCGGGAACGAGTTGTGGAAGTTCAAGACCGGCTCGGGGATCGTCGGCCAGCCGGTGTCGTATCGCGGCCCCGACGGTAAGCAGTACATCGCAATCCTGTCGGGCGTGGGCGGTTGGGCGGGCGGCATCGTCGCGAACAACCTCGACGCGCGCGATCAGAGCGCGGGCGGCGGCTTTGCCAACGCGATGTCGGATCTTCCGCAAAAGACGGCGAAGGGCGGGATGCTCTATGTCTTCGCGCTGCCGTAACGCGCTCGCCTGCACCTGCGCGCTCGTTCTGTGGGGCGTCGCCGCGGCGTCGTCGGCGCGCGAGCTGCGCGTGTGTGCCGATCCGGACAACCTGCCGTATTCCGATCGCGCGCAGCGCGGGTTCGAGAACCGCATCGTGAAGATCGTCGCGCGCGACATGGGCGCCGACGTCGCGTATTACTGGCTCCCGCAGTGGCGCGGGTATGCCCGCAAGACGCTCGAGCGGGGACACTGCGATCTGATTCCCGGCATCGCGCGCGACGACGATTCGGTGCTCGCGACCGACGCGTACTACACCGGCACGTTCGCGCTCGTCTACGCGCCGACGCGTTTCCCGGCATTGACGAGCCTCGACGATCCGCGCCTGCGCTCGCTTCGCATCGGGATCCAGGTCATCGGCATCGAGGCGACGCCGTCGCCGCCGGCCCGCGCACTGGCGCGGCGCGGCATCGTCGACAACGTGGTCGGCTTTCCCGTGATGGGAACGACGCCGTCGGCGCAGCGCATCGTCGATGCCATTGCAGCAGGCTCGCTCGACGTCGGCATCGTCTGGTCGCCGCAACCCGGGTACTTCATCGCGCAACGCCATCTGCCGCTCGACGTCGTGTCGATTCGTCACTCGCCGCGCGATCCGTCGTTCGAATTCGCGATCGCCATGGGTGTGCGCCGCGACGACGCGGCGCTGCAGCGCGAGGTGAACGCGTCGCTCGCAAGACTCAAGCCGGCGATCGACGGCGTGCTGCGCGAGTATGCGGTTGCGCGCGCCGACCAGCAGGAGGTGCCGCGATGAAGGTTGCCCACGCGCCCCTCACCCCAATCCTCACCCCGCTCGCGGGGCGAGGGAGCCGAGCGTCAGCGAGGCGGGTGAGGGGTACCGGCCTTGTACTCGCGCTGCTCGCGGCACTCACGCTCACCGCCTGCGAGCGCGAGACGCGCTACTTCGAGCCGCCGACGAAAGCCGTGACGCCGCCGCCGGTGCGGCTCTCGCAGGTGCAGCCGGGCGCAATTTCGACCGACACGAGCCTCGAAGCGAAATACGAGGAGAACGCGTACGCGCTCTCGGAGGGCAAGCGGCTCTTCGGCTGGTACAACTGCAACGGCTGCCATGCCAACGGCGGTGGCGACAAGGGTCCCGCGTTGATGGACAACGTGTGGATCTACGGCAGCAAGCCGGCGCAGATCTATTCGACGATCGTCGAGGGACGGCCGAACGGCATGCCGTCGTTCGGCGGCCATATCCCGGACAACGAGGTGTGGCAACTCGTCGCGTACGTGCGCTCGCTGTCGGGCCAGGCGTCCGACCAGGCGGCGCCGAATCGCTCCGACACCATGCACGTGAAGAAGCCGGAGAGCAACGTCGAGCAGGCGAAGCCGGTGCTCGCGGCACCGTCCGGCGCGTCGGAACGACCATGAGCGGCGGGCGTCACGCGGTCGATCATCCGAAGCGCGCAGCGCCGAGGTCAGTCGCGTGACGGGCGGCGTGCACGACGTGCAGGTCCCGGCCGGCGCACAGGCACAGGCGATCGCCGACCTCTGGCACGTGCTGTTGCCGATCTGTACCGTGGTGTTCGTCGCCGTCGTGGTTGCACTGATCCTGGCACTGCGCCGCGCACCGCGCATCACCGGGAACGCGGCACCCGATGTGTCGTCGCTGTGGCAGGACGAGCCGAAGATCGCCCGCGTCGTGTGGATCGCCATCGGCGTATCGACGTTCCTGCTCGTCGTGCTGCTCGCTGCGAGCGTTTTCACCGATCGCGCACTCGCGCAGTTGCCGCTCGCCGATGCCTTGCACATCGAGCTCACCGGCCATCAATGGTGGTGGGAGGCGCGCTACGACGATCCCGATCCTTCACGCCTCTTCACCACGGCCAACGAGTTGCACGTGCCCGTCGGTCGGCCGGTGATCGTCACGCTCGTCGGCGCGGATGTCATCCACAGTTTCTGGGTGCCGAGCCTGCACGGGAAGAAGGATTTGCTTCCCGGGCGCCGCCAGACGATTTCGTTTCGCGCCGATCGTGCGGGCGTCTACCGCGGCACGTGCGCCGAGTATTGCGGCTATCAGCACGCGCACATGGTGCTCTACGTCGTCGCCGATTCGCCGAACGACTACGCGTACTGGGCGGCTCGACAGCGCGCACCCGCCGCGGCGCCGGCGAGCGACGAGGCGAAGCGCGGCCAGGACGTTTTTCTTCGACGCAGTTGCGCGATGTGCCACGCGATCGAGGGCACGTCCGCGCAGGGCCGCAATGCGCCGAACCTCACGCACGTCGCGAGCCGCATGACGCTCGGTGCGGGCGCGCTCGACAACACGCCGTCCAATCGCGCGGCCTGGATCCTCGATCCGCAGCACTTCAAGCCGGGCGCGAACATGCCGCCGCAGAACCTGCCACCCGACGAGGTCGTCGCGCTCAACGCCTACCTCGGCACGCTGCAATGAGCGGCGAAATGATCACCCGTCAGCTGCGTGCGATGTGGGCGCAGCACGCGCTGCGCGAGCAGGCGGGTCCCGTCGGCGGACGCGGTGAAGGCCTGTTCGACGGTGCCGGCTGGGGCTCGATGTCCGCGAAAGCGCTCGCGAAGACATGGACCGACAAGCCGGGGATCAAGGGTTTCCTCGAGACGAACGACCACAAGCGCACCGGCAAGCGCTTCATCGTGACGGCGTTCCTGTTCTTCAGCGCCGCCGGCATCCTCGCCGCGCTGATGCGGTTGCAGCTCGCGTTCCCCGACAGCCGCATCGTCGGACCCGATCTCTACAACCAGCTCTTCACGATGCACGGCACGACGATGATGTTCATCTTCGCCGTGCCCGTCATGCAGGGGATGGGCATCTACCTCGTGCCGTTGATGATCGGCACGCGCAACACCGCGTTTCCGCGGATGACCGCGTGCGCGTACTGGTTGTACCTGTTCGGCGCGCTCACGCTGTGGATCGGCTTCGCGACGAACACCGGCGCCGACGCGGGCTGGTTCTCGTACGTCCCGCTCGCGGGTCCCGAGTTCGGCACCGGCAAGCGCGTCGACGTCTGGAACAACCTCGTCAACCTGACCGAAGCGATGGGCCTGATGGTCGCCGTCGATCTCGCGACGACGATCCTCAAGATGCGCGCGCCCGGGATGTCGCTGCGCAGGATGCCGATCTTCGTGTGGGCGACGCTCGTCGCGTCGATCATGATCATCTTCGCGATGCCTTCGGTGATGCTCGCCGCGAACCTCGTGCAGTTCGATCGCACGTTCGCGACGCACTTCTTCAATCCGGCGGAAGGCGGCGACGTCCTGATCTGGCAGCACCTGTTCTGGTTCTTCGGCCACCCCGAGGTGTACTTCATCTTCATCCCGGCGCTCGGGTTCGTCTCGACGATCATTCCGACGTTCGCGCGGCGTCCGCTCTTCGGCCATACGGCGGTCGTGCTGTCGCTGATCGGCACGGGCTTCCTCGCGTTCGGCCTGTGGGTGCATCACATGTTCGCGACGAACCTCCCCGAGCTCGGGAAGGGCTTCTTCACCGCGATGAGCATGATGATCGCGATCCCGACCGCGGTGCAGATCTTCTGCTGGATCGCGACGCTGTGGACCGGCCGCATCCATCTGCGCGTGCCGCTGCTCTACGTGCTCGCGTTCTTCGTGATTCTCGTGCTGGGCGGGATGACCGGCCTCATGGTCGGCGCGGTTCCCTTCGACCTGCAGGTGCACGACACGTATTTCGTGGTCGCGCATCTGCATTACGTGCTGCTCGGGGGCGCCGTCTTTCCGCTTTTCGGCGCGTTCTTCTACTGGTTTCCCAAGTTCACCGGCCGGATGCTCGGCGAGCGGCTCGGCCGCTGGCAGTTCGCGCTGTTCTTCGTCGGCTTCAACGTCGCGTTCTTTCCGATGCA
>DASTIY010000034.1:0-14076 GCA_035717085.1 Casimicrobiaceae bacterium | reverse complement strand
GCTGGGGATGCGCAGGATGCGGCGGACCGCAGCCTCGATGGCATCGGCTTCGATCTCCCGATAGAGCGCCTGCACGAATCCCCATACGGCACGCGCGTCGCCCAGCGCGCGATGGCGCTGAGTGAGGTCGATGCCGTGGCGGGCGGCGACGTCGTCGAGGCCATGACCGCTCGCCTCGGGAAACAGGCGGCGAGACAGCCGCACGGTGCAAAGCGGCCGGGCCGCGAACGATGCGCCGATGCGCGCGAACTCGTGCTTGAGGAAGCCGTGGTCGAAGCGCGCGTTGTGCGCGACGAAAACGCAATCGCGCAACCGGTCGAGAACCTCGTGCGCGATCGATGCGAACGACGGCGCCGCCGCGACCATGGCGTCGGTGATGCCGGTGAGCACCTGGATCGCCGGCGGAATCGGGACGCCGGGATCGACGAGCGATTGCCATTCGCTGATGCGCAGACCGCCGTCGACGTCGTCGACGCGAACGATGCCGATCTCGGTGATGCGGTCCGCCTCGGCGTGGGTGCCGGTGGTTTCGAGGTCGACGAACGCGAAGGCGGGGAGGGGGAGCACGCTTGACACGGCGAACGACCGTTCGCTATTCTAGCGCCATGTCGAACGATCGTTCCTACCTCGGCGCCCTGCAGGACTATTACGCCCGCCACCGGGCGATGCCGTCGTATGCGTCGATCGGAGCCCTGCTCGGCCTCAAGTCGAAGTCCTCCGTGGCGGCGCTGATTGCCCGGCTGAAGCTCGCGGGCTTCCTCGAATCGACGCCCGATCGCCGCCTCGCGCCTACGAAACGCTTCTTCGCGCGTCCGCTCGCGGCGGGGTTCGTGCGCGCGGGCTTGCCCGAGCCGGTCGTCGACGACGAAGCCGACGCGGTCACGCTCGACGACTACCTGATCGAGCGGCCATCGCAGACGGTGCTCGTGCGCGTCAAGGGCGACTCGATGCTCGATGCAGGCATCTTCGACGGTGACCTCGTCGTTGTCGAGAAGCGTCCCGCTGCGCAGAAGGGCGACATCGTCGTCGCGATCGTCGACAACCAGTTCACGCTGAAGCGGCTCGAGATCGAAAGCGGCCGCTTCGTGCTGAAGCCTGAGAACAAGGCGTATCCCGTCATTCGCCCTGAAGGCGCGCTCGAGATCTTCGGCGTGATGGTCGGGCTCGTGCGCAAGCTTTAGCGGCGCAGGGCCCCCCCGCCGAGGCGACAGATCGTCCGCGGTCACGGTGCGCGCGTTCGCCGTGGCACAGCGGCGGAGTGCCTACGCGGGCCGCACCTCGACGAGACAGTCGTAGAACGTCGGCCCGCCGCCGAGATCGGTCAGCGCCTGGCTCGTCACGGCGTTCGCGTTCTCGCCGCCCGGGGCGAGCTTGCGCCACCACAGCGACGGGGCGACGACGACACCGACGCGGGCGCGATCGCTGACGCGCGCCATTGCCGCGAAACTGCCGCGATCATTGAAGATGCGCACGGGATCGCCGCTCGCGATGCCCCGCGCGGCCGCATCGTCGGGATGGATGTCGAGGTGCGGCCGCTTTTCTTCAGCAAGCAGCACCGAGAGATTGGCGAACGACGAGTTCAGGAAATTCCGGGTTGGCGGCGAGATGAACGCGAGCGGATAACGCGCCGCGAGTTCGGGATTCGATAGCGGCGATTCCCGGGGCGGAACGTATGCGGGCAGCGGGTCTTCGCTGCGCTTGGCCATCGTCTCGGACCAGAATTCGCACTTTCCCGACGGCGTGGGAAAGCCGCCGTCGGCGAAGGGCGCATACGAGGCGGGCAGCGCGAGCCGACGGAAGCCCGCCGCCTTGAGCGCATCCCAATCGACGTCGATGCCGCGCATGTCGCCTGGGTGGTACGCCTGCCGCGCGAGCTCGTCGTCGCTGTCGCGAAAGCACGCCTCGTCGAAGCCCATGCGCGCCGCGAGTCGCCGAAATACTTCAGTGTTCGGCAGCGCCTCCGCGATCGGCGCGATGGCCGGGTTGTTCGCGAGCGCGTACAGATGGCCGTACGACGTGTGGATGTCGGTCTGCTCGAGCTGCGTGGTGGCAGGCAGCAGGATGTCGGCGTAGTCCGCCGTGTCGGTCCTGAAGATTTCGTGCACGACACAGAACAGATCTTCGCGAGCGAAGCCGCGCGTGACGCTCGACGATTCGGGCGCGACCGCCACCGGATTCGAGTTGTAGACGTAGATGGCGCGGATCGGCGGATCGTCCAGTCGCGTGAGTGCCTCGCCGATCGACGACATGTTAATGGTGCGCGGCGTCCCACGGATGAGCTCGGGCCGCTCGAGCGCGTTCTTCTGCATCGGGAACGTTCCCGACGACGAGAGCAACGCACCCCCTGCGGGATGACGCCATGCGCCGACGAGCGCGGGTAGGCACGCGATCGCACGCACCGCGTTGCCACCACCGTGCACCCGCTGCATGCCGTAGTTCAGCCGGATGGCGGCCGGCCGGATCGATCCATAGTCGTGCGCGAGCTCGACGATCTGTCGTGAATCGATCCCGCACACCTTCGCTGCGTGCTCCGGCGTCCATTCGGCGGCGTGCTCGCGCAGCGCCTCGTAGCCGACGGTGTGCCGATCGACGTAGTCGGAATCGACGAGGTCGTCTCGCATCAGCACGTGCATCAACGCGAGCGCGAGCGCGCCATCGGTGCCGGGCAGAAGCGCGACGTGCACGTGGCACTTCTGCGCCGTCGCGCTGCGATAGGGGTCGATCGCGACGAGTTTCGCACCGCGTCGCTTCGCCTCCTGCGCGCGCGCCCAGAAATGCAGGCTCGACGTGATCGGGTTGCTGCCCCAGATCAGGATCAGCTTGCTGTCGACGAACGCTTCGACGTCCATGCCGATCGACGCACCGATCACCGCCGCCCATCCGGCCTTTCCGGCGGCAGAACAGATGGTGCGGTCGAGGAGCGACGCGCCGAGGCGATGGAAGAAGCGGCGATCCATCGACGAGCCCTGCAGCAAACCCATCGTGCCTGCGTAGCTGTACGGCAGGATCGCCTGCGGCCCGTCGGCCGATTCGGCGATCGCCCCGAAGCGCTGCGCGATTTCGTCGAGCGCCTCCTCCCACGAGATGCGCGCGAAGCGGCCTTCTCCTTTGGCGCCGATCCGTCGCATCGGATGGAGCACGCGATCCGCGGAATACGTCCGATCGAGGTAGTGCGCGACTTTCGTGCAGAGCGTGCCTGCGGTCGGCGGATGATCCGGCGCACCGCGAATGTCGATCGCGCGTCCGTCTTCCACCGTGACGAGCATCGCGCACGTGTCGGGGCAATCGTGCGGGCACGCGGCACGCACGATGCGCCGTGAGCGGGTCGTCGCGTCGTCGAGAGGCATCGCGCGATTGTACGTGACGGAGCAGGCGCTTCACGTAAGCGCGCGCAGGGGGTCGGCACGTGCCGCGATTCGACGAGCGCGCGATCCGGGAAGCGCGGCGCAGCCTTGTGTTCGTAGTCCACGACGTGTGGAAAGCACCCTGAGCGCGAACACGAACAGCGTTTGCCGTCAACGACTTAGCGCATGCCGATCGACGGAAACCGCGCATGGCACGGTTGCTGCAAACGAGTCGCGCAACCGGTGCACGAGCACCGATACGACGACGGGAGACGGGAAGTGAATTACACGCATTACGACTATCTGGAACTCGCGCCGGGCGCGAGCCCGCAACGCATCGAAGCCGCTTACTGCGCACTGCTCGAGCGCTTCGAGTACGGCCACACCGAAGCGGGCCAGGACCTCTCGGGACTCGTGCGCATGATCCATGCGGCGTACGCAGTGCTGTCCGATCCTGCGAAGCGCCTCGCCTACGACGCCGAGTTGACGAAGGAAGCCGAGGCCGCGGACGCCGAGTTGCAATCACAACTCGACGCAGCGGCGTTGACCGGATTCACGCGCGTGCAGCAAGTGCCCGAAACGCTGCTCGCGACGATTCCCGAACTCGCGGCCTGATCGTGCGAACAGCTTTGGCCGCCGGTTTTATTGGTTAACTGCAAACAGCGATGCGGTCGGCGGCCTTTCTTTCACCGAATCCGCTCTCGCGCGACGCCGTACCGCGGCGTCCCGGCCATCGCCGACCGCGGGACGCGTCGCCTCCGCGCATGCGCCGGCCACTTGCCCGCCGCGCGAGCGCGATCGGAAAGCGCAAGGTTTCACGCACGGTCATGCCGCGGCGACGGCCGGCACGCAGCGTTCGCCGCGTCGCCTTCGCCGGCATGCAGCTCCACTAACGAACAACGAGAACCGGGGAGAACGCTTTGGAAAAGTGCGTCGCCTGCCACTTCTACGACCGCAACGATGCGCAGGCCGAAGACAAGGGCGTGCGCTGGGGTCAATGCCGGCGCACGGGTCCGATCGTGCATCCACTGTCCGCAAAGACGTACATGGTCGAAGGCATCTGGCCGCACGTCCGCGACGACGACTGGTGCGGAGAATGGACCGCGGCCAAGCGGAAGGGCGAATCCGTGTCGACCGATCCGCGCAATCTCCTCGTACCCGCGTCGGGTCCGGCGGTGCGCCCCACCGGACGCCCGGGCTCGCTGATGACGCCCGTCGCCGTAACCGCTGATTCAGGCGAACCCGCACCCAGCGTCCGCTTCGGCTCGGACTGATTCTTCCGCTGCGCTAAAATCGTCGGTTTTCCGACTTCGAGGACTCCGTAGCGGGGAGCGCCGCTTCGCCGCCGCGGGCAACGTTATTTGCGCGTCAGGCGGGAACTGTCGAGCCCACCGGGTCAGCCCGTAGCGCTCACGATCGGCAACTTCGACGGTGTGCATCGCGGGCATCAGGCGATGCTCGCGCGCCTCATCGAAGCCGCGGAGGATCTCGAGCTTCCGCCCGCGGTGCTCACGTTCGATCCGCATCCGCGCGAGTTCTTCGCACCGTCGTCCGCGCCGGCGCGGCTGTCGACGCTACGCAGTAAGCTCGATCTCTTTCGCGCGTACGGCGTCGCGATTGCGTTCGTCGCGCGCTTCGACGCGCGGCTCGCCTCGCTTTCTGCAGACCAGTTCGTCACCGACGTGCTCGACCGCGGATTGCAGACGCGCTGGCTGTTGGTCGGTGAGGACTTCCGCTTCGGGCGCGGGCGCCAGGGCGATCTCGCGTTCCTGCGCGCCGTCGACCGTCCGTTCAGCGTCGAGGCGATGCGTACGATCGCCGTCGAAGGCGAGCGCGCGTCGAGTACGGCGGTGCGCGAGGCGCTGGCGGCAGGCAATCTTGCTCTTGCGCGAGCGCTTCTCGGCCGCAACTACAGCATTTCCGGACACGTCGCGCATGGCCGCAAGCTCGGGCGCACGCTCGGCTTTCCGACGGCGAACATCGTGCTGCGCCATCGACCCGCGTTGACCGGCATCTTCGCCGTGCGCGTCCACGGCCTCGGTGCAGCGCCGAGGGCGGGCGTCGCGAGCGTCGGCGTGCGGCCGACGCTCACGCAGAACGGACGGCCGCTCGCCGAGGTGTATCTGCTCGATTTCGATGGGACGATCTACGGAAAGCGCATCACGATCGAGTTCCTGCAGAAGCTTCGCGACGAGGCGCGCTTCCCCGACCTCGCCACATTGACGCGGCAGATGCACGACGACGTCGCGCACGCACGCGAGTATCTCGCCCGCGCAGAAGCAGGGTTGGCCCCTGCTCCCTGCCGGAGCAGCGCCTGACCCTGCTTGTTCCATCCTCATCCTTCGCCTCGATGCCCGACGACGCCCGCGACTACAAGTCCACGCTGAACCTGCCCGACACGCCGTTTCCGATGCGCGGCGATCTCGCGCGCCGCGAGCCGGAGTGGATTGCGGCGTGGCAGCGGCGCAGCGTCTACGAGGCGATCCGCGCGGCGTCGAAGGGTCGCCCGCGCTTCGTGCTGCACGACGGCCCGCCGTACGCCAACGGCGACATCCACATCGGCCACGCGGTCAACAAGATCCTGAAGGACACCGTCGTCAAGAGTCGCACGCTCGCGGGGTTCGACGCGCCGTACGTGCCGGGCTGGGATTGCCACGGCATGCCGATCGAGGTGCAGATCGAGAAGACGTACGGCAAGGAGCTGCCGACCGCTGAGACGCAGCGTCTTTGCCGCGCGTATGCGAAGGAGCAGATCGAGCGCCAGAAGAAGGACTTCAAGCGGCTCGGGGTACTCGGCGACTGGGAGCATCCGTACACGACGATGAGCTTCGGCAACGAGGCCAACGAGATCCGCGCGCTCGGCAGGGTGCTCGAGAAGGGGTATCTGTACCAGGGACTGAAGCCCGTCAACTGGTGCTTCGACTGCGGCAGCGCGCTCGCGGAAGCGGAAGTCGAGTACGAGGACCGCGTCGACCTCGCGATCGACGTCGCGTTTCCGCTCGAAGCAGAAGCCGAGCGTCGCAAGCTCGCGCAGGCCTTCGGCGTCGATGCGGCGCCGTTCGGCAGGATCGCCGCGGTGATCTGGACGACGACGCCGTGGACGATTCCCGCGAACCAGGCGCTGAACGTGCATCCCGACGTCGATTATGCGCTCGTGCAGACGCCGCGCGGACACCTCGTCCTCGCGCAGGAACGAGTGACCGCATGCCTCGCGCGCTTCGGCGTGGAGGGCCGCGTCGTCGCGACGGCGCGCGGCCGCGCGCTCGAGCACATCGCGTTTCGCCATCCGTTCTACGATCGCGCATCGCCGATCTATCTCGCGGAGTTCGTGACGCTCGAGCAGGGGACCGGCATCGTGCACAGTTCCCCGGCGTACGGGATCGACGACTTCGTCTCGTGTCGGCGCTATGGCATGCGCGACGAGGAAATACTGAATCCGGTGCAAGGCGACGGCCGCTACGCGGCGAGCCTGCCGTTCTTCGGCGGACTGTCGATCTGGGACGCGAATCCGAAGATCGTCGACAGGCTGCGCGACGTCGACGCGCTGCTGCACGTGGAGAAGTTTCCGCACAGCTACATGCATTGCTGGCGGCACAAGACGCCGATCATTTATCGCGCCACGACGCAGTGGTTCGCGGGCATGGACGACGTGCCGGGCTATCGCGGCGTCAAGCCGGCGGAGCCACTGCGCGAAACGGCGCTGCGCGGCGTCGAGAACACCGAGTTCTATCCGGCGTGGGGCAAGGCGCGGCTGTTCGGCATGATCGCCAACCGCCCCGACTGGACGCTGTCGCGCCAGCGCCAGTGGGGCGTGCCGCTGCCGTTCTTCGTCGATCGTGAAACGGGCGAATTGCATCCCGACACGCTCGCACTGCTCGAGCTCGCCGCTTCGAAGGTCGAGAACGGCGGCATCGAGACGTGGTTCGACGCGACGTCCGAGGATTTCGGCGTCGACGAGAAGCGCTATCGCAAGCTTACCGACACGCTCGACGTGTGGTTCGATTCCGGAACGACGCACGAAACGGTGATGGGCCGCAACGGCCGCGGCTCGCACGCCGCGCAGACCGCGTTCCCCGCCGATCTCTACCTCGAAGGCTCCGACCAGCACCGTGGCTGGTTCCATTCGTCGCTGCTCACGTCGTGCATGCTGAACGGCGTGCCGCCGTACAAAGCGTTGCTCACGCACGGGTTCGCCGTCGACGGCGAGGGCCGCAAGATGTCCAAGTCGCGGGGCAACGTCGTCGCGCCGCAAAAGGTCGCGGGGACGCTCGGCGCCGAGATCCTGCGCTTGTGGGTCGGCGCGACCGACTATTCGGGCGAGCTGTCGATCTCCGACGAGATCCTGAAGCGCGTCGTCGAGAGCTACCGGCGCATTCGCAACACGCTACGCTTCCTGATGGCGAACACCGCCGACTTCGATGCCTCGCGCAACGCCGTGGCGCAGCCGCAAATGGTCGAGGTCGACCGCTATGCACTTGCCCGTTTTCGTGCGATGGCCGATGCCGTCATTCGCGATTACGATGCGTACGAATTCCACCTCGTCGTGCAGCGGCTGCAGACGTATTGCTCGGAAGACCTCGGGGGCTTCTACCTCGACGTGCTGAAGGATCGGCTGTACACGACGCCGGCGAACGGTCAGCCGCGCCGCTCGGCGCAGACCGCGCTCGCGCAGATTCGCGACGCGCTCCTCGCGCTGATGGCGCCGATCCTTTCGTTCACGGCCGAGGAAGCGTGGTCGATCCTGCGCCCCGCCGACCCTACGATCTTCGTCCACACTTGGAGCGAGTTACTGCCGAGCATGCCGGACGCCGACGTGCTCGTCGCGAAATGGGACGCGATCCTCGGCGTGCGCGCGCTCGTGCAGAAGGAGCTCGAGACCGTGCGCCAGGCCGGCGCGATCGGCTCGTCGTTGCAGGCGGACGTCGCGATCGTCGCCGATGGTGCGACGTATGACGCGCTCGCGTCGCTCGGCGACGATCTGCGCTTCGTGCTGATCACCTCCGCCGCCACGCTGAAGCGCGGTGACGAACTCGCCATAACGGTCACGCCGAGCGACGCAACGAAGTGCGAGCGCTGCTGGCATTGGCGCACCGACGTCGGCCGCGACCCGCAGCACCCGGCGATCTGCGGCCGCTGCGTCGCCAACCTGTCCGGTGCGGGCGAACCGCGCCTCCACGCATGACGAGTGTCGTCGCGATGCGCGCTCCGACGTCGGCGAATCTGCGCTGGCTGTGGCTGGCCGGGCTCGTCATCGCGCTGGATCAGCTCACCAAGCACTTGATCGTCGCATCGTTTAGGCCGGGCGAGGAGCTGCCGCTCACGCCGTTCGCGAGCCTGATCCTCGCGTTCAACCGCGGCGCCGCGTTCAGCTTCCTGGCCGGAGAAACGGGTTGGCAGCGCTGGCTCTTCGCCGCGATCGCCGTCACGGCATGCGCGGTGATGGCGTGGCTGCTCGCCCGCGGCGGACGGCCGCTCTTCTGCGCGGGTCTCGCGCTCATCATCGGCGGTGCGCTCGGCAACCTCTACGATCGCCTGACACTCGGTCACGTCGTCGACTTCGTGCTGCTGCATTGGCGCGGCTGGTACTACCCGGCCTTCAACGTCGCCGACAGCGCGATCACGATCGGCGCCGCGGCGCTCATCCTCGACAGCTTCCGCCGTCCGCGCGAGGCGAAGGACAAATCCGCCTGATGGACGTTTTGCTCGCGAATCCGCGCGGCTTCTGCGCGGGCGTCGACCGTGCGATCGCGATCGTCGAGCACGCGCTCGCCGCGTTCGGCGCGCCGATTTACGTGCGCCACGAGGTCGTGCACAACCGCTACGTCGTCGACGAGTTGCGCGCCAAGGGCGCGGTCTTCGTCGAGACGCTGGACGACGTTCCCGAGGGCGCGACGCTCGTGTTCAGTGCGCACGGCGTGCCGAAGCGCGTGCGGGCGGAAGCGGCCCGACGGGGACTGCGTGTCTTCGACGCGACGTGCCCGCTCGTCACCAAGGTGCACGCGGAAGTCGCGAAGATGCATCGCGAAGGCCGCGAGATCGTGATGATCGGCCACGCCGGCCATCCCGAGGTCGAAGGGACGATGGGCCAGTGCGAAGGACGCGTACATCTCGTCGAATCGGTCGACGACGTCGCGCGGCTCGAGGTGCGCGACGCGTCGCGGCTTGCCTACGTCACGCAGACGACGCTGTCGATCGACGACGCGGCGACGATCGTCGCCGCGCTGCGGGCGCGCTTTCCCGCGATCAGCGGCCCACGCAAGGGCGACATCTGCTATGCGACGCAGAATCGGCAGGACGCGGTGAAGGCGCTCGCACACGAAGTCGACGTCGTGCTCGTCGTCGGCAGCCGCAACAGCTCGAACTCGAACCGGTTGCGCGAGGTGGCCGTGCAGCACGGCGTGCCGGCGTATCTCGTCGACGGTGCGGCCGATATCGACGACACGTGGCTCGAGGGCAAGCGCCGCATCGGCGTGACGGCTGGCGCCTCGGCGCCGGAGGTGCTCGTGCGCGAAGTCGTCGCGCATTTGCAGCGGCTCGGCGCGGCGTCCGTCGAAGACCTCGACGGCGCCCGGGAACGCGTTGCGTTCGCGCTGCCGAAGGATCTACCGATCGTCGACCGGGCGCTCCCCGCCACGCAACCACGCGAGTAGCGCGACGAAGGTCGCCGTAGCGATCACGCACGCCGCGGCCGCGACGAGCGCATGTCGCCCGGGCTCGCCGTACGCGCGCACGAGTCCCTCGGCGGCGTAGAACGGCAGCAGCAGCGCGAGCCACTGGCGCGCACGCGTCGTGCCGCGCGCGACGCCGGGCAGCAGCAATGCGAGCGGCAGCGCCTTCAACGCCAGCCACGTCGGATGCCCGCCGAGCGGCGCGAGCACGAGCTCCCACAGCAGTTCGAGAAGGAGGAGCGCGAGCGTCCCCGCGATTGCGATGCGCGCGGCGATCACCCGCATCCCGCAATCACATGCGTACTGACATCCTTCAGCGGACCGCGACGAACTCGTAGAGGTCGAACCCCGGTCCCTGCTCGACGAGCTTCGTCAGTACCGCGAAACCCGCGCCACCGCGGCGACGCAGGCTCACCGCCTGTTCGAGTGCGAACGCGCCTGCAGGTGCTGCGAGTTGCGGGCTCGCCTCGTCGTCCTGCGTTTCCTCGGGCAGCACGAGCACCGGCATCAGGTGGCTTTCGGGCGCGTCCTCGGCGGCGGCGGCGGCCGCTTCGGGGGCATCGGACAGGAGCTCGCAGCCGAATTCGAGGATCGAGCTGTTCAGCGTGTTGCGAAACCAGCGGACCATGGCGACCTGCAGTCCGTCGCGCCCTTCGACGCGCAACGCGATCAGATCACCGACGCGCAGCGGATTGGGCGCGGCATCGATCTGGCGTAGCGCGTAGCCGCCCGACGTGTGATTGATCACCTGGCATTCGGACATCGGCGGCGGCGGCGCGACACCGTTGGGCGGCGTGTGCTGCGTGCCGCGGCTGTAGTGCCACACACCGGGGAGGCCTGCGCACATCACGACCTTCGCGCGCGAAGGCAGGCGGTTGAACTGGCGGGCGGGCGGGATCGCCCATTGCCGCAGCAGGCGCTTCAGCAGCGTGACGTAGCGGTGCCGACCTTCCGGGTCGTTCCCTGCTTCGCGCGGCAGCGCGCCACCCGCTTCCAGCGAACGAATCTGCTCCTGCAATTCGAAGGCGAGGTCGAACGTCAGCAAATAGAGCTTCGAGCCCTCGGTGTTGCCGCCCTTGTTCGCCGAGAACGGGGGGAAGTCGTGGCCGACGGGAACGATCGCGACGGCTTTCGCGAGTCGATGCACCGGCGCGACGGTCGTGAGCTTCGCGAGCTGCGCGTGCTCCTGCAGGTAATGCAGCACCATCGCGAGCTGGCTCGGCAGGAAGCCGTAGGGATTGGCGAGCGCGAGCAGAAGCGACTGCACGTAGAGTCGCTCGAGCGTGACGTCCGGCTGGTCCACCGTGACCGGATGTCGATGGACGTGGCGCTCGCGCGTGTACATGTAGATCTCGTGCGCGTCGTACCACGTGTGCGACGGCACCGGCGCGTACGTGAGGTAGCTGTTGGCGAGCACGCGCGCCGTCGCCTGGAACGCGCGGCGCACGAGCGCGACGAGGCGTCGCGGACCGCCGAGGCGAAAGCGGCGCGACGCCTCGCCGGCAAGCAGCCGCTTGTACGCCGTCGACAACTCGATCGCGAGCGTGAGCGCCGATTTGGCCGCCTCGAGATCGTCGCCGGTGAGCGGATGCGTCGCGCGAATGAAGCGATGCTCGAGGCGTGGCCACAGCAGCGCGGCCGCCTTCCAGTACTGCTCGGTGAGCTCGAGCCGCCGCGCGTGACTCATCGACACGCGATTCACCGCGGAAAGCGCTTCCGACATGATGCGCGCGGCGAAGCCCGGCTCGCGGGTCGACGCTTCGGTCAGCCACTGCGCCACGCGCGAGGGCCGCAACTCGGGCGGATCGCGGGGCCGGTCGGCGAACGGCGGCAGTCGGAGCGCGAGCGGCATGGAAACGGCAATGCGCCGTGATGCGGAGAGTCCTCGAAAAAGGCGCGACGATTATACGGGCTCGCGCACGAAATCGACGACGATCGCGACCTGCTCGGCCGAAAGAAGCATGGGCGCGTGTCCCACGTGTGGAATTTCCGCCACGCGCGCGCGCGGGCCGCGCGCCGCCATCGCCTGCGCGGTGGCGTGCGACAGCAGGTCGGACTGGGCGCCGCGCAGCACCAGCGTCGGACAGCGGATCGCATCCCACAGCGGCCACAGGTCGGGCGCGGCGGTTTGCGCGCGAAACGGGATCGCGATGCGCGGATCGTAGCCGATCACCCAGCGTCCGTCGTCGCGCCGACGGACGTTCGTGCGCACGACGTGATCCCATTGCGCGTCGGTGAGCGGTCCGAACGGCGCGGAGATCGTACGCACGTAGGCGGCGATCTCGTCGTACGACGCGAACGTCGGGTCGGTACCGAAGTACTGCGCGATGCGTTGCAGCGCAGCGGGCTCGATCGTGGGCCCGACGTCGTTGACGACGAGCCGCTGCACCGGTGTTTCCGGCTGCGCCGCACTCACCATGCCCAGGATGCCGCCCATCGACGTACCCACCCACGACACGTTCTCCGCGCCGCTTCGCGCGATCAATGCGGTGAGCGTCGTCAGATACACGGGCGTCACGTAATCCATCGGCTCGCGCAGCCACTCGCTTTGCCCGCGTCCCGGCATGTCGACGGCGAGCACGCGGTGTGTCGGCGCGAGCGCTTCGCCGAGCACGTCGAAGTCACGGCCGTTGCGGCCGATGCCGTGCACGCAGATGACCACGTGGTCGTTGTCCGGCGCACCCCATTCGTAATAGACGACGCGATGGAAGCCGTGAGGCGAGAGGCTTTGAAAACGGCGCGTGCGGGGAACGGAGCGCGTCAGCATCCGGATAGGGGATATGGGATAGGGGATAGGGCGCTAAACAGACGCGAGCATCGTCAATCGTCGTGCAGCGTGCGGTGCAGGATCAGCAGCATCGCGGCGGTCGCGCCCCAGATGTAGCGCGTGGTCCACGGGATCGCCCAGTAATCGCGGCGCAGATTGCCGATCATCCGGTGATTGCGTTGATGGTTCGCGGGATCGAGGATGAAATCGAGCGGCACCTCGAATACGTCGGCGACTTCGATCGGATCGGGCGCGAGCTCGAACGGCGGCTCGACCCACCCGACGATCGGGCGCACCTCGTAGCCGCTCACCGTCTGGTAGGGCGAAAGCTCGCCGAGCACGCGCACGCGATTTTGCGCGAGGCCGATTTCCTCGCGCGTTTCGCGCAACGCGGCGGCGGCATGATCGACATCGGCGGGTTCCAGACGTCCGCCGGGAAAGCAGATCTGGCCGGGATGGTCCGGCAGCGACTCGCTTCGCTGCGTCAGCAGCAACTGCAGGCCGTGCGGCCGATTGACGAGCGGCACGAGCACCGCGGCGGGAATCGCCGCACCTTCGCGTCCCGGCAGGCGAAAGCCGTCGGAGAGACCGATCGCGCTACGCGGCGCAGGGCGAGCGAGACGCGCCGCGAGCCAGGCGGATTGCGCGTCGGGAGCGAGATCGAAGAGCGGAAGGCGTGACGCCGGGGGCATGTCGCGAGGCGGCGAGAGCGCGGCCGCCGTCGCGCATCATACCGCCTGCGCGAGCGTGAAACTGCGGACCGATCAGCAGAAGTGCAGCGCCGGAGACGTCGCCCGGTTGGAAATCCGCGAGGCCGCCGAGTGTCGTGTAATGGACGCGCGTCGTGGGGAGCGACGCGTCGACGACGATCGCGACGGGCGTCGATGCGGGCTTGCCTGCCGCGATCAAACGCTCGGCGACGTCATTGCGCTGTGCGAGCCCCATGTAGATCGCTCCGGCGTCGACGTCGGCGATTGCATCCGCCCAGTGATTCGCCGTTTCGCCGTCGCCGCTGCGCGGTGTCGCGAATGCGAACGTACGTACGCGGCCGCGCTGCGTGAGCGACGTTCCGATCGACGCCGCGGCCGCGAGCGCGGCGGTGATGCCGGGGACGACCTCGTACGCGATGCCAGCCGCTTCGAGTGCCGCGATCTCCTCCTGCGCGCGTCCGAACAGCATCGGATCGCCGCCTTTGAGGCGCACAACGACGGCGTAACGTTTTGCCGCGTCGACGATCTGCTTGTCGATGAACCGCTGTGCCGTCGAACGCCGGTCCCCCCACGCGCGCGGCTTCGCC
>DASTIY010000033.1:0-18025 GCA_035717085.1 Casimicrobiaceae bacterium | reverse complement strand
GTGGACGATCTCGTCCTCTCGGCTGATCGGGTGACCGGCGTCGTCACGCAGATCGGCGTGCAGTTCGACGCGGATGCCGTCGTTCTCACAACCGGCACGTTCCTCGCCGGTTTGATTCACGTTGGACTGCAAAACTACGAGGCGGGCCGAGCAGGGGATCCTCCGGCAAAGCGGCTCGCGGCGCGGTTGCGGCAGTTGGCGCTCCCGGTCGGCCGCCTCAAGACGGGAACCCCGCCGCGACTCGACGGGCGGACCATCGACTTCAGCCGGCTCGAAGAGCAGGCCGGCGACGTGCCGACCCCCGTGTTCTCGTTCGTCGGTCATCGCGAATTGCATCCGGCGCAGCGCTCGTGCTGGATTACGCATACGACTCCCGAAACGCACGAGATCATCCGAGCCGGTCTCGATCGATCGCCACTTTTCACCGGCGTCATCAAGGGCATCGGTCCCCGCTATTGCCCGTCGATCGAGGACAAGGTCGTCCGCTTCGCCGGTCGCGACCGTCATTCGATCTTCCTCGAACCGGAGGGACTCGAGACGACCGAGATCTATCCGAACGGCATCTCGACCTCGTTGCCCTTCGACGTCCAGCTGGCGCTGGTCCGCACGCTTCCCGGCTGCGAGCGCGCCGTGATCGTGCGTCCCGGATATTCGATCGAGTACGACTACCTCGACCCGCAGGCGCTGCGGCCGACCCTCGAGACGCAAGCGATCGGCGGCCTGTTCTTCGCCGGCCAGATCAACGGCACGACGGGCTACGAAGAGGCGGCCGCGCAGGGGCTGCTGGCCGGGATCAACGCCGGCCGCTACGTCGCAGGCGAGCCGGGCTGGTGCCCGCGGCGCGACGAAGCGTACCTGGGCGTCCTCGTGGATGACCTGGTCACGCGCGGCGTATCGGAACCCTACCGGATGTTCACGTCGCGCGCGGAATACCGGCTGCAGCTTCGCGAGGACAATGCCGATCTGCGGCTGACCGAACACGGTCGGCGCCTCGGCGTCGTCGACGACGCACGGTGGGACATCTATTGCCGCAAGCGCGACGCGATCGAGGTCGAGTGCGGCCGGCTCGCGTCGACCTATGTCTCGCCGCAGAGCGTTTCGGGCGACGATGCGGTGCGCGTGCTCGGACAGCCGCTGGACCGCGCCCGCTCGCTCGCCGAGTTGCTACGCCGCCCGGAGGTGACCTATCGGTCGTTGCACACGCTCGTTGAGGCGGGCGAGGGCGTCACGGACGAGGCCGTCGCCGAGCAGGTCGAGATCGCCACGAAGTACGCGGGCTACATCGATCGTCAACGCGCGGAGATCGAGCGCCAGCTGGCGCAGGAGACGGCGCCGTTGCCGCGAGACCTCGACTACGCGCAGGTGCGAGGGCTTTCGATCGAGGTGCAGCAAAAGCTCTCGGCGCATCGGCCGGAGACGATCGGCCAGGCATCGCGCATCTCCGGCGTGACGCCGGCGGCGATCTCGCTGCTGCTCGTCCATTTGAAGCGTGGCGCCGCCGAGCGGCACGCCGTACGCTCGGCGTGATGACGCCGAGGCCGCTCGATGCCGCCAACGAGCCGGACGTACGCGCGGTCGTGCACGGACGCGATGCACTGCGCGACCGGCTCGACGCGTATCTCGACTTGCTCAAGAAGTGGAATCGCGTTTACAACCTGACGGCCGTGCGGCAACGCGCGGACATGGAGACGCTGCACGTCCAGGACGCGCTGGCGGTTTTGCCATGGCTTCCGCGGAACGCAAGCCGCGTCCTCGACGTGGGCTCGGGCCCCGGCGTGCCCGGCATTCCGCTCGCGCTGGCGCGACCCGACACGCCGTTCGTCCTGCTCGATGCGAATTCGAAGAAGACGGCGTTTCTCGCGCAGGCGATCGCCGAGCTCGAGCTTCGCAACGTCGCGGTCGTCACCGCGCGGATCGAAGACTTCCGGCCCGAGCTGCCGTTCGACGTCGTGATCGCCCGCGCCTTTTCGGACCTGCGTACGTTCGCGCAGTCCGTGCAACACGTGCTCGCACCGGGCGGGCGGATGCTCGCGATGAAGGGCGTGCTGCCGACCGCGGAGATCGCGGCGTTGCCCCCCGGCATTCACGTCGTCGACACGCCGCCCCTCGACGTCCCCGGCCTCGACGCCGAGCGTCACCTGATCATCATGCAAGAGCAGCAGGAGATGCGTTAATGACCCGCGTGCTTGCCGTCGTCAATCAAAAAGGCGGCGTCGGGAAGACGACGACGACGATCAATCTCGCGGCGAGCCTTGCGGCGATGAAGCGGCGCGTGCTCGTGGTCGACATCGATCCGCAAGGCAACGCAACGACCGGCGCGGGCATCGACAAGCGGGCGTGCAAGCGCACGACCTACCACGTGTTGCTCGGCGAAACGGACATCGCCGGCGCACGCGTGCATTCGCAGGCCGGCGGCTTCGACATCGTGCCGTCGAACCGCGAACTCGCCGGGGCCGAGATCGAACTCGTCGAAATGCCGGGTCGCGAAATGCGCCTCAAGACCGCGCTGGCCGAGGCCGGGACTCACGACCCCGATCGCTACGACTTCGTCTTCATCGACTGCCCGCCTTCGCTGTCGCTCCTCACGCTGAACGCGCTTTGCGCGGCCGACTCGGTGTTGATTCCCATGCAGTGCGAGTACTACGCGCTCGAGGGCCTGTCCGATCTCGTCCAGACGATCCGAAAGGTGCGTACGCACCTCAATCCCCGGCTCGAGATCGAGGGATTGCTGCGCACGATGTACGACGCACGGAACACGCTCGCGCTGAACGTCGCCGCCGAGTTGGAGCGCCATTTCGGCGACCGGCTCTATCGGACCGTCGTGCCGCGCAACGTACGCCTCGCCGAGGCACCCTCGCACGGCGTCCCCGCGATGGCGCTCGAAGCGAAATCGAAGGGTGCGCTCGCTTACTACGCGCTCGCCGGCGAGGTGATCCGGCGGGAAGAAGCTCGGCAGCGAGTGCTTACTTCCACTACCCCGACCACTGCGCCGAGCACGCCGGTCGCAGCCGCGGAGTGAGTACCAACTCTCGGTCCGCGCATCAACAGGAGACACGATGATCCGATCCAAGGGGCTGGGCCGCGGCCTCGATGCGCTTCTCGTCGGCACCGACGAGGCAGCGCCGCAGGGCGAGTCGTTGCAGATGCTTCCCCTCGAACGGCTGCGTCCCGGCCGTTATCAGCCGCGTTCGAAGATGGACCCGGCGTCGCTCGCCGAGCTCGCGCTCTCGATCAAGGAGCAAGGCGTCATGCAGCCGATCCTCGTGCGGCCGGTCGAGGGCGGACGCTTCGAGATCGTGGCCGGCGAGCGGCGCTGGCGCGCGGCGCAGCAGGCCGGCCTGCGCGAAGTGCCCGCGCTCGTGCGCAATGTGCCCGACCAATCGGCGCTCGCGGTCGCGCTCATCGAGAACATCCAGCGCGAGGACCTGAATCCGCTCGAGGAAGCGAAGGGCCTTCAGCGGCTGATCGAGGAGTTCGGCCTAACGCACGACGCCGCTGCGAAGGCGGTCGGCCGCTCGCGGAGCGCGGTGTCGAATCTGCTGCGCCTCACCGCGCTCGCGCCGCCCGTGCAGGAATACCTGCTCGCGGGCCAACTCGAGATGGGCCACGCACGGGCGCTGCTCGCGTTGCCGCTCGCGGAGCAGTCAGGTGCGGCCGCGCGTGTCGTCGACGCGGGCATGAGCGTGCGCGACACCGAGCGCCTCGTGCACCAGCTGATGCACGCCACGCCTGCGCGCAAGACGGCGAAGGCGCGCGACCACGATACGGTGCGCCTCGAAAACCATCTCGGCGAGCACCTCGGCGCGGTCGTGCGCATTGAAGCCGGACGCCGCGGCGCTGGCCGTGTCGTGATCCGTTACTCGACGCTCGAGCAGCTCGACGGGCTCGTCGAGCGGCTCACCACCGTGAAGCAATGAACGGCGCGTCGCGCGGGACGCAAGGCTCGGCGCGTCAGCCGAGCTGCTGCAGCATCGTCTCCGCTCCCGACACTTCGTATTTCCCCGGCGCTTCGACGTTCAGCGTCTTGACGACGCCATCGTCGACGAGCATCGAGAAGCGCTGGCAGCGAATGCCCATGCCGCGCGCGGTCAGGTCGAGCTCGAGGCCGAGCGCCTTCGTGTACGCGGCGCTACCGTCGGCGAGCATGCGCACCTTGCCGTTCGCGCCGAGCTCGCGTCCCCACGCGCCCATGACGAAGGCGTCGTTGACCGACATGCACGCGATGGTGTCGACACCTTTCGCGACCAGCTCGTCGTAGTGCGCGAGATAACTCGGCGCGTGCTTCGCCGAGCAGGTCGGCGTGAACGCGCCCGGCAGGCCGAACAGCGCGACTTTCTTTCCGCGCGTCAGGCTTTCGATCGATACCGGATTGGGACCGACACTGCAGCCGTCCTTCGGCTCGTCGTAGTACTCCATCAGCGTGCCCGGCGGCAGCCGGTCTCCGACCTGGATCGTCATGGCGTTCTCCAAGGAATGACGTGCGCGCACCGCGCGCGATGCGTCGAGCATCGCAAGGCTCGGCGATAAATTCAAGTACGACGTGCGACATGGCGCCTTGCCGCGCGCGCCATGGCGGCGTAGTTTGGCACCCTTCGCGCCGCTCGCCGGCGCGAGCATTCTTTTGGGGAGGAGCAAATTGCCCACTCGCACTTCCGTCTCCACGCGGAGCGCGCCGTCGCGTCGTGCCCGTCTCTGGATCGCGACGCGCAAAGGCATCTGGACACTGACGAGCGACGCCGCCCGGAACGGCTGGAAACTTGCGGGGCCCGACTTTCTCGGCCACATCATGCATCACGTCGTCGCCGATCCGCGCGACCGCAAAGTCGTGCTCGCCGCGGCGCGCACCGGTCACCTCGGCCCGACGATCTTCCGCTCGACCGACGCGGGCCGATCATGGAAGGAGGCCGTGCGTCCGCCCGCGTTCGCCAGCGGCAGCGGTCGCGTGGTCGATCACACGTTCTGGCTGACGCCGGGACATGCCGATCAATCCGGCGTCTGGTACGCGGGCACGTCGCCGCAGGGCCTGTTTCGATCGACCGATAACGGCGCGACGTGGGAAGGCGTCGAAGGCTTCAACGCGCATGCGAATCGCAAGGCGTGGTGCGGTGGCGACCAGGAAGGCACGCCCGACGGCCCGAAGCTGCATTCGATCCTGATCGATCCGCGCGATCCGATGCACCTGTATATCGGCATGTCGGGGGGCGGCGTCTTCGAATCCCTCGACGGCGGCGCCGATTGGCAACCGCTCAACCGCGGCGTGCGCGCCGACTTCCTGCCCGACCCGAACCCCGAATTCGGGCACGATCCGCATTGCGTGCGCCTCGCCGGCGGCAATCCCGACCGGCTCTACCAGCAGAACCATTGCGGCATCTACCGGCTCGACCGCCCGGGCGACACCTGGCAGGACATCGGCGCGGCGATGCCGAAGTCGGCGGGCGACGTCGGCTTTCCGCTCGCCGTCGACCCGCGCGATCCCGAATCGCTCTGGGTGTTGCCGATGGATGGAACGACCGTGTGGCCGCGTACGGCGCCCGGAGGCCGGCCGGCCGTCTATCGATCGCGCGATGGCGGCAAGTCGTGGAAGCGGCAGGACCAGGGGCTGCCGCGGTCGCAAGCGTGGTGGACCGTCAAGCGACAGGCGATGACGAGCGACCATCGCGATCCGACCGGCATCTACTTCGGCACCACGTCGGGCGAGGTGTGGGGCAGCCGCGACGAGGGCCGCTCGTTTCGCTGTCTCGCGCGGCACCTGCCGGAAATCTACGCGGTCGAGGCGGCGCCCGCCTAGTGCGCCGAGTCAGAAATTCGCTTGATGGTTCGCGGTGAAATCGGTTCCCATGCTTCGTTGCTCGGCCTCACCGTACGACGCGGTACGGCTTCGGCCTCTCGCCTCGCCTGCGGGCCGATTTCATTCGCTCCTTTATCGTCGGAACTTCTGACTCGGCACACAGGAAACTTCGAACTGCGCGCTCCGCGTCAGTCGCCCGGAGCCGGTAGGGCATCATGGCGGTTGGCCGGCGCATGGAACGCCGGCCTTCGTTTGCCGTCGCACGCTGTGGCGTCCGCGTAGCGAGCGACGTCCGGCGGCGCTGCCGCGTGCGTGGGGGATCACACCTGACTGCCGAAGTCTCCGCTGAAGCTGCCGCGATCGTGCGCGTGCGCATGCCGTCGCCGTTGCGCTCGTACACGGGAAGCGCGGACGTCGACGTCGCCGTGCCGGTGCTCGCACCCGAATTGCCGCCGACGATCGGTGGCGTGCTGGCGGCGCTCGACGTCGCCTATCCGGGCGTGCGCTTTCGCATGATCGACGAGCAAGGCAACGTGCGTCCGCACATTCGGCTTTTCGTCGGCAACGTCGCCACGCGCGATTTGTCGGCGCCGGTCGAAACGGGGGAAGTGCTGATGATCGTTGCCGCGTTGTCGGGCGGCTGAAACGGACCGTCGAGAACATCGGGCGAAGCGCCGCAGCGCGCGCATCCCCGTCGTTTGTCCCTCGATGCACGTTCGGCGAGGATCGAACCCGTTCGAGCGCGATTCGCCGCGAAATCCCGGCCATTGATCCGCGTCAAGCGCGTTCGTTGCAGCGCAGCATCGCGTTGCCGGGCGCGCTTCGATTTTGCTAGAATCGCGGACTTTGCTTGGCAGTAGGTCAGGCTCGCCTGTTCGGCCCGTTCGACCGCTCGTGCCCAAGCCGTTTTCCACGAAGCCCTACCGCGCGGTCCTGCTCTCGCAGGCCGTTGCAACGGTGGCGATCGCCGCCATGTCGGGACTCGTGGCCGGCGTGCACGGTGCATTGTCGGCAATCCTCGGCGGCGTGATCAACGTGTCGGCAGGCGTCGTGTACATGTTCGTGCTCGCGGTCGCACCACCGCGGACCGCGGGCGGCACGATCGCGGCGATGTTTCGCGCCGAGGGGGCGAAGATCCTCGTGATCATCGCGCTCCTCTGGCTGGTGCTCTCGACGTACCGCGACGCCGTGCTGCCGGCATTTCTGGCGGCGTTCGTCGTGACGGTGTTGCTGTCCAGCGTTGCCCTCTTCGTTCGCGAGTAGAGCTTGTCCCCGATGATTCCGATGGCCACGTCCTACGAAACTCCCACCGAGTACATCCAGCACCACCTGACGTTCCTCACCGACCAGGTTGCGCCCGGCAGTTTCTGGACGCTCAATGTCGACACGCTCGTCACGTCGGTTCTGATCGGCGTGCTCGCGTTCGGTTTCATGTGGCTCGTCACGCGCAAGGCGACGACCGGCGTGCCGACGAAGACGCAGGCGTTCGTCGAGCTCTCGTTCGATTTCATCGACGACCAGGTGAAGAGCATCTACAACGGCACCACGAAGCTCGTCGCGCCGATCGCGCTCACGACGTTCGTGCTGACGCTCTTCATGAACGCGATGGACTTCCTGCCCATCGACATCATCACCACCGGCCTGTCGGCGATGGGACTGCATTACTTCCGCTTCGTGCCGACCGCCGACGTCAACACGACGTTCGCGCTCGCGCTGTCGGTGTTCGGCCTGATGATCTTCTACAGCATCCGCATCAAGGGGTTCGGCGGCTGGATCCACGAGCTCTTCTGCGCGCCGTTCGGCAAGAACCCGATCCTGTGGCCGTTCAACCTCCTGTTCAATCTGGTCGAATACATCTCGAAGCCTCTGTCGCACTCGCTGCGGCTGTTCGGCAACATGTACGCGGGCGAGCTCATCTTCCTGCTGCTCGGCATGTGGGGCGCGACCGGCATCGCCGGCCTGATCTTCGGTGCGCTGCTGCACCTCGGCTGGTCGATCTTCCACATCCTGATCGTCGTGCTGCAGGCGTACATCTTCATGATGCTCGCGGTCGTCTACATCGCGATGGCGCACGAGCATCACTGATCACATTTCGGTTCGCACGCTCTCACTTCGCAGGTTCCAACCCACCCGCTTCACGAAAGGAAAATCAATGGACAAGCTGCAATGGGTCGCCGTCATTCAGGGATACACGGGCATCGGGATCGGTCTCATGATCGGGCTCGGCGCGCTCGGTGCCTGCGTCGGCGTCGGCATCATGTGCTCGCGCTTCCTCGAAGGCGCGGCACGCCAGCCCGAGCTCATGCCGCAACTGCAGGCGAAGGTCTTCCTGCTGCTCGGCCTGATCGACGCGTCGTTCATCATCGGCCTCGGCATCGCGATGCTCTTCGCCTTCGGCAACCCGCTGATCCCCGCCGGTCTCAAGTAATACGCGCCTCCACCGCCGAGCGTTGCAATGAACATCAATCTCACCCTGCTGATGCAGGCCATCGGTTTCGGCCTCTTCATCTGGTTCTGCGCGAAGTTCGTCTGGCCGCCGCTGATGCGCGCCGTCGAGACGCGGCAACGGCAGATCGCCGAGGGGCTGCAGGCCGGAGAAGAGGGGCGCAAGAGCCTCGTCACCGCCGAGCAGCGCGTCGCCGCGATGATTGCCGATGCGCGCGGCAAGGCCGGCGAAATCGTCGCCACCGGCGAGAAGTTCAAGGCGGAGACGATCGACCAGGCGAAGGTCGAGGCGCAGGCCGAGCGCGAGCGGATCATCGCTGCTGCCAAGGCCGAGGCCGCGCAGGAGTACCAGATGGCGCGCGAGCAGTTGCGCAACCAGGTCGCCGACCTCGCCGTGGCGGGCGCCGCCCGGATTCTGCAGCGCGAAATCGATCCGCGAGCGCATGCGCAGCTCCTGGACGATATCCGCCGCGAGCTCTAGGAAGGCGTCGCTGCATGGCTGAACTCGCCACGATCGCCAGGCCGTACGCCGAAGCGGCCTTCGAAATCGCGCGCGATGCCAACGCGCTCGGGCCGTGGTCGGAGATGCTCCGCTTCGCGTCGCAGGTGGTGGCCGACCCGCGCGTGGCCGAGGCGCTCGACAATCCGCGCCTCGACGCCGCGGCGCGCGAATCGCTGCTGCTGTCGATCGCCGGCGACCGCTTCAACGGCGAGGTGCGCAATTTCATTCGCGTGCTGGTCGAAGCCGAGCGCGTCGCGCTGCTGCCGCACATCGCCGCGATGTTCGATACGCTGAAGAACCAGGCGGAATCGGTTGCGACCGCGACGATCGAAAGCGCGTACGAGCTGACGCCCGCGCAGGTCGACGAATTGAAGGCGGCGCTCGAGAAGCGCTTCGGCAAGAAGATCGAGGCGACGGTCACGATCAACCCGAAGCTGATCGGCGGTGCCCGGATCACCGTCGGCGACTCGGTGCTCGACGGCTCGGTGCAGGCGAAGCTCGAGGCGATGCGCACGACGCTGCGCGCTTAGGAAAAAAGGACACGAACATGCTCCAGTTGAATCCATCGGAAATCAGCGAGCTGATCCGCGCACGGATCCAGAACCTCGACGTCGGCGCCGAAGTTCGCACGCAGGGCACGGTGGTCTCGATCACCGACGGCATCTGCCGCATTCACGGACTCTCCGACGCGATGCAGGGCGAGATGCTGGAATTCCCGGGCAACACCTTCGGCCTTGCGCTGAACCTCGAGCGCGACTCCGTCGGCTCGGTGGTGCTCGGCGAATACGAGCACATCACCGAAGGCGACACCGTCAAGTCGACCGGCCGCATTCTCGAAGTGCCGGTCGGCCCCGAGCTGATCGGCCGCGTCGTCAACGCCCTGGGCCAGCCGATCGACGGCAAGGGCCCCATCAACGCGAAGTTGACCGACGTCATCGAGAAGGTCGCGCCGGGCGTGATCGCGCGGCAGAAGGTTTCGCAGCCGGTGCAGACGGGGCTCAAGGCGATCGACGCGATGGTCCCGATCGGCCGCGGCCAGCGCGAATTGATCATCGGCGACCGGCAGACCGGCAAGACCGCGGTCGCCGTCGACACGATCATCAACCAGAAGGGCAAGGAGCTGATCTGCGTCTACGTCGCGATCGGCCAGAAGGCGTCGACGATCAAGAACGTCATCCGCAAGCTCGAGGAGCACGGCGCGATGGCCTACACGATCGTCGTCGTCGCGACCGCATCGGAATCCGCGGCGATGCAATACATCGCGCCGTATTCGGGCTGCACGATGGGCGAGTACTTCCGCGACCGTGGACAGGACGCGCTCATCATCTACGACGACCTGACCAAGCAGGCGTGGGCGTATCGGCAGGTGTCGCTACTGCTGCGCCGCCCGCCGGGCCGCGAGGCGTATCCCGGCGACGTGTTCTACCTGCACTCGCGGCTGCTCGAGCGCGCTGCGCGCGTGAACGCCGACTACGTCGAGCGCTTCACGAAGGGCGCGGTCAAGGGCAAGACCGGCTCGCTCACCGCGCTGCCGATCATCGAAACGCAGGCGGGCGACGTCTCGGCCTATATCCCGACCAACGTGATCTCGATCACCGACGGCCAGATCTTCCTCGAGACCGACCTCTTCAACGCCGGCATCCGTCCGGCGATGAACGCGGGTATCTCGGTGTCGCGGGTCGGCGGCGACGCCCAGACGAAGGTCATCAAGAAGCTCGGCGGCGGCGTGCGCCTCGCGCTCGCACAGTACCGCGAGCTCGCGGCGTTCGCGCAGTTCGCATCCGATCTCGACGAAGCGACGCGCAAGCAGCTCGATCGCGGCCGCCTCGTCACCGAAGTGATGAAGCAGCCGCAGTACCAGCCGCTGCAGGTGAACGAGATGGCGCTGACGCTCTTCGCGGTGAACCGCGGCTATCTCGACGACGTGCCGGTCGACAAGGCGCTCGCGTTCGAGTCGGCGCTGCGGCAGTTCATGAAGAGCAAATACGCGCCGATCATGGACAAGATCGAGCAGACGAAGGACCTCACCGCGGACGACGAGAAGGCGCTCGCGGCGGCGATCGAGGATTTCAAGAAGACGGGAACCTACTGAGCGGCCGAAAGTGAAAACCGACTTTCGGCCGGGTGAGTTTCCCGAAAATCGCGGGCGAAGCCCGTCGATTTTCGGCGGCAACGGCGGGTAGAGGCGATGGCGGGATCGAAGGAAATCCGCAACAAGATCAAGAGCGTGCAAAGCACGCGCAAGATCACCAAGGCGATGGAGATGGTCGCGGCCTCGAAGATGAAGAAGGCCCAGGACCGGATGCGCGCTGCGCGCCCGTACGTCGAGCGCGCGTTCGCCATCGCCATGCACATCGCGAAGGCGAACACCGAGTACAAGCATCCGTTCCTCGTCAAGCGCGACCCGGTGAAGCGCGTCGGCGCGATTGTCATCACGACCGACAAGGGCCTGTGCGGCGGTCTCAACACCAACGTGCTGCGGCTTGCGACGCAACGCTTTCGCGAGTGGCGCGCGAACAACGTCGAAGTCGACTTCGTCGCGATCGGCAACAAGGGACTCGGGTTCCTGAATCGGATGGGCGCGAACGTCGTGTCGAGCGTCGTGCAGCTCGGCGACCGGCCGCGCCTCGAGCGGCTCGTCGGCGCGGTCAAGGTGCTGATGGACGAGTACCTCGCAGGAGGCGTCGACGAGATCCACATCTTCTCGACGACGTTCGTCAACACGATGCGCCAGGACCCGCGACAGATCCGCATCGTGCCGATCCCCGAGGAATACCGCACGGCGACCGGTGAATTGCGCACCAACGAGATCTCCGACCACGCGTGGGACTACATCTACGAGCCCGACGCGCGCGAGCTTCTCGACGGCATGATGCGCCGCTACCTGGAAGCCGTGATCTTCCAGATGGTGAACGAGAACATGGCCTCCGAGCAGTCGGCGCGGATGGTCGCGATGAAGGCCGCGTCCGACAACGCGGGCAAGATCATCAGCGAGCTGCAGCTCATCTACAACAAGACGCGGCAGGCGGCGATCACCAAGGAACTCTCGGAGATTGTCGGTGGAGCGGCGGCCGTTTGAATAACGCAACGCCGTGCATCGTCGACAATTCGGCGATCGCCAACCTTCAGGTTACGGGATCGCTGATCGTCGACGGTGCCGCGGCGGTCTGACCCCATCTATCAGGTAAAACTATGGACCAGCGTGTAACCAACCAGGGCACGATCGTGCAATGCATCGGCGCGGTCGTCGACGTGGAATTCCCGCGCGAGAGCATGCCGAGGATCTTCGATGCGCTGAAGATGGAAGACATCGGGCTCACGCTCGAGGTGCAACAGCAACTCGGCGACGGCGTCGTGCGCACGATCGCGCTCGGCTCGACGGACGGGCTGCGCCGCGGTCTCACCGTCGTCAACACCGGTGCACCGATCTCGGTGCCGGTCGGCGCGAAGACGCTCGGCCGAATCATGGACGTGCTGGGGCGTCCGATCGACGAGCGCGGTCCTATCGGCACCGAGCAGGTGATGTCGATTCACCGGCAGGCACCTGCGTTCGAAGAACTGTCGCCGTCGACGGAGCTGCTCGAAACCGGGATCAAGGTCATCGACCTCGTGTGCCCGTTCGCGAAGGGCGGCAAGGTCGGCCTCTTCGGCGGCGCCGGCGTCGGCAAGACGGTCACGATGATGGAGCTCATCAACAACATCGCGACCGCGCACTCGGGCCTGTCGGTGTTCGCCGGCGTCGGCGAGCGCACGCGCGAGGGCAACGACTTCTATCACGAGATGATCGAGTCGGGCGTCGTCAACAAGGACGATCTCTCGAAGTCGAAGGTCGCGATGGTCTACGGCCAGATGAACGAGCCGCCGGGCAACCGCCTGCGCGTGGCGCTGTCCGGTCTGACGATGGCCGAGTACTTCCGCGACGAAGGCCGCGACGTGCTGCTCTTCATCGACAACATCTACCGCTTCACGCTCGCGGGAACCGAAGTGTCGGCGCTGCTCGGGCGGATGCCGTCGGCCGTGGGTTACCAGCCGACGCTCGCCGAGGAAATGGGGCGCCTGCAGGAGCGGATCACGTCGACGAAGACCGGCTCGATCACGTCGATCCAGGCCGTGTACGTGCCGGCGGACGACCTCACCGACCCGTCGCCGGCGACGACGTTCGGACACCTGGATGCGACCGTCGTGCTGTCGCGCGACATCGCGGCGCTCGGCATCTATCCTGCCGTGGATCCGCTCGACTCGACGTCGCGGCAGGTCGATCCGAACGTGATCGGCGAGGAGCACTACAACTGCACGCGTCGCACGCAGCAGACGCTGCAGCGCTACAAGGAGCTGCGCGACATCATCGCGATCCTCGGCATGGACGAGCTCTCGCCCGAGGACAAGCTCGTCGTCGCCCGCGCACGCAAGATCCAGCGCTTCCTGTCGCAGCCGTTCACGGTTGCCGAAGTGTTCACCGGCGCGCCCGGCAAGTACGTATCGCTGAAGGACACGATCAAGGGCTTCACCATGATCGTCAACGGCGACTGCGATCAGCTGCCCGAGCAGGCGTTCTACATGGTCGGCACGATCGAGGAAGCGTTCGAGAAGGCGAAGTCGCTCCAATAATGGCCAACACCATCCGCGTCGACGTCGTCAGCGCCGAAGAGCAGATCTACTCCGGCGAAGCGGAATTCGTCGTGCTGCCCGGCATGATGGGCGAGCTCGGCATCTATCCGCGGCACACGCCGCTGTTCACGCAAATCAAGCCCGGCTCGGTGCGCATCAAGCCGGCGGGGTCGGCTGGCGAGGAGCTGGTGTTCGTGCAGGGTGGCTATCTCGAGGTGCAGCCGCACCTCGTGACGGTGCTCGCGGACACCGCGATTCGCGCCAAGGACCTCGACGAGAAGTCGGCCCTCGAAGCGAAGCGCGCCGCCGAGGAAGCGATGCAGAACAAGTCGTCGAAGGAAGAGATCGCGCGCGCCGAGGCCGAGCTGTCGGCGGCGCTCGCGCAACTCGAAGCGATCCGCAAGCTCCGGCATCGCGCGTAGCGCGAACACGACGTCGACGCGCGTCGGACCCTGCGGATCCGGCCCGGTGTTTCCGGGCTGTCAGCGATCGGGGCCAGCCCCTGTTTTTCCGCGCTCCCGCCATCAGCGTCCTACCGCTGCGGGTCTGACGCTCGCCGACGCATTGCGTCCAGCATGAACGGCCCCAGTTACTCTCCGAGGTCGTCTGCTACGATGCTGCATTGCAGCAAGCGTCGGCCGCCGGCGTGACGCGGCTGCGCTCGGCCCGACTCACCTTTCGCTCTCCGATGCCCAATCTCAACCAGACAATCGACCGCTCCATCGCCATTTCGCGCGACGTGGCGACCACGTTCGAGCGGCGTGCACGCGACGCGTTCACCGCGTATTACGAGCGTATCCGCCGGGCGCAGGCCGCTTACGCAGCGTCGGGCGCGATGACGCGTGCGCTGAACCCCACGCAGGCGTTTCGCGATCATTGCGAATACGCCGTCGATTTCATGCAGCGCTCGATCCTGTTCCTCGACACGCTGCGCCAGCGCGGCAACAACTGGATCGCGCACGAGCAGGCCGGCAAGCCGCCGGTGCTCGCGTACCGGTACGAGCTGCTCGCCGATGGCCGCGCCTTCGAGCGTCCCGTCAACCACGCGCTCGTGCGCATCGTCCCGCCCAAGGGTGTCGAGGTCGACGATACGCTTCGGCCCTACATCATTTTCGATCCGCGCGCCGGGCACGGTCCCGGCATCGGCGGCTTCAAGGAAGATTCCGAGGTCGGCGTCGCGCTGAAGGCGGGGCATCCGGTGTACTTCGTCATCTTCTATCCCGAGCCGGTGCCCGGGCAGACGCTCGCCGACGTGACGGATGCCGAGAGCGAGTTCGTCCGCATTGTCGCCGAACGCCATCGTGAAAGCCCGAAGCCGGTGCTCGTCGGCAACTGCCAGGGCGGCTGGGCGGTGATGATGCTCGCCGCCGCGCGTCCCGACATCGCGGGCCCGCTCGTGATCAACGGCGCGCCGATGTCGTACTGGGCCGGCAACGACGGCGACAACCCGATGCGCTACGCCGGCGGTTTGCTCGGCGGTGCGTGGTTGTCGTTGTTCGCGAGCGACCTCGGCGGCGGCAAGTTCGACGGTGCGCATCTCGTCGAGAACTTCGAGAACCTGAACCCGGCGAACACGTACTGGGACAAGTATTACCACCTCTTCGACGACGTCGACGACGAGGCGCAGCGCTTCCTCGAGTTCGAGCGCTGGTGGGGGGGCTTCTACCTGATGAACGAGGAGGAGATCCGCTGGATCGTCAACAACCTCTTCATCGGCAACAAGCTCGGCAAGGGCGAGGCGCGCCTCGGTCCCGGCCGCTACTTCGATCTCAAGGCGATCAAGCAGCCGATCATCGTGTTCGCGTCGATGGGCGACAACATCACGCCGCCGCAGCAGGCGTTCAACTGGATCAGCGATCTCTATTCGAGCACCGAGGAGATCAAGGCCAACGGGCAAACGATTGTCGGCCTCATTCACGAGGACATCGGCCATCTCGGAATCTTCGTGTCGGGCAAGGTCGCGAAGAAGGAGCACACGCAGATCGTCTCGGTCCTGAAATACATCCAGCAGTTGCCGCCGGGGCTGTACGGCATGGAGATCAACGAGACGACCGACGCCGACGGTGTCGTGCAGTACGACGTCACGCTGCACGAGCGCAAGCTCGAGGATCTGCGGCGGCTGCAGAAATTCGATCGCGTCGACGAGAAGCCCTTCGAGGCGGTCGCTGCGCTCTCCGAACTGAACGAGCGCGCGTACGAGCTTCTGGTGCGGCCGCTCATTCGCGACACGATGCCCGAGTGGCTCGCCAACCTCATGCGCGAATGGCATCCGCTGCGCGTGCAGCGCTGGGCGTTCTCCGACCGCAATCCGTGGCTCGCCGCGGTGCCGGCGCTTGCCGCCGCTGTCCGCGCCAATCGCCAGCCGCGCGCCGCGGACAATCTCGATCGCCAGGCCGAGCGTTTGTACTCTGAATACGTCAGCGCGGCGCTCGACCTGTATCGCGACCTGCGCGATGCGGCGAGTGAAGCCGCGTTCTTCGAGGTGTACGGCAATATGCTGTCGCTGTCGATGGCCGAGGAGCGCGCAGCGATCCGCCGGCGTACGCCGTTCGACGCGCGCGCACTGCCCGCGGTGCGGCAGGTGCTCGACGAGATCGAGCAAGGCGGGCTCGCCGACGCGATCATTCGCACCGGCATCCTCGTCGTCAAGGCGGGCGGGGGCAAGCGACGCCTCGCGCAGATGGAATACACGCGCGCGCTGCTCGCGCCGACCGGCGTGCTGCGCCACATCGACGAGGACCAGTTGCGACGCCTGTTGCACGAGGAGACGCTCGTCGTCGAGTTCGAGCCGCAGCGCGCGAAGACGTCGCTGCCGAAGCTCGTCAAGAGCGCCGAAGATCGCCAGAAGCTCAATCGCGTCTTCGACTCGCTCGAAGCCGCCGTCGAGCTCGATGCGCGCCAACGGACGCTGCTCGCGGAGTTGCGGCGCCTCGTGCCGCGGCCTCCGCTGCAACTCGCCGCGCAATCGACAGCGAAAGGCAAGGGCACGCGCAAGCGCGCCGAACACGCGTCGTAAGGAGCATCGCCATGGCGAACGAAGCCCGGCCCGCGTTTCGCGTCGAGAAGGACGCGCTCGGCGAGGTGCAGGTCCCCGCCGATCACCTGTGGGGCGCGCAGACGCAGCGCTCGATCGTCAACTTCCCGATCGGGGTCGATCGCTTCCGCTGGGGGCGGCCGGTCATTCGCGCGTTCGGCGTGCTGAAGAAAGCCGCGGCGCGTGCGAACGGCGAGCTCGGAGAACTGGCACCGCAGAAGGTGTCGCTCATCGCGCAGGCGGCGCAGGAAGTGATCGACGGCACGCTCGACGCCGAATTTCCACTCGTCGTGTTCCAGACCGGCTCGGGCACGCAATCGAACATGAACGCGAACGAGGTGATCGCCAATCGCGCGATTCAGCTCGCGGGCGGTACCGTCGGCTCGAAGAAGCCGGTGCATCCGAACGACGACGTGAACCGCGGGCAATCGTCGAACGACACGTTCCCCGCCGTGATGCATATCGGGACCGTCGACGAGATCGACCACCGGCTCCTGCCGGCGCTGGCGCGCTTGCGCACGACGCTCGATGCGAAGGCGAAGGCGTTCGGCGACGTCGTGATGATCGGGCGCACGCATCTGATGGATGCGACGCCGATCACGCTCGGTCAGGTCATCTCGGGCTGGGTGGCGCAGCTCGACGACGCGCGCGCGGCGATCGAGCATGCGCGCGAGGGATTGCTGCCGCTCGCGCTCGGGGGCACCGCCGTCGGCACCGGGCTCAATGCGCACCCGCGGTTCGGAGAAGTGGTCGCCGCGGCGATCGCCGACGAAACCGGCGTGCCGTTCGTGTCGGCGCCGAACAAGTTCGCGGCGCTGTCGGCACACGACGCGATCATGAACGCGAGTGGGTCGCTACGTACGCTTGCCGCGGTGATGATGAAGATCGCCAACGACGTCCGCTGGCATGCGAGCGGACCGCGCGCAGGCTTCGGCGAGATCACGATTCCCGACAACGAGCCGGGATCGTCGATCATGCCCGGCAAGGTCAATCCGACGCAGGTGGAAGCGGTGACCATGGTCGCCGTGCGTGTGTACGGCAATGACGCCGCGGTCGCGTTCGCGGGCAGCCAGGGCAACTTCCAATTGAACGTCTACAAGCCGGTGATGCTGCAGGGCACGCTCGAATCGATCGAGCTCCTCGCCGATGCGATCGATTCGTTCGACCGGCGGTGCGCGCAGGGGATCGAGCCGGTGTTGCCGAAGATTCGCGAGAACCTCCAGCAATCGCTGATGCTCGTGACCGCATTGAATCCGCACATCGGCTACGAAAACGCGGCGAAGATCGCGCAGACCGCGCACCGCGAGCATTCGACGCTGCGCGAGGCGGCGTTGAAGCTCGGGCTGGTGAGCGCCGAGGATTTCGATCGCTGGGTGGATCCGGCGGCGATGACGCGGCCGGGCTGAACGCAGGCCTCTCTCGAAACGGAGCCGGCCCCGGCGGGTGCACCCGCCGGACCGGCTCCTTCGGGTGAAGCGTTCCGCGAAATGCGCCGCTCGTGCCGTCAGTTGCTTGCGCCCTGGAACAGGTCGTGGTGGCGTGCGACGAAATCGTCGGAAAAGCGCAGCACCTGAAAGCCGTTGCCGTCGCTCACCGTCCACAGTTCGTATCGAGGCCCATGCGTGGCGCCCGCGCCGTTTCCGTGCCC
>DASTIY010000032.1:0-14392 GCA_035717085.1 Casimicrobiaceae bacterium | reverse complement strand
CGCTCGACATGATGCTCACCGGCCGCACCATCGACGCGCGCAAGGCGAAGCGGCTCGGCCTCGCGGACGAATGCGTGCCGCCGCGCATCATGGACAACACGGCCCGCGGCGTCGTCCTGGCCGCACCATCGCCCCGCGTGCTGCCGCTCCCGTTGTCGCTCACGCAGATCCCGCTCGTGCGTCGCTACGTCGCGACGAACGCGCGCAAGCGCGTCGCGAAACGCGCGCGCCGCGAGCACTACCCGGCGCCGTACACGATCATCGACCTGTGGGAGCGCTTCGACGGTGATCCGCTCGCCGCGCCGGCGGGAGACAGCGCGTCCGTCGAATCGCTGTTCGCGACGCCGACGGCGCGCAACCTTTTGCGCGTGTTTCATTTGCAGGAGCGCCTGAAGGCGTTCGGCAAGGAGGCCGACGCGCGCGTCGCACGCGTTCACGTCGTGGGCGCCGGCACGATGGGTGGCGACATCGCGGCGTGGTGTGCTTTACGTGGCTTTACGGTGACGCTGCAGGACCAGAGCGCCGAGCGCATCGCGCCCGCAATGGGCCGCGCGGCGACGCTGTTCCGCGACCGGTTGCGCGATGCGCGCCGCGTGCGCGATGCGCAGGACCGCCTCATCCCCGATGTCGCCGGCGACGGTGTGCCTCGCGCCGACGTGATCATCGAGGCGATCTTCGAGAACGTCGAGGCGAAGCGGTCGCTGTTCGCGACGCTCGAGGGGCGCGCGAAGCCCGACGCATTGCTTGCATCGAACACGTCGTCGATTCCACTCGAAACGATCGCGACGTCGTTGCATGATCCGTCGCGCTTGATCGGGCTGCATTTCTTCAATCCGGTCGCGAGGATGATGCTGGTCGAAGTCGTCGCGGGCCGGGACAGTGCGCCGCCGGCGCTTTCCCGCGGTGCCGCCTTCGTACGCGCGATCGACAGATTGCCGCTGCCGGTGCGCAGCGCGCCGGGCTTCCTCGTCAATCGCGTGCTCGCGCCGTACCTGATGACCGCGATGCGTTGCGTCGACGAAGGCATCGCGCCCGAGGCGGTCGACGAGGCGGCGGTGGCGTTCGGCATGCCGATGGGTCCGATCGAGCTCGCCGACACCGTCGGCCTCGACATCTGCCTCGCCGTCGGTCGCCTGCTGGCCGACGAGCGCGAAGCACCGCGGCGCCTCGTCGCGCACGTCGACGCCGGCGAGCTCGGGAAAAAAACGGGTCGCGGCTTCTACGCGTGGGTCGACGGCAAGCCGCAGAAGGCGGCGAGTGCGAGCGTGCCGGCCGATCTCACCGCGCGCCTCGTCGATCCGCTCGTCGCCGAAGCGAAGCGCGCGCTCGCCGAAGGCATCGTCGCCGATGCCGATCTCGTCGATGCCGGCGCGATCTTCGGCGCCGGCTTCGCACCGTTTCGCGGCGGTCCGCTGCACGACGCGGCCACGCGCCACGCGGAGTCCGCCCTGACGTAAGGGCGATGGTACGATCCGCCGCAACGTCGCGGGAGGTGCCGAAGCGACCATGAGCAGCGCATCCACGATGGCAGTTCCCGACGTGCGGACGGCACCCGCCCGCGTTTGGCTCGACCACTACCCGCCGGGCGTGCCGGCGACGATCGACGTCGACGCGTACGCGTCGGTGCGCGACGTGTTCGAGGAAAGTTGCCGCCGCTACCCGACGCGGCCCGCGTTCACGTGCATGGGCCGCACGCTCACCTTTGCCGACCTCGAGGTGCTGTCGGCGCGCTTCGGCGCCTGGCTGCAAAGCGCGGGCGCGACACGCGGCACGCGCGTCGCGCTCATGATGCCGAACATCCTGCAATATCCGATCTGCCTGTTCGGTGCGTTGCGCGCAGGCTGCATCGTGGTGAACGTCAATCCGCTCTACACCGCGCGCGAGCTCGAGGACCAGCTGGTCGATTCGGGCGCGGAGATCATCGTCGTGGTCGAGAACTTCGCGCGCACGCTGCAGCACGTGGTCGCGCGCACGCGCGTGCGCCGCATCGTCGTGACGTCGATCGGGGAACTGCTCGCCGTCAAGGGCCGCATCGTCGACCTGATGCTGCGTCGCGTGAAGCGGGTCGTGCCGAAGTGGTCGCTGCCCGCCGCCGTGCGTTTCAACGATGCGCTCGCCGAAGGCCGCAAGCGGTCGCTCCTGCACGTTCCGCTCGGCCACGACGATCTCGCGTTCCTCCAGTACACCGGCGGCACGACCGGCGCGGCGAAGGGCGCGATGCTCCTCCATCGCAACGTCGTCGCGAACATGCTGCAGGCGCGCGCCTGGCTCGAGCCCGTGCTCGACGAGCAGCGCCGCGAGATCATCCTGACGCCTCTGCCGCTCTATCACATCTTCTCGCTCACCGCGAACTGCCTCGTGTTCATGTCGATCGGCGGCGAGAACGTGCTGATCCCCAATCCGCGCGACCTGCCGCGCTTCATTCGCGAGATGCGCCACCATCGCTTCACGGCGATCACCGGCGTCAACACGCTGTTCAACGCGCTGCTCAACCATCCGCAATTTCGCGCCGTCGATTTCAGCGCGCTGCGGCTGACGCTCGGCGGCGGGATGGCGGTGCAGGAGGCGGTCGCGAAGCGCTGGAAGGAGGTCACCGGCGTCGCGCTCGTCGAAGCGTACGGGCTGACCGAGACCGCGCCGGCGGCAACGATCAATCCGTTCGACCAGGGGGAGTTCAATGGCTCGATCGGATTGCCGATCCCGTCGACCGACATCGTGCTGCGCGACGACGACGGCCGCGACGTGCCGTTCGGCGAGCCGGGCGAGATCTGCATCCGCGGTCCGCAGGTGATGGCCGGTTATTGGCAGCGACCTGCCGAAACGGCCGAAGCGATGACGCCCGACGGCTACTTCAAGACCGGCGACATCGGCACGATGGACGAGCGCGGCTACGTGCGCATCGTCGATCGCAAGAAGGACATGATCCTCGTGTCGGGCTTCAACGTGTATCCGAACGAGATCGAGGGCATCGTCGCGATGCACGACGGGGTGCTCGAATGCGCGGCGGTCGGGGTGCCCGATCGAAAGTCGGGCGAGGCGGTGAAGCTCTTCGTCGTTCGCCGCGACGAGAGCGTGACGTCGGGACGCATCCTGGCGCATTGCCGGCGCCATCTCGCGGGCTACAAGTGCCCGCGCGAAGTCGAATTCCGCGACGAGCTGCCGAAGTCGAACGTCGGCAAGATCCTCCGCCGCAGCCTGCGCGCCCCGGCGGCATGACGGCCAAGGTCGAGCTGCCCGCGGGAATGCCCACGCTGCGCGTGACGCCGATGCCGGCGGACGCCAATTTTCACGGCGACATCTTCGGCGGCTGGATCATGTCGCAGGTCGACCTCGCCGGGTCGATTCCCGCGTCGCGCCGCGCGCGCGGCCGCGTGGCGACGATCGCGGTCAACTCGTTCGTGTTCAAGCAGCCGGTGCTGATCGGCGACGTCGTGTCGTTTTTCGCGCGCATCGAGAAGACGGGCAGGACGTCGATCACCGTCGCCGTCGAGGTGTACGCGCAGCGCAACCCGCACGAGGAGATCACCGTGAAGGTGACCGAGGCGAGCCTCACTTATGTCGCCGTCGGCCCCGATCGCAAGCCCCGCGAACTGCCGTCGGAGATCTGATTCCGGCGACCTCTGTCGCCGCTTCGCCACACCTCGCGTCGTTCGCATCGCGATCTTGCCCGCGATCATCGCGAGTGCGTGCCCTCCGCGTGTATAGTCGCGCGCAAGAGCGACGACGATGCGTCGCGAATCGCATCGCACTTCGGAACCAGGGGAGGTTCGCACATGGATGCCTATCGAACGAAGCGGACGACGTTCGCCACGCTGCTCGCACTCGCGTTCGGCACGGCCGCGGGCCACGCGCTCGGTGCAGGATTCGCGTTGCAGGAGAATTCGGGGAGCGCCATCGGCAACGCGTTTGCCGGAGGGGCTGCGGCCGCGGAAGATGCGAGCACCGTATGGTCGAATCCCGCGGGCATGTCGCGGATCGCCTCGCCGCAGCTCGCAGCGGCCGTTCACTTCATCACGCCGTCGTTCAAGTTCCACGACGAAGGCTCGCAGCCGGCGATGTTCCAGCCGCTCGGCGGCAACGGCGGCGACGCGGGCAGCCTCAACGTCGTTCCCAATCTCTACGTCGTCGCACCGATCAATCGCAGCGTCAGCGTCGGCGTCGGCGTCAACGCGCCGTTCGGCCTCGTGACCGAGTACGACGACGACTGGCTCGGCCGTTTCCAGGCGATCAAGTCGGACATCAAGACGATCAACGTCAATCCGAGCGTGTCGTGGCGCGTGAACGACACGTTCGCCGTGGGCCTCGGCGTCGATTGGCAACGCGTCGATGCCGAGTTGACGAGCCGCGTGAACTACAGCGCGGCGCTCGTGCAGGCCGCGGGCGTGGCGGCTGCCCACCAGCTCATTCCCGGCGCGCTCGTGCCGCAGATCGCGCAGCTGACGCCGGGCCTGTCGTCGAAGGCGAAAGTCGAAGGCGACGACAACGCGTGGGGCTGGAACATCGGATTCCTGTGGGACGTCACGCCGCAGACGCGCATCGGCGCGCAGTACCGCTCGTCGATCGACTACGACGTGACCGGCAACGTCTCGTTCGATCACCCGGCGCTGCCGACGCTCCCCGCGCCCATCGCGCCCGTCGTCAACCTCCTCGCCGGCAACGTCAACACCGCGCTGGCGAACGGCGGCATCCGCGCGAGCGTGAAGCTGCCCGACATCGCCAACGTGTCGGTCTTTCACCGGCTCAACGACCGGGTCGACCTGATGGCCGACCTCCAATACACGCGCTGGTCGGTGTTCAAGGAGCTGACGTTCGTGCGCTCGAGCGGCCAGCTGCTGTCGACGACGCCGGAGAACTTCGACGACGTCTGGCGGGTCTCCGTAGGCGCGACCTATCACTGGAACGACGCATGGAGCTTCCGCGGCGGCCTCGCCTTCGATCAATCGCCGGTCAACACGCAGGACCGCACGCCGCGCCTGCCGGATGCGGACCGCGTGTGGATCGCGATCGGCGCGCAGTACAAATTCAACCGGAATCTCGCGCTCGACGCGGGTTACGTGTACATCCCGGTGAAAAGTCCCGACATCGCGCAGAACGAGGGATCGACCGCCGCCAGCGGCCTGATCAAGGGCCACTACGACGCGAACGTCAACATCTTCTCGGCGCAGATCACGTATTCGTTCTGATGCGACGGCACGCGGCGAGCGCCCGCCGCGCGGCGCTGCTCGCGGTCGTCGCGCTCGTCGCCGGATGCGCGGCGACGGGTGAAGTGAAGACACCGGCTGCCATGGCGGCGACGCCGGCACCGGCACCCGCCACGGCAAGCGGGCCGCTCGCGCCGCTCGCGTGGCTCGCCGGGTGCTGGAAGGGCAGCGTCAACGAGCGCGATTTCCGCGAGATGTGGCTTCCCCTCGCCGGAGGCACGCTGATCGGCGCGGGACGCCAGGTTTTGCGCGGCGAAGTGCAGGACTACGAGTTCCTTCGCATCGAAGCGCGCGGCAGCGACGTCGTGTTCACGCAATTCTCCGGCGATCGCAAGGAAGCG
This sequence comes from Casimicrobiaceae bacterium, assembly GCA_035717085.1. Lineage (GTDB taxonomy): Bacteria > Pseudomonadota > Gammaproteobacteria > Burkholderiales > Casimicrobiaceae > VBCG01. The sequence continues at coordinate 8,850 of DASTIY010000032.1, read as the reverse complement.
TCGTTCCGGCTCGCCAGCACGACAACCGACGAGGACGACACGATCTTCACCTTCGCGAACACGGCGAGCGGCTTCCCCGCGCGCCTCATGTATCGGCGCGGGTCGAAGGGATGGCTCTACGAAACGATCGAAGGTACGCTGAACGGCGCCGAGCGGCGCGTCATCTATCCGTTCCGGCGTGTCGATTGCCAAACGGATGCGTTGATCACCGAGTAGCGATGGCCGACGATGCCAAGGCGCCGGCGAAGAGCCCGGCGCTCGTGAGCTTCGAGCGCATGCTCGCCACCGGGCGCGATTCCGCGTTGCTGCGCTACTCGATCGGCAACGAGCACGCGAAGGCAGGCGCGTGGCGCGATGCTGTCGACGCGCTCGAGAAGGCGGTGACGCTCGATCCGATGTATACGGCCGCCTGGAAGCTCTACGCGAAGTCGCTGGAAGCCGCGGGCCGCCGCGACGACGCGCTCGACGCCTACCGCCGGGGCATCGTCTGCGCGCGCCAGAAGGGCGATCGCCAGGCCGAGAAGGAGATGACGGTATTCGCGCGGCGCATCGAGCGTGCGCAATAGGGTCGTGCGCCGCGGCGCTCAGGGTCAGATCCTACGGGTCTGACCCTGGTGTTGCGATGCTCCGGGGAAAACGAGGGTCAGACTCCAATTCGAATCGAATTGGAGTTCGATCCTACTTTTCGTTGCCGTTGACGAGCGCCACGCCGCGATTGGCGAGCTCGTCGGCGCGATGATTGCCCGGCGTGTCCGCGTGGCCGCGGACCCAATGCCAGCGAATGCGATGCGCATGCACGAGCGCCTCGAGCTCGCGCCAGAGCTCGGCGTTCTTGACCGGCTTGCGATCGCTCGTGCGCCAGCCGTTGCGCTTCCACGTGTGGATCCAGCTCTCGATCCCGTTCTTGACGTATTGCGAATCGAGGTAGAGATCGATTTCGCAGGGCCGCGTCAGGGCCTCCAGCGCGCGGATCACCGCGGTGAGCTCCATCCGGTTGTTGGTCGTCTGCGCTTCGCCGCCGAAGATTTCCTTCTCGCGCTCGTCGAAGACGAGCAGCGCGCCCCAGCCGCCCGGGCCCGGATTGCCCTTGCATGCGCCGTCGGTGTAGATGGCGACGGGCCGCGGCGCGCCCGCGCGCTCGCCTGCCGCGCCACTCACGTGCGGCGCCGATGCGTCGTGAGGCTCTCGCGCGCGCCCGCGGCCGGGGCGAGCGACCTCGTCCGCCGCTCGCGACGCTCCCATGCAGGCGTCAGCACGCGCATGCCGAGCACCTTTTTTGTCGCACGCAGGTAGTACACGCCGCCGGTGATCGGCCACCAGCGATCGCCGGTCTTCTCGAAGAACGAGAGGCGCCGCAGCCATTTCTCCTGCGCGAACGGCGGCACGTAGCAGTCGAAGCGGCCGCCGATCACGTCGAAGCCCAGCAGCGACAGCCAGTCCTTCACGCGGTAGAGCGCGATGAAGTTGCCGTTCCACGGCGGCGTGGCGCCGCGCCCGAAATAACGCTTGGTGCCGAAGAGCGAGAACGGATTGAATCCGGCGATGACGATCTGGCCTTCGGGACGGATGACGCGCCACGCCTCGCGCAGCATCTGGTGCGGATCGTCGGTGAACTCGAGCGCGTGCGGCATCACGATCAGATCGAGCGCATTCTCGGTGAACGGCAGCTGATGCGGATCGGCGATGATGTCCGCGGGCGGGTCGTAATCAAGCGTCCACTTCGACACGATCCGGCTTTGCGCGAGGAACGCGCACTCGGGCGCACCGATCTGGACCGCGCGGAAACCGAAGATATCGGCGACGGTCAGATCGAAGTACGCCTGCTCCCGCTCCTTCAGGTACTCTCCGAGCGGAGTCGAAAGCCACGCCGCGAACGACTTCTGGCCGTCCGCGGCTTCGGAGGATCGATCCATGCCGTCGATTATCCCCATCCCCGCATTCAGGGACAACTACATCTGGGCGCTGCGAAGCGGCGATAACGCCGCGGTCGTCGACCCCGGCGATGCAGCCCCGGTGCTCGCGTGGCTCGACGCGAACGGCGTCGAGTTGACCGCGATCCTCGCCACGCATCATCACGCCGATCACGTCGGCGGCGTACCCGCGTTGCGCGAGCGTTACGACGTGCCCGTGTTCGGTCCTGCTCACGAGACGATTCCGCAACGCACGCACGCGCTCGGCGAAGGTGATCGCGTCGTCGTGCCCGGCCTCGACCTGATGCTGTCGGTGTTCGACATTCCGGCGCACACGGCCGGCCACATCGCGTATTACACGATGCCGCCCGAGCCGGTGCTCTTCTGCGGCGACACGATGTTTGCAGCGGGCTGCGGGCGGCTGTTCGAGGGCACGCCCGAGCAGATGTGGACGGCGCTTTCGAAGCTCGTCGCGCTCGATCAGAACACGCTCGTCTACTGCGGGCACGAGTACACGCTCTCCAACCTGCGCTTCGCGCAGACGGTCGAGCCCGGCAATCACGACATCGAGGCGCGCGTGGTCAACGAGCGCGGCAAGCGCGAGCGCGACATGCCGACGCTTCCGTCGACCGTGGGCGCCGAGCGCGCGACCAATCCGTTCGTCCGGGCAAATCTGCCGCACGTCATGGCGAGCGCGGCGGCGCACGCCGGGCGCACGATCGACGATCCCGTCGAATCGCTCGCGGTGCTTCGCGAGTGGAAGGATCATTTCGCGTGATCGCGCGCGTGAGCGTGCGAATGCGCATCGATTCGCAGCCGCGAAGCGGTTGACGCTCGCGCGGATGGGGCCTACCATCGCCGGAATTTTTTGCGACGGTGCGTAGCGAACCGACTGCCGAGTGCCCTATCGACGAATCCCGATCCTGATCGCCGCGCTGCTGCTCACCGCCTGTGCGACGCAGGCACCGCAGCAAACGGCGGAAGAAGCGCCTCCTCCGCGTTCGCAACCGCTACCGCCGGTCTCGTTCGCACCGGCACCAGCGAAGATCGTCCTCGTCAATCCGTTCGCCGGCGACTACGCCGATCTCGAGCCGCTGCCGCTTTCCACCGGCGATCTGTGGGAACGCATCGCGCACGGCTATGCGATTCCGGACCTGCACGGTCCGCTCGTCGAGAAGTGGGAACAGTGGTACGCGCAGCGTCCCGACTACGTCGCGCGCATGGTCGAGCGCAGTCGCCGTTATCTCTATCACATCGTCGGAGAGGTCGAGGCGCGCGGGATGCCGCTCGAGATCGCGCTGCTGCCGATGGTGGAGAGCGCGTTCAATCCGAATGCGTTGTCGGTGAGCCGCGCGTCGGGCATCTGGCAGTTCATGCCGCAAACCGGCAAGACGTACGGCTTGAAGCAGACGTGGTGGTTCGATTCGCGACGCGACGTGGTGGCCGCGACGTCGTCGGCGCTCGACTACCTGCAGGCGCTGAACGGCGAGTTCAACGACTGGCAGCTCTCGCTCGCCGGTTACAACTGGGGCGAAGGGAACGTGCGCAAGGCGATCGCGCGCAACCGCAAGAAGGGACTGCCCGTCGATTTCGAAAGCCTCGCGAACCTGCCCGACGAGACGCGCAATTACCTCCCGAAGCTGCAGGCGGTGAAGAACATCGTCGCCGATCCGCAGAAGTACGGGCTCGTCATCGCCGACGTGCCGAACGCGCCGTACTTCACCGTCGTGCGCACGACCGTGCGCATGGACGTCAAGCGCGCCGCCGACCTCGCGGAGTTGCCGGTCGACGAGTTCCTCGCGCTCAATCCGCAGCACAACCGCCCGGTCATTTCAGGGGCCGACGACTATGCGATCCTGCTGCCGATCGACAAGGCGGAAGTGTTCGCCGCGAAGCTCAATCTGATCGACCAGCCGCTCGTGTCGTGGCAGGCGCATCGGATGAAGCCGGGCGAGACGCTATCGCAACTCGCGATCCGCTACGGGATGTCGATCGAGACGCTGCGCTCGGTGAACGGCATCGGTCCGCGCGAGACGGTGCCGGTCGGCTACGCGCTGCTGGTGCCGATGCAGAAGCCGACCGAGGAAGCCGAAGCCTCGCTCGAGCATGCCGTGTTCACGACGGTGCCTTCGAATCGCACGTTCCACTACGTCGTCCGCCGTGGCGATTCGCTCACGTCGATCGCCGGACGGTTCGGCGTGACGACGCAGGATCTCAAGCGCTGGAACCGGCTCTCGGCGAATACCGTGCGCATCGGACAGAAGCTCCGTGTCACGAGCGACGTCCCGGCGACGCACGTCGTACATGCCGAGCGCCATCGCGCGCAACTCAGGCACGCGCGCGCGAAGGGTCGCCAGGCGCAGGTGGTCCGCGCGTCGGGTGGCGGCGGCAGCGGCAAGCGCAAGGGCGTCGGCGTGACGTCGGCGGTGCGCGCCGAGAAGTAGCGCGGAGTCGTCCCGACCCCCAAGCGAAACGGGCGACGCTTTCGGCGCCGCCCGTTTCATCTCCGTCACACGACTGCGACGGAAGTCTGTGCGAAGAAGGCTTACTTCTTCGTGGCTCTCTTCTTGGCGGTCTTGCGGCCGGTCTTGCGGGCCGACGCCTTCTTGGCACCGCCGCGCTTGGCCGCCCGCTTCTTCGGGGCGGCGCGCTTCTTCGTCGCGCGCTTCGTCGACTTCTTCGCGGCGCGCTTCTTGGTCGTCTTCTTCGCGGCACGCTTCTTCGTCGACTTCTTCGCGGCGCGCTTCTTCGTCGTCTTCTTGGCGGCGCGCTTCTTCGGCGCCGCAGCCTTGCGTTTCCGCGACTTCTTCTTCGGCGCTTCCGGCGAGGCCGTCGGCGTCATCATCGACATCATGTCAGCCATCATCGTTGCTTCTCCTGTCTGGGTTCATTGACTGTTATGGACTACCAAGCAGGTGTCGCCGGTTTTGCGGGGAGGGAGCAACGCATCCAACAAATTCGAGCTTCCCCCCTTGACAAATCCATTGGCACCTGCTGCCTGCATTGTAGCCACGTTTCGTTCTTTTGCAACATTTCGAACAGCCTTCGGCACGCGCGATCGGCCGTTGTTGCGTATTCGCACACGCGTGTTTCGAGTGCTTACGCGCGGTTTAGCGACCTCGGCAACCGCTGCTCGTGCGCGATCAGATCGGCGTGGGTCTCGCGCCGCCGGACGAGATGCGCGTCGTCGCCGTCGACCAGAACTTCGCATGCGCGCGGCCGCGCGTTGTAGTTCGAGCTCATCGCCATGCCGTAAGCGCCCGCCGTTCGCACCGCGAGCAGATCGCCTTCGGCGAGCGCGAGGTTCCGGTCGCGCGCGAGGAAGTCACCGCTCTCGCACACCGGGCCGACGATGTCGTAGACGTGCGACGGACCGTCGCGCGGTTGCACCGGATCGACGCCGTGCCATGCAGCGTACAGCGCCGGACGCACCAGATCGTTCATCGCGGCGTCCACCACGGCGAAGTTCCGCGACTCGCCGTGCTTGACCACCCGCACGCGCGTCAGCAGTACGCCGGCATCGCCGACGAGGCGTCGGCCCGGCTCGAGGAGAAGACGCTCGCGACGCCCGCTCATTTGCGCCCGGATCGCCTCGGCGTAATCGGCGATCGCGACCGGCGTTTCGTCGCGATAGCGGATGCCGAGGCCGCCGCCGACGTCGATATGCGAAAGCGCGATTCCGTCGGCGGCGAGCGCGTCGACGAGCGCGAGCAGCTTGGCGAGCGCCTCGCGGAACGGTGCGAGCTCGATGATCTGCGAGCCGATGTGCATGTCGATGCCGTGTACCGTCACCGACGGCATGGCGGCGGCGCGTCGATAAAGCGCGCGCGCGGTCGCGACGGCGACGCCGAACTTGCTCTCCTTCAATCCCGTCGCGATGTACGGGTGCGTGCGCGGGTCGACGTCCGGATTGACGCGAAAGCTGATCGGCGCGCGAACGCGAAGGCGCGCGGCGACGGCAGCGAGGTGATCGAGCTCGCTTGCCGACTCGACGTTGAAGCAGAGGATGCCGGCGGCAAGCGCCTGCGCCATCTCGTCGTCGCTCTTGCCCACGCCGGAGAAGACGACCGTGCTCGGGTCGCCGCCGACGGCCCGCACGCGCGCGAGCTCGCCGCCGGACACGATGTCGAAGCCGCTACCGAGGCCGGCGAAGAGCTCGAGGATCGCGAGCGACGGATTCGCCTTCATCGCGTAGCACACGAGATGCGGAAGCCCGGCGAACGCGTCGTCGAAGGTCCGGAACGCGCGCGTGAGCGCCGCGCGCGAATAGACGTAGCAGGGCGTGCCGAAGCGCGCGGCGATCGCCGCGAGCGGCACGTTCTCGGCGTGGAGTTCGCCGCCGACGACGCGGAACGCGTCGTCGTTCACGCGCTGGCGCGCAGCGGATTCAGGCACCGGCTGCGCTCACTTCGCGCCGGGCGTTGGCGGCGGCAGCGCGGGTGACGTCGTCGGGGGCGGGGTCGGCGGGTTGGCGTTCGGTGCCGTCGAATTGGTCGCCGGCGCACTCTTCGGCGGTGGCCGCAACGGGCCTTTCACGCCGCACGCCGCAACGGCGGCGGCGACGAGCGCGATCGTCGCCGCGCGAAGCATCGGCTCTGCAAAGAATTGACGCCGCATCGCGGTCAATCCTAGCATGGCGCGATGGACGAAGCGGCATTCCGCACCGTCGCGAACGCGACGCTCGAGCGCATCGGGCTGGCGCTCGACGCCGCGCTCGAAACGAGCAACGCGACGTTCGAATGGACGCTCGACGACGGCGTGCTGACGATCGCGGGGAGCGAGACACAGGTCGTCGTGCGCCACGACGTCGACGCGCGCGCGATCGTCCTCGATGCCGGCGGCCGCAGCGTCGCGTTCCGCGCCGAGGACGGACGGTGGGTGGACGAGCGCACCAATGCGCTCGGCGACGCGCTCGTGCGCGCGTTGCGCAGCGAGGCGCGCATCAACCTGCGCCGGGTACCCGAGCTGCCTGCGGCTTAGCCCATCACGACGCGAGGATCGCCGTCCACTCGTCGAGTTCGCGGCGCAGCGCCGCGTGTCCGGGCATCAGCGCCTCGACCACGTCCCAGAAGCGGCGCGAGTGATTGAGCTCGACGATGTGCGCGACCTCGTGCGCAACGACGTACTCGGCGAGCGCCGGCGGCAACTGCACGAGCCGCCAGTTCAGGCGGATGTCGCCACTGGCGTTGCAGCTGCCCCATTCGCTGCGCGCGTTGCTGAGGCGAACCGACGGCGTCGAGCGCAGGCCGATGCGTCGCACGTGGTGCATGACGCGCGGCGCGACGAGCGCCTGCGCCTGCTCGCGCAGCCAGCCGACGACGCATTGCGCCACGGCGAGTTGGTCGTAAGCGTGCGGATGGCGGACGACGAGGTGGAAGAGATCGGCGACGATGCCGGTGCGCCGCGCCGGATGCAGCGCGAGCGCGAGCGTGTCGCCGCGAAACGCGATCGTCTCCCCCGTCCTCCATTCGCGGGGCATCACGTCGCGCCGGCGTGCGCTCCATTGCGCGAGCGCGTCGAGGATCCACTTGGCACGCTCGACGAGCGCCGTCTCGATCTCGCGCAACGCGACGCGCATCGGCGCGCGCACGGTGAGCCCGTCGAGATGCACTTCCATTCCGATCGAGCGCCGCCGCGCGCGGATCAGCCGGTAGTCGACCGTCTCGCCGTTCAGCACGACGCGGCGCAGCGACGCGTCGGTGCGGCGCGCCGGCGGAGCCTCGAGCCTCATCGAGCCGCCGCCACGCGACGCTCCTGCACGGCAATCTCGGCCGGCTTGCCGAGGCGCGCGACCTCGTCCTCGATCCACGTCTCGACCTTGCGCATCAGCTCGCCCGGATCGCGTGCGTCCGGCACGATGCGCTTGCCGATCGACAGCGTGATCGTGCCCGCGCGCTTGCCCATGATGCCCTTCGGCCACAGCCAGCCCGCGTTGTGGGCAACAGGCAGGATCGGCGCCTGCATCGCGATCGCGAGCCGCGCGGCGCCGGTCTTGTACGGTGCGCGCGTGCCGGCGCGGATGCGCGTGCCTTCCGGGTAGAACATGATCCAGAAGCCTTGCGCGAAGCGCTGCCGGCCTTGATCGGCGATCTGCAGCATCGCGTCACGTCCGGCCTTGCGGTCGATGGTGATCGGCGAGGCGAGGCGAAAGGCCCAGCCGAAGAACGGCAGCGCCAGCAGCTCCTTCTTCGCGACGTAGGCGAGTGGCGGCAGCAGGCGCGACAGGAACAGCGTTTCCCACGTCGAGCTGTGCTTGCACGCGACGATCGCCGGTGCCGTGCCGACGTTCTCGAGGCCTTCGATGCGCGCGCGAATGCCGCAGATCCAGCGTGCCGCCCACAGGTTGAGCGCACACCAGCCGGTGATGAAGCGATAGCGCGGCACCGCCGGCACGAAGAAGAGCGCGAGCACGACGAGCGCGTAGGGCGGCGTCACGAGTGCCTGGAACAGCATGAACGCGATGGACCGGGCTGACGACAGCATCGGCATCTCAGTCGTCGACGAGCAACGCCGATGCCACGAACGCGAGATCGGGAAAGATGACGGTGTTCGCCGGAAAGCCCCCTTCGCGCAGCGTCGTCTCGCCCTTGCCCGTCAGCACGAGCATCGGCTGGGCGCCGACCGCATCCGCCGCCTGCAGGTCGCGCAGGCCGTCGCCGACGCACGGCACGCCCGCCATGTCGACGTTGAAGCGCACGCCGATCTCGCGCAGCATGCCCGCCTTCGGCTTGCGGCATTCGCAACGCGCATCGGCGGTGTGCGGGCAGAAGAAGATCGCGTCGATGCGCCCGCCGGCATGTGCGAGTGCGCGATACATCTTGTCGTGGATGGCCGTCAGCATCGCGAAATCGAGGAGTCCGCGGCCGACGCCCGACTGGTTGGTGGCGACGACGACGCGAAAGCCGGCCTGGTTGAGTCGCGCGATCGCCTGGAGGCTGCC
>DASTIY010000031.1:0-2622 GCA_035717085.1 Casimicrobiaceae bacterium | reverse complement strand
TGTCGGCGTGCGCTTCGAGGGCGCGTCCGAGGCGGCACCCGCGCCGGGCGTGCTCGAAGCGCTCGCCGGAGCGGAGGCGATCCTCATCGCGCCGAGCAACCCGATCGCCAGCATCGGCCCGATCCTCGCGATCGCCGCGATCAACGACGCCATCGCCGTCTCCACCGCGAAGCGCGCGGCCGTCAGCCCGATCGTCGGCGGCGCCTCGCTGCAGCCGCCGGCCGGCGAGATGATGTCCGGCTTGGGCCATCGCGTCGATGCGGCCGGCGTCGCGAACGTTTATCGCGGCCTAATCGATACGCTCGTGATTGACACCGTCGACGCGCCGCTCGGACCCGAGATCGAAGCGCTCGGCATCCGCGCGATCACGGCCGACACGATCATGCGCGACGCCGCGGCGTCCGCGCAGCTCGCGCGCGACGTGCTCGATGCGCTCAAGATCGCACCGTAACGCCGTCAGCGACGCCGCAGGCGGTACCATGACGCCATGATGGCGATCGGTTCAGCGCCACGCCGCTTCTGGCAGCTCGATATCGCGAGCCGCGCCGCCGTCCTCTCCCTCGGCTCGAATACGCTCTTGATGATCGCGAAGCTCACGGTGGGGCTCGTGTTCGGCTCCGTCGCCGTGCTCGGCGACGGCGTCGACAGCGCGCAGGACGTCTTCGCCTCCGGCCTCGCGTTCTTCGCCGTGCGGCTCGCCATGCAGCCCGCGGACGAAGCGCATCCGTACGGTCACGGCAAGACCGAGAGCCTCGCGGCGCTCTCGCAGGCCGCCCTCATCGCAGCCGGCGCAGTGTTCATCACGGTCGCCGGCGTCCGAAGGCTGATCGTCGGCGGCGCCGATATCGACCTCGGCCCCTCGATCGCGATGATGCTGGTGACGGCCGGCGTGAACCTCGGCGTCGCCGCCTACGCCATGCGCGCGGCGCGCATCAGCGGCTCCGTCGCCATCGCCTCCGACGCGCGCCACCTCGTAACGAACATCGTCCAGGCGGGCGGCGTCGTCGGCGCGCTCGTGCTGGTCGGCGTCACCGGCCGCGAGTTCTTCGACCCTTTGGTCGCGCTCGCGATCGCCGCGTATCTCGCATACACCGCCGTCCGCATCGTCCTCGACGCGCTCGAAGAGCTGATCGACAGCGCTTTGCCCGAAGAAGAGATCGCCAGCATCGAGTCGTGCCTCGCCACGCACGAGCACGGTGTGCGGGGCTACCACGCGATGCGCACACGCAAGTCCGGGCGAGAGAAGTACATCGACCTGCACGTGCTCGTCGACCCGGACATGACGGTCAGCGATGCCCACCTCCGCATCGAGGAGATCGAAGAGGACCTGCGAGGCATCATCCCGGGCGCCATCATCGCGATTCACGTCGACCCTGATGAAGCGGACATCATGGAGCGCGGACAGCAGGAGACCGCGCCCGTCGAGCGCGGCCTCCATCTACATTCGCACTGAGGGCGACCAGCCCGTTACGGCCGGTATGGCCCCGCGCCGATGTCCGTTTCCGATGCTTCCGCATCGTGTTCGCGGTCCGCGTGACGGTCCATTCGCTCGCTGTCAGAGCGTTGCTCATCGTTGCCGCGTCCGCGCGTCACCTGCGAGAAAATGCCCCGCACTTCCTCCTCGAGCGTCCCGCTCAGCGCCCCGCTCGCGCTGCTGATCAGGGTGGACAGCATCCCGCTGCCCCCGCTTCCAGAAGAGCCGCCGCGCGAACTGCCGCCGTCGCGACCCGGCATCGATGGCATGGACGGCGTCGGCATCGATGGCGTGAACGAACCGAGCAGGACGCCCGTCCCGAACGCGGCCGCCAGCGTTAGCAGCGGCCGCTCGTCCGCGTACTTCTCGAGCTGCAAGCGCTCGCGCAGGTCCTTGTCGACGGTCTCGCGCGAATCACGAACGTCCGAGCGCATACGCTCGTTCAGGCGACTCGCCTTCTCGTCGAGCCGGTCGCGGTATTCGCGGATTTCCCGTTGAAGTTCATCCGACGTCTTGCCCATTGCACGTCCTCGTTCACTGATTCCATCGTTTTCTTCGGAGCGACCGTGACCCGCTGCATCTGCGCGCGTGCCAGCAAGCCGAGCACCGCCGTGATCACAAGCAGTCCGGCGGTCGTGATGAGGGCCGCCAGCCATAGCGGCATCCCTTCGTCGAGCGCGAACATCACCGTCGTCGCGGCGAATGCCAGCGTCAGGAGCGCCAGCACCCCGGCGATCGCGCCCAGGATCGCGCCGTTGCGCGCGAAGGAGACCTGCTCCTTCATCTCCGTGCGCGCCAGCTCCAGCTCTTTCTGAGCGAGCCCGCGCATGTCCTCGAAGAGGTCCATCACGTCCTCGCGGACGCCCTGTAGCTCGTCGACGCCGCGCTTGACCTGTTCGCCCAGCGGCTCGTGGTGGAGTGTCGTCATGCCGCCTCCCGTCCTAACGCAGGATGCGCGCGATCACGAAGCCGCCGAAGAGCGCGCCCGCGATCGCCTGCACCGGGTGCTCGCGCACGTACTGCTCGACGTCGTCCATGATCTGCTGCGTGTCCTTCTCGCGGAGGTAGCCGGCCGTCTTCTCCATGCCCTCCGCCATCTTCTCGCCGGCCTTCGCCTGCATCCCGCCCTTGTCTTCGGTGCGGTCGCG
>DASTIY010000030.1:0-12791 GCA_035717085.1 Casimicrobiaceae bacterium | reverse complement strand
GTGTCAGACACGCAGCGATAACCCGGTGTCAGACACGTGTCAGACACGCGGTGTCAGACACGTGTCTGACACGTGTCTGACACGTGTCGGAGATGTGTCGGAGATGTGTCGGAGATGTGTCGGAGGAGCGTCAGAGGTCGGCTTTTGCGCGAAAGCGACAGGCGGCGTTGCCGCGCCGCCGAAGCGCGCGCGTTTTCGTTGCCGCGCACCCGTACCGCACCGTAGAATGCAAGCACGTATTGCCGCACCTCCCTGCATGACACCGCCATGACTCGCATTTCCCTCACCCTCGCTCTCGCGATTTCCGCGCATCCCACCCGCGCGGCGCTTCGCGTTGGAACGCAGGGGATGCGTGTCGCCGGCGTTCTCGACGGCCTGATCTCGCAGCACGCGTAGCACCTCCCGACGGATGTCCGCCGGGAACGGCGGAATCCGATAGACCGGGAAACCTCCTCGGTTTCGAAGCTTCCGCCGATGTCGAATCGGTGGCCGCGGCTGTCCTGCGGCCGGAGAAGAACATGAAACCCCGAAATCGCATCACGCGTTTCTTCCGCCGGCGATTGACCGGCCTGTGGCGCGTCGCCGACTTCCGGCGGCTGTGGATGTCGCTCACGCTGACGGCGTTCGGCGCGCAGATCACGAATCTCGCGCTGCCGCTCACCGCCGCGCTGCTTTTGCACGCGACGCCGCTGCAGATGGGAATCCTCGTCGCGCTCGAGACGCTGCCGTTCGCGCTCGTCTCGCTGCACGCGGGCGTGCTGCTCGATCGCGTGCGCAAACTGCCGATCGTGATCCTGACCGACGTGAGCCGCGCGCTGGCGCTCCTCGCAATCCCGGTGTGCGCATGGCGCGGCGTGCTGTCGGTCGAGGTGCTCTACGTCGTCGGCTTCTTCTGCGGCGTGCAGAACGTCGTCGGCGGCGCGGCGTACCAGGTGCTGATCGCGCAGATGGCGGGGCGCGAGCGGCTCGTCGAGGCGAACGCCAAGCTCACGCTCGGCGAGACGTCGTCGGCGCTCGTCGGTCCGGGTCTCGCCGGTGGCCTGATCCAGCTCGTGACCGCGCCGTTCGCGATCGCCGTCGACGCGCTCGGCTTCCTGGTGTCGGCGTTGATGCTGCGCACGTTGAAGGTGCCGCACGATGTCGTGCCACCGCGTCACGCGCGTCGCTCGGTCGGCGCCGAGATCCGCGAGGGCCTCGCGCTCGTGTTCGGCAACGAGACGCTGCGCTCGCTCGGTCTCGTCGCGGGCGCCTGGCAGGTGCTGCATCACATGCAGATCGCGGTGCTGATCCTGTTCGCCACACGCGAATTGAACCTGTCGGCCGGCGCGATCGGAATGGCGTACATGGCGGGAGGCGTCGGCTGCGTGATCGCGGCGTCGCTCGCGGAGCGGTTGTCGCATCGCTTCGGCGTCGGCGCTGCGATCGTCTACGGGCTGCTGCTCACCGCGTTCGGGTGGCAGGCGTTCGGACTGATCGGCGGCCCGCCCGGCATGGCGACGCTGCTGCTCGGCGGTGCGATGCTGCTGTTCGACTTCGGCGCGGTGCTCTACGCGATCAACTATCTCGCGTTGCGCCAGGCGCTGACGCCCGACCGGCTGCTCGGCCGCATGACCGCGACGATGCGCTTCGTGACGGTCGCCGCGGCGCCGCTCGGCTCGCTCGCGGGCGGTGCGCTCGCGACCGGCATCGGCCTTCGCCATACGCTGTGGGTCGTGGGCTCGCTCGGGATCGTGCTGTCGATCGCGGCGATGCGCTTCTCGCCGGTGCGGTTCCATCGGCGTTTGCCGGCGATCGCGGCCGACTGAGCGTCATAGGGTTCCGGGGACGGGCTTCGCGCACGTCCTCGGGCAACCCGTCGCGCCGCGCGCGTTACCACGTGGCGGCTATCATCGCGCTCGCGATGCTCCGCTTCGTCACCGCGCTTTACCTCGTCTACCTCGCGATCCCGATCGCGCTGCTCGTCGTCGGATCGTTCGGTGCACTTTGGCTCAACACGTTGCTGCCTACCGGCTTTACGGCGCAGTGGTACCGCGACGTCGCCAACGACGCGAGCTTCGTGCGCGCGTTCCGCTCGAGCCTCGCCGTCGCGGCGATCGCGTGCGTCGGCTGCACCGCGCTCGGCCTGCCGCTCGCCTACGCGATCTTCCGCGCGCAGAACCGGCGCGTTCGCGCGTTCGCGCGCGTGCTCTATCAACTGCCCGTCGGCATGCCGCCACTCGTGCTCGCCTTCGGCTTCATTCTCGTCTTCTCGTCGGACGCGCTGCCGTGGCTCGGCAGCCTCTGGGTGCTCGCCGCCGGGCACGTCGTGCTCGGCCTGCCGTATTTCCTGCAGACCGTTGTGTTCGACATGGAGCGCCTCGGCCTGCGCACGCTCGAGGATGCCGCGGAATCGCTCGGGAGCACCGGAACCCAGCGCTTCTTCCACGTCGTCCTGCCTTCGCTTCGTCATTCGATCCTCGCGGGCCTCATCATCGTCGTCGCGCTGTCGATCGGCGAGTTCCAGTTCTCGAATCTCGTCGCAGGTTTCCTGAACCGCACGTACCCGGTCGTGCTGTTGCAGGCGTTCTACGGCGCGACCGGGTTCGCGTGCGCGGCGACCGTGATCCTGCTTGTGCTCGCGCTGCTCGCGTCGATCGCCGGCGGTCTCGTCAGCGGTGGCGCGAACCGTTTGCAGACGAGCGCGGCATGAGCGCGACGCGCGATTGCCGGGAGGCCGACGCTCCGACTCGCGCATGGCGGCGCCGCTGCAAGGAGGCCGCGGCATGAGCGATTCCACGCCCGCCGTCGCGCTCGAGCAGGTGACGTTCCGCTATCCGGGGACCCGCGGCGGCATCGACGACTTGACGCTCGACATCGCCCGCGGCGAGCTGGTCGTGTGCATCGGCCCGAGCGGCTGCGGCAAGACGACGCTGCTGCGCTTGATCGCGGGCTTTCTTCGTCCCGATCGGGGGGTCATCCGTATCGCGGGCGAGGACGTGAGCGGCTTGCCGACGCGCGAGCGCGAATGCGGTGTCGTGTTCCAGTCGTACGCATTGTTCCCGCACATGCGCGTGTGGCAGAACGTAGCGTATCCGCTGCGCATCCGCGGCGTTCCGGCCGCCGAGCGCCGCCGCCGCGCGCGCGAGATGCTCGATCTCGTCGGCCTCGCGGGCTTCGAGGATCGGCTGCCCGCGCAACTATCGGGCGGCCAGCAGCAGCGCGTCGCGCTTGCGCGTGCGCTGACGTTCGGGCCGCGGGCGCTTCTGCTCGACGAGCCGCTGTCGGCGCTCGACGCCGCGACCCGCAGCACCATGCGCGACGAGATCCGGCGCATCCAGCGCGAGCAGGACATCGCGACGCTCCTCATCACGCACGATCAGGACGAGGCGCTGTCGCTCGCCGATCGCATCGTCGTGCTGCGCGACGGCGCGCTGCTCCAGGCGGCGCCGCCGGCCCGGATCTACGACCATCCCGCCGACGCGTTCGTCGCGCAGTTCGTCGGCCGCGCGAATCTGTTCGAGGCGACGTCGACCGGCCCCGAAAGCGTGGACACGCCGATCGGGGCGCTCGTCACGCGCCCGCACGGGGCGCCGCGCGGCACGGTGCTGCGGCTCCTCGTACGACCCGAGCGAATCGTCGTCGATCCCCCGCGCGACGCCGAGAATTCGTTCACGGCGCGCGTGCTGCGCGACCGCTTTTTCGGCGCGAGCCGGCAGATCGAAGTCGCGGTGGGCAACGGTCGCCTCGAAGTGGAGACGGCGGTGCGCGCCGACGTCGATCGCATCCGCCTGCCGCGCGAAGCCATACAATTCCTGGGCAACGATCATTCGACGAGGAGGACGTCATGAAGGGACGCATCGCTGCATTCGCCGCCGTACTGGGTCTGACACTCGCGGCCGGCGCCGCTTTCGCGCAGACCGTGCAGGATTCGGCGGAGCTGTATCCGGGCGAGAAGGCGCTCTACGCAGAGGCGCAGAAGGAAGGTCTCGTCGTGAGCTTCGACACCGGGCCCACGTGGGCGAACTGGGCCGCCGAATTCGCGGCGTTCAAGAAGCGCTATCCCGGGCTCGAGATCGTCTACAACGACATCGGCTCGGCGGCGACGGTGGTCGCGCTCGACAAGTCGAAGAACCGCCCGCAGGCCGATACCGCGTACTACTTCGCAGCCTCCGCGGTCGACGCCGCCAACAAGGGTCTCGTCGCGCCGTTCAAGCCGGTCAACTTCGACAAGCTTCCCGACGTCTTCCGCGACCCCGACGGCAAGTGGTTCACGATCCACACGCTGACGATCGCGTTCATCGTCAACACGAAGCTCGTCAAGAACCCGCCGCAATCGTGGGCGGACCTGCAAAAGCCCGAGTACAAGAACACGATCGTGTATCTCGATCCGCGCTCGACGGGCGTCGGGCAGGTGATGTCGTTCGCGGCGAATTTCGCGGAAGGCGGCGACATGAACAACCTCAAGCCGGGCTTCGATTATTTCGCGAAGCTGCACAAGTCCGGCAACGTGCTGCGCGTGCTCGGCACGACGCCGTACGCGCAGTTCGTGAAGGGTGAGATCCCGATCTGGATTTCGTACGAGAACGACGGCCTCAAGGCGAAGTACACCGACGGGCTCGGCGACGCAGTCGCCGTCGTCATTCCGAAGGAGGCCTCGGTCGCCGCGCCGTACGCGATCAGCCTCGTCGAGAAAGGGCCGCATCCGAACACCGGCAAGCTGTGGCTGAACTTCATCATGACCAACGAAGGGCAGACGATCTTCGCCGAGGGCTACGTGCGGCCGTCGGTGCCCGGCGTGCAATTGCCCGCGGCCGTGGCGCAGAAGCTGCCGCCCGCGCCGCAGGTGAAGCCGCTCGACGTCAAGGCGGCCGCCGCGAAGAAGAGCGAGATCGACCAGGGCTGGGCTGCGGCGACGGGGACGCGCTAGCGCCGACGCCACCTCGGAGGAGTGTCAGAGGAGTGTCAGAGGAGTGTCAGAGGAGTGTCAGAGGAGTGTCAGAGGAGTGTCAGAGGAGTGTCAGAGGAGTGGCGGCGAGTGATCGGGGGCGGGTGATGCACACCGTCGCGGCTCGCGCGGGACTCGTCGCGCCGGCGCTGCTGCTGCTCGCGATGTTCTTCGTGCTGCCCGTCGTCGCCGTGGGCGTCGACGCTTTCCGCGAGGGCACGGCGTCGTTTCGCCGCGTGTTCGCGATCTCCGGCATCGGCGGCGATCTCGCCGGCAGCCTGCTGCTGACGCTCGTCGCGTCGAGCGTCTCGACGGCCATCGGCCTCGGCGTGGCGCTGCACCTGTCGCGATTGCGCCAGGGCGTGCGCACGGCGCTGTCGTTCGTGATCGCGCTGCCGCTCACGTTCTCCGGCCTGATCGTGGCGTACGGCTTCATCCTCGGCTACGGCCGCGCCGGCTTCGTGACGCAACTGCTCGCATTCGCCGGATTCGATCCGGCGACGCTCGGCGGCGCGCTGTTCACGCCGCTCGGCGTGGCATTCGCGTCGTCGTATTACCTGATTCCGCGCGTGGTGATCGGCCTGCTGCCGGTGCTCGTGAATTTCGATCGCGCGCAACTCGCCGCCGCCGAATCGCTCGGTGCGACGGGCGCGCAGGCGTTCCGGGACGTGCTGCTGCCGCAGGTCGCAGCGCCGGTGGTCGCGTCGTTCTGCCTCGTCGCCGCGGTCGTTTTCGGCGCGTACGGCACGGCGCTCGCGCTGGTCGGCACGCGCCTGCCGATCCTGCCGCTGCGTCTCTACAGCCTGATCTCGGAGTCGGGATCGGACTTTCCCGCGGCGGCGGCGCTGGCGCTGCTCATCACCGCCGTATGCTCGTCGATGCTGACGATCGGCGAATGGATCGGCGGGCGCCACGCGCGCCATCTATGAGCGTGGGGCATCTCGTTCTCGATCGCGCGGCGCGGACGCTTCACGACGACGCGGGCCGCACGTTCGACCTGTCGACCCGCCGGTGGGCACCAACAGGCGCCGACGCGTCTCGTGACGGCAAGCGCCTCGATGCGATCGAGGCGCTCGGCTGGTTGCAGCGCGAATCGGGTCACCCGCTGCGCGTACCCGTGGGCGTAATCGGTCCACGCGACGCGACGCCGCTGCAACTGGAACTCGCGCGCGACGTCGGCGAAGCGATCGCGCGTTGCGGGCTCGCGGTGATCTGCGGCGGGCGCCACGGCGTGATGCAGGCTGTATGCGAAGGCGTCGCGCGCGCCGGCGGCGTCTCGATCGGCTTGCTGCCGGACACCGAACCCGCGCTCGCCAATCCCTACGTCAGCGTCGCGATTGCGACCGGCATCGGCGAGGCGCGGAACGCCTTGATCGCGCGCGCGGCGCTCTGCCTCGTCGCGATCGGCGACAGCTACGGGACGTTGTCCGAAGTCGCGCTCGGCCGCCAGTTCGGCAAGCGCGTCATCGGGCTCGCCGGAGCGGCGCGCGTCGACGGCGTCGTGCACGTCGACACGCCACGCGCGGCGATCGAGCACGTCGCGCGCGTCGCGCTGATGCTCGACTGACGGTGCGCGGCGGCGGCGTTCAGCAGCCGCGCAGCGTCTTGCTCGTCAGGCTTTCCTCGGGCGCGATGCGATCGCGAATCGACGGCGGCTCGTTCTGCTTGATCTTGCCGAGCGCGAGCGTGCCTTCCGTTTGCGCCATCGGATCGTCGGGCGGAATGCCGCGGTTCGCGAGGCGCATCGCGTCGGGCGTGTTCGTCACGACGACCGCCTTGCAGTCTTCGCGTTGCGCCTGCGCATTCGCATAGGCCTGCGGTCCGTTCAGCGTCTCGCAGCCGGCGAGGGACAGTACGGCGAATCCGAGAAGAACGAAAATCGACGCTTTCATAGGAAACTCCTTGCAATCCGGGTCGGCCTGGTGCAATTGGGGTCTGACCGGATCTGGCCCGGGTCTGACCCTACTTCCCGCACGGGCGCGAAATTCCGGGCATCAGTGGTCAACAGCGCCGGTACAAGCTTAATCCGCCGGCGCGGGCACCGGAAGGCGCCTCAAGCCAGCTGAAAGGCGTAGACCGCCGGCAGCCGCAGCAATTGCGTCAACTCGTCGAGTGCGCGGCGCGTCTCGTCGACAAGCGCGGGATCGGCGAGGTCCTCCGGCGCGAGGCGGTCGCGGTAATGCCGCACGATCCACGCTTCGACCTCGCGCGCCAGGCCCTCGTCGAGAAAGACGTTGGCGCGAATCGCCTCGCGTTCGCCCGCGGTGAGCGGCACGCGCAGGCGCAGGCAGGCGGGTCCGCCGCCGTTGCGCATGCTCTGCCGCAAATCGAACGTCAGCACCTCGGCGATCGGCGAGTCGCCGTCGACGAGCCGGTCGAGAAGCGCCGCCGTCGCGGCGTTCTCGCGGCACTCCTGCGGGGCGACGAGCACGAAGCGGCCGTCGCCGCGCGGCAACAGCTGGCTGTTGAAGAGGTACGTCTGCACGGCGTCGGCGAGCGGCACGTCGTCGTCACGCACGACGAGCGCGTCGAAGCGCGGCCCGACGAGCCGCGCCAGCGCGTCGAGCGTCGCGGCCTCGTCGAGAAACGCGCGCTCGTGGCAGAACAGGAACGTGCCTTCGCCGACGGCGATCACGTCGTTGTGGAAGACGCCCGCGTCGATCGCGTCGGGATGCTGCTGTGAAAAGAGCACGCGCGATGGATCGAGCCCGTGCCGGCGCGCCACCGCTTCGCTCGCCTCGCGCGTCTGGCGCGCCGGGTAGCGCGCAGGAGCGGGGCCGGGCGCGAACGCGCTTCGGCCGTACACGAACCATTCGACGCCGGGCATCGCTGCATCTTCCGCGAAACGCGTGTGATTCGCCGCGCCCTCGTCGCCGAACTGCGGGGCGGCCGGCAATGGATCGTGAACGCAGAACCGCGTGTCGTCGGCGAAAATGGCGCGCAGCACGCGCGTGGTCGTCGGCGCTTCGATCGAGCGGTGGAAATGCGCGACGAGGTTTGCCGGCGTGACGTGCATTCGCGCATCGGCGCAGTCCGCCGATGCGCTGATCGTCGCGGCATTGGCGACCCACATCGCCGCGGCCGACGTGCAAGCCGCGAGAATCGCCGGCGCGTCGTGCCCGGCGCGCGCGATGACCTCGTGTTCGCTTCCGGTGAAGCCGAGCGCGCGCAATGCCGTGACGTCGGGCCGTTCCTGCGGCGGCAACACCGCCTGCGGGTAACCGCGCGCCGCGAGCATCCGCATTTTGGAAAGTCCCTGCAACGCGGCCTCGCGCGGGTTGGCGATCGCCTTCGCGTTGCGCGTCGCGGCGAGGTTGCCGCGCGCGAGACCCGCGTAGTTGTGCGTCGGACCGGGGATGCCGTCGAAGTTGACGACGCTCATCAGCGATCCGCAGGTGCGAGCGGCACGGCGCGTACCGAGTCGCCTTCGTCGACGCGGAGCGCCTGCGCCGCGTACGGCAACAGCGGAAAGCGATCGACGCGAGGCGGCGCCGCGGTCACGAGGACGCGCCAGTCGGCGAACTTGCGATTGCAGACCAGCCAGAGGATGTCGTCGGTCAGGCTGTCCGGCACCGGGTCTTCCTCGCCGAGCGTGCACGGCAGCACCGACGCGCGACGCACCGCGTCGATGTTGTCGCGCGTGCATTCGACGGTCGGACCGGCATCGAAGATGTCCACGTAGCCTTCGTAGCGGAAGCCTTCCTGCTCGAGCATCGCGCGCGCCGGCGCGGTATCCGCGTGCACCGCGCCGATCGCCTCGCGCGCCGCGGTCGGCAACAGGTTCACGTACACCGGATGCTTGGGCATCAACTCCGCGATGAACGACTTCTGCCCGGTGCCCGTCAGGTAATCGGCACGCGAATATTCCATCGCGAAGAAATGCCGGCCGAGGCCTTCCCAGAACGGGCTCGACCCGTCGGGCTCGACGCGGCCGCGCAACTCCGCGATCACCTTCGAAGAAAAGAGATCGACGAACTCCGCGATGAACAACAGCCGGCTCTTCGCGATCAGCGCGCCGTTCTTGCCGATGCGGTAGCGCTCGTCGAGGAACAGCGAGCAGAGCTCGGTATGACCGGTGTGGTCGTTGCAGAGAAAGAGCGTCGGCGTCTGCGTGTAGACGTCGAGCATGCGCGAGGCGTGCACGAGCGTGCCGACGTGGTAGTTGTACCAGGGCTCGGTCAGCCCGACCGCCGCCTCGATCGCGCTGATGCCGACGACGCGTTCCTCGGCGCCGTCCTTCGCCTCGACCAGCACGAACATGTAGCACGCGTTCGCGCGGTCGGCGGCGCGCGCGAACGACGCGAGCGAGCGCTCGATGCGCGCGAGCAGGCGGTCTCGATTCGCGGGCAGCGTGGTGAGGCCGGTGCCGGTGCGCTCCGAAAGCGCGAGGACCGCCGGCAGATCGTCACGCGTGATCGGCCGGACGAAGAACATGGGATCGAGAGCGCCTCTGACGCGTGTCTGACACGCCTCTGACACGTGTCAGAGGTGTGTCAGAGGCGTGTCAGACACGTGTCAGAGGTGTCACGTCAGCGCGCGGTTCAACGCCGTCTCGAGCCGCGCGAGCCCTTCGAGGATCTCGTCGAGCGAGATGACGAGCGACGGCGCCAGGCGCACGACGTCGGTGCCCGCCATGAGCACCAGCAGGCCCGCGTCGCCGGCGGCATTCATGACGCTCGCCGCCTTGCCGCGCCACGGCGTGTCGAGCTCACAACCGATCCACACGCCTTCGCCGCGGACGTCGCGAAACACTTTGCGCCGCCCGTTGATCGCGCGCAGGCCCTCCATGAACAGCGAATGTCGCGCCTTGACGCCGTCGAGCACCTCGGTCGTGTTGATGACGTCGAACACGGCGCCCGCGACTGCGCACGCGAGCGGATTGCCGCCATACGTCGTGCCGTGCACGCCGACCGAGAACGCGCTCGCAATTTCGCTCGTCGTCAGCATCGCGCCGATCGGAAAGCCACCGCCAAGGCCTTTCGCGCTGGTGAGGATGTCGGGGACGATGCCTTTGTGCATGTACGAGAAGAGCGCGCCCGTGCGGCCCATGCCGCTCTGGATCTCGTCGAGGACGAGCAGCGCGCCGTGCGCCGTGCAGAGCCTGCGCGCCGCCTGCAGGTACTCGGGCTTGCCGGGCGTCATGCCGCCTTCGCCCTGCATCGGCTCGAGGATCACCGCGCAGATCTCGTCGCCGTGCGCGGCGAACTCCGCTTCGAGCGCCGCGACGTCGTTGTACGGAAGATGCGTGAAGCCTGCGGGATTGGGTCCGAAGCCGCTCGCGTATTTCGACTGACCACCCGCAGTCACGGTGAAGAGCGTGCGGCCGTGGAATGCGTTCAGCGTCGAGACGATGCGCGTGCGCTTGTCGCCGTCGCGGTCGTGTGCATAGCGGCGTGCGAGCTTCAACGCCGCTTCGTTGGCCTCGGCGCCGGAGTTGCAGAAAAACACGCGATCGGCGAACGTCGCGTCGACGAGCCGCTTCGCGAGGCGCAGCGCCGGCTCGTTCGTGAACCAGTTGGAGACGTGCCACAGCTTCTGCGCCTGCTCGGTCAGCGCGCGAACCATCGCCGGGTGGCAATGCCCGAGCGAGGTGACGGCGACACCACTCGCGAAGTCGATGTACATGCGCCCGCTCTGATCCCACACGCGCGAGCCTTCGCCGCGCACGGGAATGAACGCGGCCGGCGCGAAGCACGGCACCATCAGCGTGTCGAACAGTTCGCGCGTGACGGGCATCGACGCCGCGTCGCTCTTCGCGACGTCGCGCCGCGAGCTTGCTACGACAAGCGCTTCGTCACGTCGCGACAGAGACACGATCAGCCGGCGGCCGCGACGACCTGGATCTCGACGCGATACGCGGGATTGGCGAGCTTCGCTTCGACGGTCGCCCGGGCCGGCGTCTCGCCCTGGGGCACCCAGGCGTCCCACACCGCGTTCATCGCCGCGTAATCGCTCATGCTCGAGAGGTAGATCGTGGCGGAAAGGATCTTCGTCTTGTCGGTGCCCGCCTCGTCGAGCAGGCGGTCGATCTGCGCGAGCACCGATTGCGTCTGGCCGGTGATGTCCGCGTTGCGATCCTCGGCCACCTGGCCGGCGAGAAAGATCAGGCGCCCGCCCGGCGGCGGCGCGTAGATCACGAGGTCGGAGAGGCGCTTGCCGACGTTGCGGCGTTCGATCGTCATGGTGATATCGTAGGACGCGTGATCATCGTCCTAGTTTAGTCGAATTTGAGCGCCCGCCTCGCGCTGGTGCTGGGCTCGCTCGCCATGGCGCTCGCCGTCGCGCTCGGCGCGTTCGGCGCGCATGCGCTGAAGGCGCGGCTCGCGCCCGAGATGCTCGACGTGTGGCGCACCGGCGTGACCTATCACGCGTGGCATTCGCTGGCGCTCGTCGCCGTCGGCCTCCTCATGCTTCACATTCCCGACAGTGCGCCGCTGCGCGGCGCGGCGTGGCTGTTCGTCGCCGGGATCGTGCTGTTCGCCGGCAGTCTCTACGCGCTCGCGCTCGGCGCTCCGAACGGCTTCGGGGCGATCACGCCGTTCGGTGGCCTTGCGTTCATCGCCGGCTGGATCGTCCTCTCCTTCGGCGTGTGGCAAAGGTAAAAGGCCAGGATCCAGGATTCAGGGACGAAACGGTCGGCGTCGCTGCATGCAGGTCGTGCTCCGGCCCCTGAATCCTGGTCCCTGCTTCCTGCGCTCAGTCCACCTTCGCGCCCGACGCCTTGACGATCTTCGCGTACTTGACGAGTTCGCTCGCGATGAATTTCGCGAAGTCCGCCGGCGAATCCGGCGCCGCTTCCGCCCCCTGAGCCGCCAGCCGTTCGCGCATCTCGGGCGCCGACAGAATCTTCGTGACGTCGGCGTTCCACTTCGCAATGACATCGGGCGGCGTGCCGGCGGGCGCGAGCAGTCCATACCACGTCGAGATGTCGAAGCCCGGCACGCCCGCCTCGGCCATCGTCGGCAGCTCGGGCACGAGCTTCGAGCGCTCGGCCGTCGTCACCGCGAGCGCGCGCAGTTTGCCGCCCTTCACCTGGCTCATCGCGCTCGCCAGGTTGTCGAACATCAGTTGCGTGTCGCCGGCGAGCAGCCCCTGCATCGCGGGCGCGGCGCCCTTGTACGGCACGTGCACCATGTCGACGCCCGCGTCGACCTTGAAGAGCTCGCCCGCGAGATGACCCGCGCTGCCGATGCTGCCCGAGCCGAACGACAGCTTGCCCGGGTTTGCCTTCGCGTACGCGATCAGCTCCTTCACCGAATGCACGGGAAGCGACGGATTGACGACGAGCACGTTCGGCGTGACGGCCACGAGCGTGATCGGCGCGAAATCCTTCTGCGCATCGAACGGCATCTTCGGATACAGGCTGGGATTCACCGCGTGCGTCGACAGCGCGCCCATCACCACCGTGTAACCGTCGGGCGCCGATTTCGCGACGTACTCCGCGCCGATGTTGCCTCCCGCGCCCGGCTTGTTCTCGACGATGACGCTCTGGCCCCACGCCTCGGTGAGTTTTTGCGCGATGGTGCGGCCCGTCGCATCGAGCGGTCCGCCCGCCGGGAACGGCACGACGAGCTTCACCGTCTTCGACGGGAACGTGTCGGCGTTGACCGGGAACGCGACCACGACGGCGACGAAAACGCCGCACGTGGCGAGCAGGCGCAAGGAAACGCTTTGCAACATCATCGGCCCCGATTTTCGAGAAGCCGGCGAGTGTAGCAGCGGCGCCGAACCGGCATAATCGCGGGTTGCCGTCCGTCCGCCGGAAACCGGGGCTCCCACGAATCGGGGTCAGACTCGATTTTTGAAAAAAGCGAGTCTGACCCTCATCTCCCGCCCGCTCCATCCGATTCAGCAAGATGAACAAGAT
>DASTIY010000029.1:0-2246 GCA_035717085.1 Casimicrobiaceae bacterium | reverse complement strand
CGAGACGCTCCGGGGCGACGTAGACGAGATCGAGCCGGCCGGCGGCGAGCGCGCGCTCGATGCCACGCGCCTCGTCCGCATCGACGGCGGAATTGAGCGCCGCGGCGCGCACGCCCAGCTGCGTGAGCGCCGCGACCTGGTCGTGCATCAGCGCGATCAGGGGCGACACCACGATCGCCACGCCGTGACCGGCGCGTTGGCGCGCGATTGCCGGGATCTGGTAGCACAGCGACTTGCCGCCGCCGGTGGGCATCAGCACCAGCGCATCGCCACCCGCGGTGAGATGCTCGATCACCTCGAGTTGCGCGCCACGGAATTCCGCATGTCCGTACCGCTCGTGGAGCAACGCAAGCGCGGGTGACTCGACGTGCGCGGCTTGCGATGGGTGGCGAAGCACGCGCTCGAGCCCGCTCACCAACCCGAGGCGCTTTCCGGCATGCGCGAAGGCGAGAATGCCGGCGTGCATTCGACTGCCGGCGGCGCGATCCGCGCGGAAAGCAGGTCGAGCGCCGACTGCGGCGAGTCCACGAAATCGAACAGGTCGAGGTCCTCGCGCGCGATGACGCCGTGGCGCACCAGCGCCTCGAAATTCACGATCTCGTTCCAGTACTCCGTGCCGTAGAGCAGCACGGGCACGCGACGCGCGAGCTTGCGCGTCTGCGCGAGCGTCAGGATCTCCATGATCTCGTCCAGCGTGCCGAAGCCGCCGGGAAAGGCGACGAGCGCCGCGGCGAGATGCGCAAACCACAGCTTGCGCATGAAGAAGTAGTGGAACTCGAACGCGAGCTCGCGCGTGACGTACCGGTTCGCGCGCTGCTCTCGCGGCAGCGCGATGTTCAGTCCGATCGTGCGTCCGCCGGCGTCGGACGCGCCGCGGTTCGCCGCTTCCATGATGCCCGGCCCGCCCCCCGTGCACACGACGTACCGGTGCGCGTGCGAGGAGAGGCCCTTCGACCACAGCGTGACGAGACGGGCGAGCTCGCGCGCCTCGTCGTAATACCGGCCGAGCGGCCCGTCGGGCATGATGCGCGCCGAGCCGTAGAAGACGATCGTGTCGCTGATGTCGTGCTCGCGGAACTGCTTCAGCGGCGCGAGATACTCCGCGAGGATGCGCAGCGGGCGCGCGTCGTCGCTGTCGAGGAAACGCCGGTCTTCGTACGCGACGCGCGCACGCGGCACGCGCTTTCCCGTCATTTCGCCCTCGACAGGCAGGCGAAGTCGATGAAGCCGCGCTGCACGTCGGTGTCGAGCAGCTTGACAACGACGCGGTCGCCGACGTCGAGCCGCTCGAAGCCGCGCACGACTTTGCCTTCGACCATCGGCTGGAGGATGCGCACCCACGTTCCCTTCTCGGATGCGCCGGTGACGATGCCCTCGAACGTCTTGCCGACGAGCGGCGCGAGGAGCAGGGCGGCCGCCGACTTCTGCACCTGGCGCTCGACCTTCGTCGCGTTGTCCTCCTGCGCGGTGCAGTGCGCTGCGAGCGCGACGAGCTCGTCGTCGGGGTAGGGGGTGCGATCGCCGGCGAGCGCCGCCTTCAGCACGCGCTGCGTGATCAGGTCGGGGAAGCGGCGGTTCGGTGCGGTGGAGTGCGTGTAGTCGCGCACGGCGAGGCCGAAATGCGCGGGCGCCTTGCGTCCCGGCAGCTCGGCCATGTATTCGCCGCGGCCGAGCAGCTTGACCACCGACAGCGACAGATCGGGAAAGCGCAGGGGATCCGCCTTGCGTCGCTTCTCGAGGAATTCGTTGAGCGCCGCTGCGTCGGGCGAGCCCGGCAGGCGCCCGCCCGATTGCTGCGCGAGGTCGACGATGCGGTCCCAGCGCTCGGGCGTGCGCAGCACGCGGCGCAACGCGGCAAACCCCTTGCGGGCCAGGAACCGCGCCGTGACGCCGTTCGCCGCGATCATGAAATCCTCGATCAGCTCCTTCGCGCGATTGGGCTCGTCGGGATGCAGGTCGGCGAGTTGCTCGCCGTCGAACACCGCGCGCGCCTGTGGCGTCTCGAGCTCCAGCGCGCCGCGCTCGTGCCGCACGTGGCGCAGGCACTGCGCGACGCGATCCTGCACGCGCAACTGCGTGTCCAGGCCTTCGACCGACGCCAAGGCGGCCGGTGGCGCCGCCGCACCGTCGAGCCATGCCGCGACGCTGTCGTAGGCGAGCTTCGCGTGATTGCGTACGACCGCCCGATAGATGTCCGATTCCGCGACGGCGCCGTTCGCGTCGACCGCCATGTCGACCACGACCGC
>DASTIY010000028.1:0-6701 GCA_035717085.1 Casimicrobiaceae bacterium | reverse complement strand
CGAACCACCGACACAAGGATTTTCAGTCCTCTGCTCTACCAACTGAGCTACTTGGCCTTGCAAACTCAGCGGCCGGAGTCGAAGCTCCGGCCGGGACGCGAATTATAGCAACGCGCAGCGCCACCCGCGGCGCAGGCGGCTTCGCTCCACGCCGGGGGGTCTTTGAAAGTGCGCCCGCGGAAGACTATGCTGGACGGTTCGGACGCGCCACGTGACCGCTTCGATTCCTGATCGGCGGACCGGCGTCATCCGAAAGCGGCAATCCGCGTGACGCAGTTCTACCGACCTTCGGGCCACAGGAGCGATCATGGCAACCTACATCGTGCTGTCGCGCTTCACCGAGCAGGGTCTTCACTCCATCAAGGACACGACGAAGCGCGCCGATGCAGTGCGCGAGCAGGCGAGGAAGATGGGCATCGAAACCCAGTCGCTGTACTGGACGATCGGCAAGTACGATGTCGTCGCGACCTTCGAAGCGCCGAACGACGAGGCGATGACGGCGCTCAGCCTCGCGATCGCGTCGCACGGTTTCGTCACCACGCAAACGCTGCGCGCGTTCTCCAAGGACGAAATGTCGGGCATTCTCGCGAAGCTCGGGCACTGATCCGCGTACCGAGCGGTGACGGGGCGCGACACGCGCCCCGTCCTCGTCACCGCGACGAGGAGCGTCGTTCCGGCGGAGCGTCGTTCGCGAAGAACGCCTCGATTTCGCGCAGCGTCTCGTCCGGCGATTCCTCGGCGAGGTAATGCCCGCACGGCAACGCGCGCCCCCGGACATCGGTCGCGACGGCGCGCCAATCGTCGAGCGGACGAAACAGCCGGTTCACGATGCCGCGCTCGCCCCACAGCACGAGCATCGGGCACGTCACGGGCTCGGACACCGCATCGTGCTCGAGGTCGATCGACGCGGCCGCGCGGTAGTCCTCGCAACTCGCGTGAATGGTGGCCGGATCGCTGAAGCAGCGTTCGTATTCGGCAAGCGCGTACGCATCGAAATGCTCGAGGCCCGTTCCCCAACCGCCGAGCTTGCGCCGCAGGTAGTAGATCGGATCGGCCCCGATCAGGCGCTCGGGCAGGTCGAACGGCTGGATCAGGAAGAACCAATGGTAGTAGGCCGTCGCGAACGCGCGGTCGGTATGCGCGTACATCGCGGCGGTCGGCGAAATGTCGAGCAGCACGACTTGCGAGACCGCATCGACATGGTCTCGGCACAGCCGATGCGACACGCGGGCGCCGCGATCGTGTCCGACGAGCCGGAAGCGCCCGAAGCCGAAGTGGCGCATCACCTCGACCATGTCCTGCGCCATGGCTCGCTTCGAATAGACGGCGTGCGTCGCGTCGGACGCGGGCTTGCCCGAATCACCGTAACCGCGCAGGTCCGCGCAAACGACGGTGTAGTGCTCGGCAAGCCATGGTGCGATGCGATGCCACATCGCGTGCGTTTGCGGATAGCCGTGCAACAACAGCAGCGGGGGACCGCTACCGCCGACGACGCAATGAATGCGCGTAGCGGACGTCGCGATGTCGTGAGGGGTGAATCCGGAAAAGAGCACGCTCGGCTCCTCGTGCACCGTGCTGGCGCGCGTGTCGATGCCGGGGTGCTCGCGCGCCGACACCCGGACTTTCGGCGTGGCGCTTGCTTTGGAATCGATGACTTTGCGCGAAGTCGGGAATATACGCCGGGTTTCGCCGGTTTCCCGCCCTGTATCGTGGTCGGGAAGCGTCCGACGGCGCGGCAATTCGCGTGAGCCACGAATGCATTTTTTGCCGGACGACGTGCGGGGTTGGCCCCGTCGCGTTTCAAGGGAGATCGCCATGACGCTATCCCTGCCCCACCGTACCGAACCGTTCACGCGCGACAACGCGTTGCAACTCGCATGGCGCGTGCTGCTCGTCGCTGCGCTCGGGTTGCTGATCGCTTCCCCCGCTTACGCGGAAGGCGACGTACCGCACGCCGCTTCGACGCCGCCGCCGAGCGCGAAGGATTCGGGCGCGAAGCTCGACCCCGACAGGATCTTCAGCGCCATCGTGAAGGTTTCCACGGAATCCGTACCGGATGCGCGCAGCGCGGAATCGCTCGGCACCTCGCGGCAGGGAACCGGCGTGGTCATCGGCAAGGATGGACTCATCCTGACGATCGGCTACCTGATCGTCGAGGCGGGGAGCGTGCAGGTCACCGACGGCAAAGGACATGTCTTTCCTGCACGCGTGATCGCCTACGATCAGGCGACGGGTCTCGGGCTGGTACGCACGATCGTGCCGCTCGATGCGACGCCGCTCGGCTTCGGCGAATCGGGCAAGATCGCCGAGCGCGAGCCGGTCATGATATTGAGCGCCGGCGACGGCGCCTCGTTCGCGTGGGTCGTGTCGAAGCGTGCCTTCACCGGCGACTGGGAGTATCACCTCGACTCGGCGTTGTTCACGAGTCCGCCGGCGACGGATTGGAGCGGTGCCGCGCTCATCAACCGCGACGGCAAGCTCGTCGGCATCGGCTCGCTCGTCGTCGGCAAGGCGACCGACGGCGACGTCTCGTTGCCCGGCAATGTGTTCGTGCCCATCGACGTGCTGAAGCCGGTTCTCGGCGATCTCGTGCGGCAAGGACATCGGGCCGGTCCTGCGCGACCGTGGCTCGGTCTGGGCGCCGAGGAACTGCAGGGCCACGTGTTCGTCACGAAAGTTTCGCCGGACGGGCCGGCCGAGCGTGCGGGCCTCGCCGTGGGCGACATCATCCTCGGCGTCGGCGCCGATCCGGTGAAAACGCCCGACGAGCTCTACCAGCGGGTGTGGACGAAGCGCCAGGCGGGCGACGAGGTGCCGCTCAAGGTGCTGCAGGGCGTCGAGATCAAGGAGATCCGCATCCGCTCGATCGATCATCTCGCGTATTTCCGTCCGCACTCGACGATCTGACAGACGCGCCGCCGCGACGCAGGTCGCGGCGATGCGAGGCGGGTGACGTTCGGCGGGCGTGACGGCGGTTGCGTAGAATGCGCAGCGCCATGCGCGTCCACGCGCGCGTCCCGCCTCCATGCCGCTCTTCGCGCTGACGATCTTCGGAAGTGCCTTCCTGCTCTTCCTCGTCCAGCCGATCATCGCCAAGCTGATCCTGCCGTGGTTCGGCGGGTCGGCCGGCGTATGGACGACCTGCATGGTGTTCTTCCAGACGGCGCTCCTCGCAAGCTACGCGTACGCCGACGTCGTCGTGCGCCATCTGGCGCCGCGCCGTCAGGCCGCGCTGCATACGGTGTTGCTGCTGGCGAGCCTCGCCGTGCTGCCGATCGTTCCCGCGGCGTCGTGGAAGCCGGTCGGCAGCCACGATCCGATCGGCGCGATCCTCGGCCTGCTCGTCGTCACGCTCGGACTGCCGTATTTCCTGCTGGCGACGACGAGCCCGCTCCTGCAGGCGTGGTTCGCGCAGCGGCATCCCGACCGCAATCCGTACCGGCTCTTCGCGCTTTCGAACCTCGCCTCGCTCGCCGCGCTCCTCGCCTACCCGTTCGTGATCGAGCCCGCGGTGCGCACGCGCGTGCAGGCGTACGCGTGGTCGGCCGGCTACGTTCTCTTCGTCCTGCTCTGCGTGACCATCGCATGGCGCAATCGGCGCACCGCGACTACGAGTGCGAGGCAGCGCCAGCGAAGCGTCGGCGCGTCGCCTCCCGTCGCGCGACAGGTGCTCTGGTGTGCGCTCGCCACGACGAGCAGCGTGCTGCTGCTGGCAATCACCGATCACCTCACGCAAAACGTCGCCGCCGTGCCGTTGTTGTGGGTCGTGCCACTGTCGATCTACCTCGCGACGTTCATCCTGTGCTTCGAGAGCGCGCGGCTCTATCCGCGCGACCTCGTGCTGCCGATCGCCGCGGCGACGCTCGGCGTGATGGCGTGGTGCCTCGCGGATCCGCGCCTGACCCACCAGCTGCGGCTGCAGGTCGGCGTGTTCGCGCTCGGGCTCTTCGTCGTCTGCATGTTCTGCCACGGTGAGCTCGCGCGTCTCAAGCCTGCACCCGCGCATCTGACGCGGTTCTACCTGATGGTCGCCTTCGGCGGTGCGCTCGGCGGCGTCCTCGTCGGCATCGTCGCGCCCCTTCTGCTGCCCGCGCGCTTCGAGCTCGCGCTGTGCCTCGTCGCCGCGGCATCGCTCCTCGCGTGGCAGGTGCGCCGCGAGGCGCGTGTATACGCGGTCCTCGCCGGCGTCGCGATCGTCGCGACGATCGGTGCGGGCGTCTTTCGCGTCCTCGACTTCTACGAAGGCACGATCGTCGCGACGCGCAATTTCTACGGCGTGCTGCGCGTGCTGCAGAACGGCGACGACGACGCGGGCCGCGAGCGCACGCTGATGTCGGGCACGATCATGCACGGCGTGCAATATTTCTCGCCCAGGCTGCGACGCCGCGCGACCAGCTATTACACGACGACTTCAGGCATCGGCCGCCTGCTCGAAACACTGCATCCGCGGATGACGCCGCTTCGCGTCGGCGTGATCGGGCTTGGTACCGGGACGCTCGCGGTTTACGGCACGCGCGGGGACCTGTATCGCTTCTACGACATCAATCCGCAGGTCGTGACGATCGCCAAGCGCGATTTCACGTACATCGCCGACAGCGACGCGCACGTGGAGACGCCGCTCGGCGATGCGCGCCTCACGCTCGAGCGCGAGCCCCCGGCCGACCTCGACGTGCTCGCCGTCGACGCGTTTTCGAGCGACGCGATCCCGGTGCACCTGATCACGCAGGAAGCGCTCGGACTCTACGACAAGCACTTGCGCGAGGGCGGCGTCGTCGCGTTCCACGTCACCAATCGCTTCCTCGACCTCGTGCCCGTGGTCGCCGATATCGCGAAGGCGAACGGCATGGAAGCCGTCTGGATTCACGACGAAGGCGGCGACACGTTCGCCAATCGCAGCGACTGGGTGCTCGTGTCACGCAACGGGCCACTGCTCGCGAGTCCGCGCATCGCCAGCGCCGCGACGCCGATTCCCGACCACGCAGATTGGCGGGTGTGGACCGACGACTTCAACAACCTGTTTCAGGTGCTGCGGGTGAACTAGAATCGTTCGCATGACGATTTCAGCGACGACGACCAGCGACGATGCGCATGCCGAACCGTATCGCGCGCTGGTTCGCCCGCCCGACGCGCGGCACATCGAGGTGATCGATCAGCGCGCGCTGCCTCATCTGCTATCGACACATCGGATCGAGAATGCGGAGGCTGCGGCGGCAGCGATTCGCGATATGGTCGTGCGCGGCGCGCCGCTGATCGGCGCCGTCGGCGCGTACGGCCTCGCGCTCGCCCTCGAGCGCGACCCCTCCGACGCAGCGCTTGCGCGTGCGCATGCACTGCTCGACGCCGCGCGACCCACGGCCGTCAACCTTCGCTGGGCGCTCGACCGCGTGCGCGGGCTCGTCGCAGCATTGCCGCCCGAGCGGCGCGCACGGGCCGCATGGCGCGAGGCCGATCGCATTCGCGACGAGGACGTCGCGATCAACATCGCGATCGGCCGCCATGGTGCCGATCTGTTGCGGTGCGTCGCGCGCGAGCAGCAGCGAACCGTCAACGTGATGACGCATTGCAACGCCGGCGCGTTGGCGACGTGCGGCTTCGGTACGGCGACGGCACCGATCTTTCTCGCCCACGGTGAAGGCGTGCCGGTGCACGTCATCGTCAGCGAGACGCGCCCGCGCCTGCAGGGCGCCAACCTCACGGCATGGGAGATGGCGGCGCGCGGCGTTGCGCACACGTTGATCGTCGACAGCGCGAGCGGATTGCTGATGCAACGCGGTGACGTCGATCTCGTCATCGTCGGCGCCGATCGCGTCGCCGCCAACGGCGACGTGTGCAACAAGATCGGCACCTACGACAAGGCGCTCGCCGCTGCCGACAACGGCGTGCCGTTCTACGTCGCGCTGCCGTCGCCCACGATCGACTGGGAGACGGCGTCGGGCGACGCGATCCCGATCGAAGCGCGCGCAGCGGAGGAGGTCCTGTCGATCGCCGGTGCGACGCCAAGCGGCGAGCGGAGTGCCGTCACGATCGCTGCGACGGGCACGAAGGCCATGAACTTCGCGTTCGACGTCACCCCGCAGCGCCTCGTCACCGGCTACATCACCGAGCGCGGCGTTGTGCATGACGCCTTTGAATTGCGCGAGATCTTCGCCAGGCACGATGACGACGGCTGACACGCGCGCGTTGCGGCTGGCCGTCGTCGCGTCGGCGCGCGAGATGAACGCGCTCGGAATCAATCGCAGCAAGTCGGGCAACGTGAGCGTGCGCGCGCGCGACGGCTTCCTCGTCACGCCGAGTGCGTTGCCCTACGACCGGACCGAGGCGGAGGACGTCGTGTTCGTCGCGGCCGACGGCACGCCGCACGGACGTCGCCGCCCGTCGTCGGAGTGGCGCTTTCATCGCGACATCTACGCCGCGCGAGCCGACGTCCACGCGATCGTGCACACGCATTCGCCGTTCGCGACGACGCTCGCCTGCCTCGATCGGGCGATCCCGGCCTTCCACTACATGGTGGCCGTGGCCGGCGGCGACGACATCCGTTGCGCGCCGTACGCGACGTTCGGCACACAAGCGCTTTCGGACCACGCCGTGCAGGCGCTCGCTGATCGCAAGGCCTGTCTGTTGTCGCACCACGGCATGATCGCGCTCGGCGCCTCGCTCGACGATGCGCTCGCGCTCGCGGTCGAGGTCGAGACGCTTGCCGA
>DASTIY010000027.1:0-2127 GCA_035717085.1 Casimicrobiaceae bacterium | reverse complement strand
GGATCGTGCTGACGGTCAGCTCGCCTTCGCGCGTCGTCTTGGCGCCCAGCACGCGCTCCCACCACGCGCGCTGGCCGTCGGGATCCGTTGAGACGAAGGCCACCGCGCGGTGCGCGATCGGCGTCGCGAGCGCGGGGTCGGCGAAGAAGTGCACGTCGAGCCCCGGCGGAATCAGCGCGTCGAAACGCACGTCGCTGACGTCCGTGATCTTGACGCCCGCCGCCGCGAGCTTATCGCGCGTGCCGCGGAGATCTTTGACGTTGAACGCGAAGTGATCGAGCGCCGACCCCTTCGTGCCTTCGGTTCCCTTGCCGGCCGAGAGGATCAGAAAGACGCCCGGAAATTTGACGAATAGCAACGGCGGATTGCCCGACGGCTCGCCACCGAGCGCGTCGACCCAAATCTTCCGCTGCGCGTCGACATCGGGAACCATCAAGTGATGGTGACCCATCGTCACGCCCGCCTCGTTGAAGGGCAGCGCTTGCGCGTGGGCGATCGTCGCAATTCCCACTGCGCACGCTACGATGATGGAACGGTGCATGGCCGCAGAGGCTATCACACGAGGCGCGCTTCGGTGCCGCGTTCATGTGGCACATCGCTTGCATCGCAGAGCCGACGCGCCACGCCGGCCCGGGGGTATACATGCTCGTCACGTTCAAAACGAAGGCGCATCCGGACATCACGATGTTCGGCGACGTTGCGGTCGAGCTCCTCAAGCTCGCGGGGCTGAGCGGCACCGTGCCGACCGCGATTCTCGCAGCCGATGCCGCCGGCACGCTTGCTCGGCTCGAAAGCGCGCTCGCTCATCTGAATACGGCGGACGCGGGAAGCGCTTCAGATCGAGATCCGGATGAGGAGCCCGTCGTGCCGCTCGATCGCAGAGCGCTGCCGCTCATCGCGTTGCTGCGCCGCGCGGCCGAGGCCGGCACGGACGTCATGATCGAAGCGCGCTGATCGGCTGCGCCACGCCTCTTTTGGGCTATGCTGCCATCGCGAGCAGACGTTCGGCTCAGGGGGGAAGCATCGATGTCGCGGTTCATGAAATGGGCGGCGTGCGCCGCTCTCGTCACCATCGGCAGCAACGGGGACGCATTGGCGCAAGCAGCGTGCGATCGCGAGTGCCTTCGCTCGACGCTCGATCGCTACCTCGACGCCGTCGTCGCACACGACCCGAGCAAGGCGCCGCTCGTCGTTGGCTTCCGCCAGACCGAAAATGCAATCAACGTCGCGCCTGGCAAAGGTGTCTGGAAGAGCGTGACCGCGCTCGGCAAGGTCCAGCGTCGCTACTTCGACGCCGTGAGCGGTCAGGCCGGCTACTACGGCACGGTCATGGAAGGCGACGAAGCCGCGATCGTGACCGTGCGCGTGCGCGTCGAGAACCGCGAGCTCACCGAAGCGGAGTGGTACCTCGCGCGCGCGAACGATCCCGGGCTGCGCGGCGCGCGCGAGCCGGGTGGGCCGCCGGCGAACTTGCACAATCCCGAGTACCTCGAGCAGCATCCGCCGCCGCAGCGCGTCGTGCCGCGCAACGAGCGCGTCGACCGCGCGGCCTTGAGCCGCATCGTCGAGAGCTACTTCGACGCGATCACCTCGCACGACCGCTCCGTCGCGCTCGTGCACGAAGGCTGCGGCCGCGCCGAGAACGGCACGCCGGCGCCGGGCGGCGCGTTCTTGCCGCCGGCGCCGCCGCGAGCGGGGTCCCCCACCCCTCCGCCGCCGGCCGCGGGCTCGCAGCCGGGACCCGCCAGCCGCGACTGCGTCGCGGGCCTCGAGAACTTCAACCTCTCGATGGTGACGGCGCGCCGCACTCCGCTCGTCGACGAGGAGGCGCAGGTCGTGCTCGGTCTCGGCGTGTTCATTCGCCGCCCGGGCTCGCCGACGCCGCGCAACGTCTTCAGCGAGTGGTTCGTGATCGACGACGCGAAGATCCGCACGATCTACACGTCGATGTTCTACCCGCCGCCCGAGCTCGCCGTGCCGAACTGGCCGCCATACGACGGCAACTGGCCGTTGCCCGCGGCGACCGTTCCGGAGCCCGTAACTCCCCCGTAGCGTGGTAGAAGGCGGTCGTGCGCGACCGAGCTTGCGGTGCCGAGCAGGCCGAGCGCGAGGGACAGCCTCAGTCGA
>DASTIY010000026.1:0-2381 GCA_035717085.1 Casimicrobiaceae bacterium | reverse complement strand
ATGATGCCGATGTTTCGAATGCGATCGATGTCGTATCTGCGGGTCATGTGACCCTCCGTGGAGCGTGACGAGGTAGCCCCGTCGCCTCGCGTGCGCGGCAAGGGGCCGGGCGCACGTGTCGCGCGGGCGTGTGTGCGTGTGATCGGCTTCCGCGACGGGGCGCGAACGTGGGCTCCGCCGCGGCCTACGGACGGCCCGGGAACACGCAGAGACGCGAATAGTCGGTGGCGCTGCCGCGCGCCTCCTCGACGGCGGCAATGCGCTGATCGAACCGCAGAACATGCAGGGTCGTCATGGCTTGCCTCGAACGCACAAGCTACGGACGCGAGGTCGCGCTGTCAATGACATCTTGCGAGCTCGCGGACTCCGGTTCGTCCATGGCCTGCACCGGCTGGACGAACCTGGAGCGATGTCGTGCTCTGCGCGAAAGCGGGCTTCAGGTAGCTTCGGGGCATGGCAACGCAGTGGGGAAGCACCAAGGGAATCCGCGACGCGCTGAAGAAGGCGAAGCGGTGCGACGAGAAGTTCTTCGAGGGGCTGTCCGCGTTCACGCAGTCGCACCTGACGGCACTGCGAGGGCTGACAGCCGACGAGCTCGCGAGGATGTGCGGGGGCCAGCAGGGCGTGCTCACTGTCGGCTGGATTCTCGAGGGTGCCGTGACGAGCGATCGCAAGCTCGCGGTGAAGCTCGTCGACGCGCTCGCGCAGCCGAAGGCGGCCAGGCACCTCCAGCGGCGCACCGCGAACGCGATGCTGCTGGCCGCCCAGGACGCCGTGACGCGCCAGGGGCGCGATCCGGACCGGCTGCGGCGCGCGATCGATGCCGCGGCGCCGCACGGCGAGCGGGATGCAGACATCTACGTGACGGCCGCGTGCTGTGCCGCCGAGCTCGGCGCGAACGACGAGGCGCTCGCATTCCTCGAGAAGGCCAAGCGCGGCAAGTCGAAGGAGCTCAAGAAGGCGAGGTCGAACCCGGCCTTCAAGGCGCTCGCGAAGCACCCGCGCTTCCTCGCGGTGTTCGGACAGAAGCCCCCGAAGGCCGCGCCGAAGAAGCTGGTGCCCGTGAAGATGAGCAACACGAAGGCGATCGCGGCGCTGCGCGCGTTCTGCAAGAACGCCGAGTCGCCTCAGCTCGGCGACACCTGGCCCTCGGCGCCGAAGGAGACGAACGTCGAGTTCTGGTTCGCGAACAAGTCGAAGGCGGCGAACCAGCACTTCCAGCAGTTCGCGTCGACGGGCGACGGCAGCCTGCTCGCCCTGTGGAAGGTCCGCAAGGCCACGTGGGACAACGCGCCCGTCGTCTTCCTCGGCAGCGAGGGCGACCTCGAGATCCTCGGTGGCAACGTCGCCGACACGATCGCCCTCCTCGCCCGCTGCGGCGACGAGGTCCTCGACATGGCGATCGCGTATGGCTGCGACCCACCCGACCCGAACCCGACCACCGCATGGGTCGAGTCCACCTTCGGCCGCTCGATCACACAGCAACCCAAGGCCATCGCCGCCGCGGCCGGCAAGAAGTACGGCCTCGCGACGCTGAAGAAGCTCACGCGCCAGCTCGGCGGGCTGGAGTGAGCTGACGGCCCCGAGCACGTCGCGACGGTCTGGCTGCCGCCGCGGAAATGAATTCCCGCGTGCCTTGCGCCCGCCGCAGCGCTGTCCGCAGCGCGTGCGCCGGGCTCGGCTAGCAGTGCATCATGAACACCACCAGCATCATGATCACGCCCACCGAGATCGCGGTCCACATGATGATGTGCAGCGGGATCGTCCAGGATTCATCGGAGCTGTGATTCGCCATGCTCGGCGGACAGGCAGCCGCCGTGCCAGCGCGAAACCGGGACCAAGTGCGCAGCCGGTGCTGCCCCCTCGCGCAACGACGCAGCGCTTGCGCAGATCCCGCCTCCAACACGCCGGAGAAGGAGCCGCACCGCGGCACGCGCGTTGCGATAGCGCGCGGCGATGTCGAACGAGACGATTCGTTATGACGACGCCATCGTGCGGCGGTTTGTCACGGCCACCGTCGTGTGGGGTGCGGTCGGGATGCTCGTCGGTCTGTGGTGCGCGCTTCAGCTCGCGGTGCCGAGCCTCAATGCTGCGCCCTACTTCACGTTCGGCCGGCTCAGGCCGCTGCATACGAACGCGGTGATCTTCGCGTTCGCGGGCAACGCGATCTTTGCGGCCGTCTATTACTCGTCGCAGCGCCTCTTGAAGGCGCGACCGCTCGACTCGCTGTCGAAGCTCCACTTCTGGGGCTGGCAGGCGATCATCCTCGCGGCCGCGATCACGCTGCCGATGGGGTACACGCAGGGTAAGGAGTACGCCGAGCTCGAGTGGCCGCTCGATGTCGCGATCACGGTGATCTGGATCGCGTTCGCCGTGAACTT
>DASTIY010000025.1:0-25459 GCA_035717085.1 Casimicrobiaceae bacterium | reverse complement strand
CCGGGGCAACACGCCGGCGGCGCCTCAGGCGATGCGGGATCGCGCACCGCTCTCGGGCAGCGCGGGCACCGTGCTCGATCCGATCGCCGCCATCCGCATTTCGTTCACGCTGGAACCGGACCAGATCGCGACCATCGACATGGTCTATGGCGTTGCGGAATCGCGGGATGCCGCGTCCGGGCTGCTCGAGAAATACCGCGACCCGCGGCTCGCGGATCGCGTCGTCGAGCTGGCGTGGACGCACGCGCAGGTCGTGCTGCGCCAGATCAACGCCGGCGAAGCCGACGCGCAACTCTATGCGCGCCTTGCCAACTCGATCGTTTTCGCCAACGCGTCGCTGCGCGCCGATTCCAGCGTCATCGCCCGGAACCGTCGCGCGCAATCCGACTTGTGGGGATACGGCATTTCCGGCGATCTGCCGATCGTTCTGCTGCGTATCGCGGATGCCGTCAATATCGATCTCGTGCGCCAACTGGTGCAGGCGCATGCCTACTGGCGACTCAAGGGGCTCGCCGTGGATCTCGTGATCTGGAACGAGGATCAGGCGGGATACCGTCAGTTGCTGCAGGACGACATCATGGCGTTGATCGCGGCGCGCGTCGAAAGCCAGATGGTGGATCGGCAGGGCGGCATCTTCGTTCGGCGCGGCGACCAGATCTCGGAGGAGGATCGTGTGCTTCTCGAGGCGGTCGCGCGGGTGATCGTCTCCGACGGCAAAGGAACGCTGGCCGAACAGATCGGCGGGCGCGTCCTGCAGGCACCGCGGGTTCCGTTGCTCGCGCCCGTTCGCGCGGAAGGAACCGAGCCCGTCGTCGGGCGAGACGACGTGCAGACACTGATGTTCGGCAATGGCATCGGCGGGTTCACGCCCGACGGCACCGAGTACGTGATCACGACCGACGCCGATAGCCCGACCCCGGCGCCATGGGTGAACGTGCTCGCGAATCCAAACTTCGGGAGCGTCATCTCCGAAAGTGGCGGGACCTACACGTGGCGCGAGAACGCGCACGAGCTGCGGCTCACCCCGTGGAGCAACGACCCGGTGAGCGACGCGAGCGGCGAAGCGTATTACCTGCGCGACGAGGAGACCGGGCGTTTCTGGTCTCCCACGCCGCTGCCCGCGCGCGGTCGCACACCGTACGTCACGCGGCACGGATTCGGTTACACCGTGTTCGAGCATCACGAGGAAGGCATCGCGAGCGAGCTGCGCGCGTACGTGGCCCGCGACGCCGCCGTCAAGTTCGCGACGCTGAAGATACGCAACGCGTCGGCGCGTGCGCGACGACTATCGGTGATCGGTTATGTGGAGTGGGTGCTGGGCGACCTGCGATCGAAATCGGCGATGCACATCGTGACTGAGCGTGATGGAGAGACAGGCGCACTGTTCGCCCGCAATGCCTATGGCATGGAGTTCGGCAAACGTGTCGCGTTTTTCGCAGCCGACGGCGCGACGCGAACGCATACCTGCGACCGCGTCGAGTTCATCGGCCGCAACGGCACGCTGGCGGCACCGGCGGCCATGGCCCGCGCCCGGTTGTCGGGTAGATCGGGCGCGGCGCTCGACCCGTGTGCCGCGATTGCGATGACGATCGAGCTGGAGGCGGGCGCCGAACGCGAGGTGACGTTCCGGCTTGGGGTTGGGAACGACATCGCCGACGCACGCAATCTGGCCCGCCACTTCGGCAACCCGGCCTCCACGAAAGCCGAGCTCGAAGGCGTGCGGCGGCAATGGCAGCGCACGCTCACTGCCGTTCGTGTCGAGACGCCCGACGCATCGCTCGACGTTCTGTGCAACGGCTGGCTCGTCTACCAGGCACTCGCATGCCGCCTGTGGGCGCGCACCGGCTTCTACCAGTCCGGCGGCGCCTTCGGCTTTCGCGACCAGCTTCAGGACGTGCTGGCGCTGCTCCATGCCGAGCCTGCGCTTGCGCGCGCGCAAATCCTGCTCTGCGCGAGCCGGCAGTTCGTGGAAGGCGACGTCCAGCATTGGTGGCACCCGCCGTCCGGCCGCGGCGTGCGAACGCAATGCTCCGACGATTATCTGTGGCTGCCGTTGGTGATCGCGCGTTATGTCCTGGTCACGGGTGACAGCGCCGTTCTCGACGAACCCGTCGCGTTTCTGACAGGACGGCCCGTCAATGCCGGGGAAGATTCCTATTACGACATGCCGGAGCGATCGGCCGAGGCCGCGAGCCTGTACGAGCATGGCGTGCGCGCGATCCGCCGTGGATTGCGGTTCGGAAGCCACGGGTTGCCGCTGATGGGTTCAGGCGACTGGAACGACGGGATGAATCTGGTCGGCATCGAGGGGAAGGGGGAAAGCGTGTGGCTCGCATTTTTCCTTTGCTCGGTGCTCGCGCAGTTCGCGAAGGTGGCGCGGCTGCGCGATGACCGAGCCTTTGCCGAGCGTTGCGATGCAGAAGTCGGCAAGCTGTCCAGGAACATCGAACAGCACGCGTGGGACGGCGCCTGGTATCGGCGCGCCTACTTCGACGACGGCACGCCGCTGGGATCGGCCGCCAATGCCGAGTGCCAGATCGACTCGATCTCGCAGAGCTGGTCGGTTCTGTCCGGCGTCGCCGACGCAGAACGTTCGCGCGCGGCGATGGACGCCGCGTATCGGCGGCTGGTTCGGCGCGACGATGCGCTGGTGCAACTGCTGACGCCGCCGTTCGATACGTCGCATCCGTATCCGGGGTACATCCGGGGCTACCCGCCAGGCGTGCGCGAGAACGGCGGCCAATATACGCACGGCGCGATCTGGGCCGTGATGGCGTTTGCGGTGCTGGGCGACGCACGCCGCGCCTGGGAACTCCTGGGCATGATCAACCCGATCAATCACGGTCGATCCGGCCTGGATATTGCGACCTACCGCGTGGAACCGTACGTGATGGCCGCCGACGTCTACGCGATGGCCCCGCACACGGGCCGTGGAGGCTGGTCGTGGTACACCGGTTCGGCCGGATGGATGTACCGATTGATTCTCGAGTCGCTCCTCGGCGTCGAACGCGTCGCCGACAAGCTGCGCTTGTCGCCATGCCTGCCCGCGGACTGGAAGGAATTCAAGCTGCACTACCGGTACCTGGACACGACGTACACGATCACCGTGGGTGCGGCGGAGACTGCCGATCGCGAGCCGGGCGTGTGGGTGGATGGCGAATCGCAGCACGACGGCGTCATTTCGCTGGTGAACGACCTCGTGCCGCATTCGGCACACGTCGTCGTGCGAGCCCATCGGAGCATCCGTACACGGACGATCGCACATACCCGATAGTCGTCCGCATCGCCGCAGACCATCATTACGAAGTCAGC
Organism: Casimicrobiaceae bacterium; assembly: GCA_035717085.1. Taxonomy (GTDB): domain Bacteria; phylum Pseudomonadota; class Gammaproteobacteria; order Burkholderiales; family Casimicrobiaceae; genus VBCG01. The sequence continues at coordinate 22,147 of DASTIY010000025.1, read as the reverse complement.
CGCGCGGTTGCGCGTGCGGGTAGCCCGAGGCTTTATGCGACGTCCCTCGCACAGCCGTATCGACACCGTCGCCGTTCTGGTCGTCATGGGCGTCTCGAGCTCGGGCAAGACGACGGTCGCGACGGAGCTTTCGAGGCGTCTTCACTGGGAGCTCGCGGATGCCGATACTTTCCATTCGGCTGCGAACGTGCACAAGATGGCGAGCGGCATACCCTTGACCGACGAGGATCGCTGGCCGTGGCTTGCGGCGATCGCCGCATGGATCGACGGCGTGCGCGCTGCAGGCCGGCACGGCGTCATCGCGTGCTCGGCGCTGAAGAGGAGTTACCGCGACCTCCTCATCGGCGATCGCAGCGACGTCAGGCTGGTCTATCTGAAGGGCGATTTCGATCTCGTCGCACGGCGGATGAAGCAGCGGCACGGCCACTACATGCCGGCCGAGCTTTTGCAGAGCCAGTTCGACACGCTCGAGGAGCCGACGCAGGACGAGCATCCGATCGTCGTTTCGATCGACGCGGACCCGTCCTCGATCGCCGCGGAAATCGTCGCGCAACTGCGACTGCGGGCGCCCGCAGCGTGAAAGAAGTCGCGCGAACGTTCGGTCACGCCATTCATCCGACGTATGAGGTTCCATTGACTACATCTCGCCGGTTCGACCGGCGCGCGGAGACTTGAACATGAGCTCACCGCTTTCCACGCCGGCGTCGCCGTCCGCGCTCGACACCCTGTGCATCAACACCTTGCGGTTCCTGTCGGTCGACGCGGTGCAAAAGGCGAACAGCGGCCATCCGGGCCTGCCGCTCGATGCCGCGCCGATGGCGTACGTGCTCTGGACGCGCTTTCTGAAACACAATCCGCGCAATCCGCACTGGTTCGATCGTGACCGCTTCGTCCTGTCCGCCGGGCACGGCTCGATGCTGCTCTACAGCCTGCTGCACGTCACCGGCTACGACCTTCCGCTGGCGCAGATCGAGCGCTTTCGGCAATGGTGCAGCATGGCGCCGGGGCATCCCGAGCGCGGCATGACGCCCGGCGTCGAAACGACGACGGGACCGCTCGGCCAGGGGTTCGCCAACGGCGTCGGCATGGCGATCGCGGAAGCCCACCTGGCGGCTTGCTGGAATCGGCCGGGTTTCGATATCGTCGACCACTCCACCTACGGCATCGTCAGCGACGGCGACCTGATGGAGGGTGTCGCGTCGGAGGCCGCCTCGCTCGCCGGCCACCTGCGGCTCGGCAAGCTGATCTATTTCTACGACGACAATCGCGTCACGCTGTCGGCCGCGACCGACTTGACCTTCACCGAGGACCGCGCAAAGCGGTTCGACGCGTACGGCTGGCACACGCAACGCGTCGATGACGGCAACGACGTGGAGGCGATCGAGCGGGCGCTTGCCGCCGCGCACGCCGAAACCGCGCGCCCGTCGCTGATCCTCGTGCGCACGCATATCGGTTACGGATCGCCCAACAAGCAGGGCACCTTCGAGGCGCACGGCTCGCCGCTCGGCGAAGAGGAGGTGCGATTGACGAAGCGCAATCTCGGCTGGCCGGAGGAGCCGCCTTTCTACATTCCCGACGCCGCAGCCGCGCACTTTCGCGAGGCGCTCGACAAGGGCGAGCGCGCGCAAACGGCGTGGAACGAACGCTTCGCCGAGTATGCGCGCGCGTTCCCCGAGCTTGCGCAGGCATTTCGCGCCCTCGTCGCCGGCGACCTGCCACCGGGCTGGGACGCCGACGTTCCGGCTTTTCCGGCCGATGCGAAAGGGATGGCCACGCGCGTCGCTTCGGGCAAGGTGATGAACGCGATCGCGCCACGGCTCCCGGCGCTGATCGGTGGCTCGGCGGATCTCGATCCGTCGACGCACACCGCGCTGAAGGGCGCGGGAGACTTCGAGTCGGCCATGCCGCGCGCCTCCGATAAGCAGGGCTCCGACGGGGGCGTCTGGAGCTACGCCGGCCGCAACCTGCACTTCGGCGTGCGCGAGCATGCGATGGGTGGGATCCTGAACGGCCTCGCGGCGCACGGCGGAACGCTGCCGTACGGCGCGACGTTCCTGATCTTCTCCGACTACATGCGCCCGCCGATGCGCCTCGCGGCGCTGATGGGCCTGCACGTGATCTACGTCTTCACCCACGACAGCATCGCGCTCGGCGAGGACGGACCGACGCATCAACCCGTCGAGCAACTCGCGGGATTGCGTGCGATTCCAGACTTCGACGTGATTCGGCCGTGCGATGCGAACGAGACGGCGGTCGCGTGGCACGTCGCGGTCGAGACGAAGGCGCGTCCGGTCGCGCTCGTGCTGACGCGACAAAACGTGCCCACGCTCGACCGCGCGCGATTGGCGAGTGCGGACGGGCTGCGGCGCGGCGCGTACGTCCTGGCCGACGCGCCGGACAAGAATCCGGACCTGATCCTGATCGCGAGCGGATCGGAAGTCGCGCTCGTTCTCGCGGTGCGCGAGAAGCTCCTCGCGCGGCAAATCAACGCCCGCGTGGTGTCGATGCCGAGCTTCGAGCTCTTCGATGCGCAGCCTGCGCAGTACCGCGACAGCGTGCTGCCCGGTTCGATCCCTGCGCGTCTCGCGGTCGAAGCCGGGGTCTCGCAGGGGTGGTGGCGCTATGTCGGCGGGCGCGGCGACGTGGTCGGCGTGGATCGCTTCGGCGCTTCCGCACCCGGCGCAGTGGTCATGCGCGAATACGGCTTCAGCGTCGACGGCGTGGTGGATAGGGCGATCGCGCTGCTCGAACGCGACGGCGGCGCCGGGTCGATCTGTGAAACCCCCACAAGGGAGCGGTGACGTTGACGTTGAGCGTGCACGCCGAAGTTGCGGCGGCGCTTGCCGCGCGACGGCCGGTCGTCGCGCTCGAGTCGACGATCATCGCGCACGGCATGCCGTGGCCGCAGAACCTGGAGACGGCGCGCGCGCTTGAGGAGGACGTGCGTGCCGGCGGCGCGGTACCGGCGACGATCGCGATTCTCGAAGGACGCCTCACGGCGGGTCTTGCCCCAGACGAGATCGAGCGACTGGCGCGCGCCGGGAGCGCGCTCCCCAAGGCAAGCAGGCGCGACATTCCATCCTGGTCGCGAAACGCGAAAGCAGCGCGACGACCGTCGCCGGCACGCGAAGGCGGTCTCGTCGCGGGTCGGATCGTGTCGGCGAAGAAATCGGGCTACGAAGTGTCGAGCTACGTCCAGCGTCCAGCCGCCGCGCGATCGACGAACCAGAAGACATCGCCAACCGGCCTCAGGCGCCCAGCGGGCAGCGTATCGTCGCCGGACAGCAGGCGATCGAGAATCGCGCGCTTGCCTTCCCCCTGCAGCAAAAAAACCACCAAGCGGCTGCTCTCGAGTGCCGGGTAGGTGAGGGTGATGCGGGCCTGCGGCCGCCCGTGCGCGACGACCGCCACCCAGCGATCGCGCACGTCGAGCGCGGCGTCACCCGGGAGCAGCGATGCGGTGTGACCGTCGTCGCCGACGCCGAGCAGGCACACGTCGAAGAGTGGCGCTTCCGACGTCGGCGCAAGACCGCCATGCAGCGCGCGAAGCGTGCGCTCGTACTCCTCCGCGGCCTGCGCGGGTGTGATGCCGACGGTCGGAATGGCATGCACGTTCTGCGGCGGCACGCTCGCGCGGGAGAACATCGCATCGTTGGCCATGCGCGCATTGCTCGCCGCGTCGTCCGGCGGCACGAAGCGCTCGTCGCCGAAGAAAAACTGCGTGCGGCTCCACGGAAACCGTTCGAGCAGCGGCGGCGACGCGAGCGCTTCGTAAAGCGGACGCGGCGTCGAGCCGCCGGACAGGCACAGCGCGACGCCGCCGCTTTTCGCTTCCGCCTGCTCGCACACCAAGCGCGCCCCGTCCCGAGCCAGCGCGTGCGCGTCGTCGAAAACGCGCAGCGTCCCGAACGCCGGCATCATCGCGCGTCCTTCGGCAGGATGAAGCGCCGCACCGCCTTCGCAAAGCCTTCGTCCTCGTTGCCGTCGGTGACGGCGCTCGCCTGCGCTTTCACCTCGTCGCTCGCGTTGCCCATCGCGATCGAGAAGCCACTGTTGCGAAACATCAGCACGTCGTTCGGCATGTCGCCCATCGTTGCGATCTGCGACGACGGAATGCCGAGACGCTTGGAAAGTATTTCCACGACGACGCCCTTGTTCGCCTTCGGGTTCGTCACGTCGAGATAGTAGGGCTGCGAGCGGGCGGCACTCGCCCGCTCGCCGAGCGCAGCCTGCGCCGCCTTCTCGCACGTGGCGACGCGCGGGAAATCGTCCGAGATACCGACGATCTTCACCGCGCGCGACAGATGTTCGTCGGTGAATTCAGGCACCACGCGCGCGTCGAACTTCACCGTCCACGCCTCACGCGCGACATGCGGCGCGTCCGGGTCGCGGACCAGCCACTCGGTCTCGGTGTAAACCCAGACGTCGAGACCCTGCTTGCCGATCAGCGTCACCGTCTCTCGGGCCGCGGCCGGATCGAGCGTATGGCTCTCGATGACCGACAAGTCGGGATTGACGAACACCGCGCCGTTGAAGCCCGCGATCGGGGTCGTCAGCGCGAGGGGCTCGACCAGCATGCGCATGCCGCGCGGCGGGCGGCCGCTGGTGATCGCGAACTCGATGCCCGCCTCGCGCAGCGCCCGCACCGCGTCTTTCGCGTCCTCGGTCAGCACCTTGTCGCGGGTCACCAGCGCCCCGTCCACGTCGGCCAGAAACAAAAGGATGCGCTGCTCGGGGCGATTTGCTTTCGTCGATGTTGCTTCGGTCATGCAGATCTCCGAGCGCGAGCGTAACGATTCCTTGCGGGTTCGGCCCGTGGCCGCGACGCCCGTTCTCGGACACGGTGCCGCGTCGCGATCCGATCTACGCACGCTGTCCCGCGCTGGCGGCGTTCCATTTCCAGTTGCGGATCTCCGGCATGTCGATGCCGTGCTTTTCGATGTAGGCCTTGTGATCGACCCGCTTGTCGCGCAGAAACCGTTTCGTGTAAGCGGCGCGCGAGCCGAGGCTCGCGACGCGGTCGATCACGTCGCCCACGAGATGGAAGCGGTCGAGATCGTTCAGCACCACCATGTCGAAAGGCGTCGTGGTCGTGCCGTTCTCCTTGTAGCCGCGCACGTGCAAGTTGTCGTGGCCGGCGCGGCGATAGGTCAGGCGATGGATCACCGACGGATAGCCGTGGAAAGCGAAGATGATCGGCTTGTCTTTCGTGAAGAGGGCGTCGAAGTCCCGGTCGTGCAGCCCATGCGGATGCTCGGCTTGCGGCTGCAGCGTCATCAGGTCGACGACGTTGATCACGCGCACCTCGAGCGCCGGAAAATGCTCGCTTTCGGAGAGCGCATAACGATCATCGGCCAGCGTGGGCGCTCGCGAAAGCCGTTCGTCCGCGCCTCGTTCTGGATGCGCCGGATCTCGCCGACGACGCGATCGAGCGTCGCCGCCATGCGCTGGTGCATGAGCTGCGGATCGTCGCCTTCGACGAAGTACGGCGTGTAGCCGTAGCGCTTCGAGCTCGTCTTCGTCAATGCGCGCCAGCACGGTTGGCCCGGCGATCTTGTAGCCGTTCAGGTGCAGGATGGGGAGCACCGCGTCGTCGCGCGCCGGGTTCAGGAACTTGTTCGAGTGCCAGCTCGTTGCCAACGCGTTCGTCTTAACGCTGAACGTTCCTCGTATGTCGGCATGGCGCCCGGCGCTGCCGGAGGCGGCGGGCTTCGCTCGCGGACGCTCGCTGCGGCGGGCTCTATTCCTTCAGCGCGCGATAACGCCGGATCAGCGTGTTCGTCGAGCTGTCGTGCGAAAGCGCGGGCTCGGTCTTGGCCGTGAGCTCGGGCACGATGCGCTGCGCAAGCGCCTTGCCGAGTTCCACACCCCACTGGTCGAACGAATCGATGTTCCAGACCGCGCCCTGCGTGAAGACGCTATGCTCGTAGAGCGCGACGAGTGATCCGAGCGTCCGCGGCGTGAGGCGCTGCGCGAGCAAGGTGTTGCTCGGCCGATCGCCTTCGAAGGTGCGGTGCGGCACGAGCCGCGCCGACGTGCCTTCGGCTTTCACGTCCTCCGCCGTCCGGCCGAACGCGAGCGCCTCGGTCTGCGCGAAAAGGTTCGCCATCAGAAGATCGTGCTGGTCGCCAAGCGGATTTTGCGGCTGGCAGAAGCCGATGAAGTCGCACGGGACGAGCCGCGTTCCCTGATGGATGAGCTGGTAGAACGAGTGCTGTCCGTTGGTTCCCGGCTCGCCCCAGTAGACCGGCCCCGTCTGATAGTCGACGCGCACGCCGTCCTGCGTCACGTGCTTGCCGTTGCTCTCCATCGTGAGCTGCTGCAGGTACGCCGGAAAGCGTTTCAGGTACTGGTCGTAGGGCAAGACCGCAACCGTCTGCGCGCCGAAGAAATCGTTGTACCAGATCGCGATCAGGCCCATGAGCACCGGCAGGTTGCGCTCGAATGGCGCGGTCATGAAGTGCTCGTCCATGGCGCGAAAGCCGGCGAGCATCGCGCGAAAATGTTCCGGTCCGATCGCGATCATGGTCGAGAGCCCGATCGCCGAATCCATCGAATAGCGCCCGCCGACCCAATCCCAGAAGCCGAACATGTTCCTGGTGTCGATGCCGAACTTCGCCACACCTTCGGCGTTGGTCGACACCGCCACGAAATGCCTTCGCACGGCCGCCTCGTCGTGCAGGGCGCGCAGCGACCACGCGCGCGCGGCGTGCGCGTTGGTCAGCGTCTCGAGCGTCGTGAACGTCTTCGAGCAGACGACGAAGAGCGTCTCCGCGGGATCGAGCCCGCGCGTGGCTTCGACGAAGTCGGTGCCGTCCACGTTGGAGACGAACCGAAAGCGCAGGTCGCGCTGGCTGTAATGGCGCAGCGCTTCGTACGCCATGACCGGCCCGAGGTCGGAGCCGCCGATGCCGATGTTGACGACATTGCGGATGCGCCTGCCCGTGTAGCCTTTCCATTGCCCGCGGCGGACCGCGTTCGAGAATGCGCTCATGCGATCGAGCACGGCGTGCACTTCGGGCACGACGTCGGCGCCGTCGACGATCACGCGCTCGCCCTGCGGTGCGCGAAGCGCGGTGTGCAGCACGGCCCGGTCTTCGGTCACGTTGATCTTTTCGCCGCGAAACATCGCTTCGATGCGCTCGCGCAGGCGGGACTCCTCCGCGAGCGCGACGAGGAGCCCGAGCGTCTCGTCGGTGATGCGGTTCTTCGAGTAGTCGAGGTAAACCCCCGCGGCTTCCGCGGCGTAGCGCTTCCCGCGCGCGGAGTCGTCGGCAAAAAGCTGCCGCAGGTGCACGCCGCGGATCGTCTCGTAGTGGCGGGCCAGCGCTTTCCAGGCCGCGCGCCCGGTGAGTGGCGGCGTATGTGCGGGAGCCTCATCCCGACCAATCCGCTGGCGCCGCGAGGGCGGGCTGGAAGTGGTTGAGTTCATGGTCGGTTGCACCTCGGCGTGTGTTCGCGGTCAGACGCTTGTGGCGGGAGACCTCTGGCGAGAACGAATGTCTGCGCGCGGTGCACCGATTGCGAGAACACGGTCCCGGAGGGGCGTGTGATCGTCGGAAACGACGGCGCCGCGCGGCCGGTCGTCCAGTTACTGTCGAACGGTCGCTACCACGTGATGGTTACGAGTGCGGGCGGCGGCTGCAGTTCCTGGCGTCGCCTGGCCCTCACGCGCTGGCATGAAGACGCCACTTGTGACGACTGTGGCACTTTCTGCTACGTGCGCGACCGCGCGACCGGGAATTTCTGGTCGACCGCATATCAGCCGACGCGTCAGCAACCGGACACTTCGGAAACGGTGTTCTCGGCCGGGCGCGCGGTGTTCCATCGTCGTGACGACGGGATCGAAACGCGCACCGAGATTGCCGTCGCGCCGGACGACGACCTCGAGGTGCGTCGAGTCGCGATTTCCAACGCTTCCCGGGCGCGCCGGACGCTCGACGTCACGAGCTACGCCGAAATCGTGCTGGCGCCGGCGGCCGCCGACGCGGCGCATCCGGCGTTTGCCAAGCTCTTCGTCGAGACCGGGGTCGTGCGCGAGCAGCAGGCGATCCTCTGCAAACGCCGACCGCGCACCGACGACGAAGTCACGCCGTGGCTGTTTCACCTTCTGTTTGCGCCGTCCGATGCCGCCGCAGATGTTTCGTACGAAACGGATCGCATGCGCTTCATCGGTCGCGGCCGAACACTTGCCGATCCGAGCGCTCTGCAGACCGATGCGCCGTTGTCCGGGACTGTCGGGTCCGTGCTCGATCCGGTCGCGGCCATTCGCCGCGGCCTGTCGCTCGCGCCGGGCGAAACGGCGACCGTCGACCTGATGACCGGCGTTGCCGACACGCGCGAGGCCTGTCTCGCGCTGGCGGTCAAATGTCGCGAGCTGGGTTTCGTCGATCGCGCGCTCGATGCGGCAACGGCGCATGCGCAGACGATGCTCCGCGCGATCGGTGCCACCAATGCGGACGCGCAACGGTTTCAACGGATTGCGGCTTCCATCATCTATGCCAACGCGGCGCTCCGCGCCGACCCCGCCATTCTCGCCCGGAATGCCGAAGGCCAGCGCGGCCTGTGGGGCTACCGGATCTCCGGCGACCTGCCGATCGTGCTGCTCCGGATCGCGGACGCCGCCAATATCGCGTGGATACGCCATCTGCTGCAGGCGCGCGCGTATTGGCGGATGCACGGATTGGCGGCCGACGTCGTGATCCTCGACGAAAGTCGCAATGGCGGTGATTCGCCGCTGCGCGCATCGATCGACGGGCTGATCGCCGCTGCGCGCGATGCCGATGCGCTCGACCTGCCCGGCGACCTCTTCGTGCTAGCCGCAGGTGCCGTGCCGGACGCCGACCGGATCCTGCTGCAAACCGTCGCACGTGTGGTCCTGAACGCCGCCGATGGAACGTTCGAGCAGCAACTCGATCGGCCTGGCGCGGCGTCGTCGTCGAGCGTGCTTCGCATCGTCGCGCGCGGTGAACGCGCCGACGCTGCGCCGGCGAGCGAATTGCCGCGTCGCGAGCTCCTCTTTCCCAACGGCACCGGCGGCTTCACGCCCGATGGACGCGAATACGTCATCACCCTCACGTCGAAGCGGATGACGCCCTCACCCTGGGTCAACGTCATCGCGAACCCGCAGTTCGGTACGCTGATCTCCGAGAGCGGCAGCGCTGCCACGTGGAGCGAGAACGCGCACGAGTTTCGCCTGACGCCGTGGTCGAACGATCCGGTCCGTGATCCGAACACGGAGGCGTTCTACCTGCGCGACGAGGAGGATGGGCGCGTCTGGTCGCCGACGCTGCTGCCGAGCGGCGGCGCGGCACCCTACGTGACCCGTCACGGGTTCGGTCACAGCGTGTTCGAGCACGTCGAAGACGGCATCGAGTCGGCGCTCACCGTTTATGTCGCGATCGATGCGCCGGTCAAGTTCGCGGTCCTGAAGCTTGCCAACCGTTCGGGTCGTGCCCGCCGGTTGTCGGCCACCGGTTACGTCGAATGGGTGCTGGGCGACTCTCGTGCCAAAACGGCGATGCACGTGACCACGGAAATCGACGCAGCCACCGGCGCACTGTTCGCGCGCAATGCGTACAACACCGCGTTCCCCGGACGCGTCGCATTCTTCGACGTCGACGACGCGACGCGTACCGTCAGCGGCGACCGCGCGGAGTTCGTCGGGTGCAACGGCTCGTTGCGCGATCCGGCCGCGATGTGCGAGCCGCAGCTTTCCGGCACCGTCGGCGTGGCGCTCGATCCGTGCGCCGCGATTCGCGCCGGCATGGATCTCGCCGCCGGTCAGGTGCGTACCGTCGCATTCCTGCTCGGCGCGGCGGCAAACGACGACGCAGCGCGCGACCTCGTGCGACGCTTTCGCGGCATCACCGCGGCAGAAGCCGCGCTCGCCTTGGTCAAGGCGTACTGGCAGCACGCGCTCGGCGCCGTCCACGTCGAAACGCCGGACAAGGCCCTCGACGTGCTGGCGAACGGATGGCTGGTCTACCAGGTGCTGTCGTGCCGCCTGTGGGGGCGCAACGCGTTCTATCAGCCGGGCGGGGCGTTCGGCTTCCGCGACCAGTTGCAGGACGTGATGGCGCTCGTTCACGCCGAGCCGCTTCTCGTGCGCGAGCACCTGCTGCGCTGCGCGTCGCGGCAGTTTCCGCAAGGGGACGTCCAGCACTGGTGGCATCCGCCGCAAGGGCGCGGCGTGCGCACGCGCTGCTCGGACGACTTTCTGTGGCTGCCCTTTGCAGTGTGCCGCTACGTGCGCACGACCGGCGACAGCGGCGTGCTCGACGAGCCGGTGGCGTTCATCGACGGGCGCGCGCTTGCCGACGACGAGGAGTCGTACTACGACCTGCCGACGCCGTCGAACGAGGTGGCGAGCCTCTACGATCACTGCGTGCGCGCGATCGAGCACGGGTTGCGCTTCGGCGCGCATGGCATCCCGCTGATGGGATCGGGCGACTGGAACGACGGCATGAATCTCGTCGGCGCTCGCGGCAAGGGAGAAAGCGTCTGGCTCGGCTTCTTCCTGTACGCGGTGCTGAAGCAGTTCGGCGAATTGGCGCGCCGGCGCAACGACGTCGACTTCGCCACGCGCTGCGACAGCGAAGCCGCGCGGCTTCGCGCCAACATCGACGCGAGCGCGTGGGACGGCGGCTGGTATCGCCGCGCCTGGTTCGACGACGGCTCGCCGCTCGGCACATCGGCGAACGCCGAGTGCAGGATCGATTCGATCGCGCAAAGCTGGGCGGCGCTCTCGGGGGCAGGCGATCGCCAGCGAGCGCGAACGGCGATGGAGGCGGTCGATCGGCAACTCGTCGAGCGCGATGCGGCACTCGTTCGGTTGCTCGCACCTCCCTTCGATCGATCGAATCCCAACCCCGGCTACATCCAGGGCTACCTTCGCGGCGTGCGCGAGAATGGCGGCCAGTACACGCACGCAGCGGTCTGGGCCGCGATGGCGTTCGTCGCGATCGGTGACGGCGAGCGCGCATGGGAGATCGCGACGATGATCAATCCGGTCAATCACGCCCGAACGCCGCAAGCGAGCACGGTGTTCACGACGGAGCCGTACGTGCTGGCCGCCGACGTCTACTCGATCGCGCCGCACACCGGCCGCGGCGGCTGGACGTGGTACACGGGGTCCGCCGGGTGGATGTATCGCCTGCTCGTCGAGTCGTTGCTCGGATTGCGACGCGAAGGCGACACGCTGCGCATCGAACCCTGCATGCCGGCTGAGTGGACGACTTTCGAGCTGCGCTACCGGTATCGGGAAACGTTCTACGAGATCACGATCGCGCAAATGCTCGATCGTGGCACCGAACAGCGGGTGAACGTCGATGGCATCGATGCCCGCGATGCGCTCGTTCATCTCGTCGACGATCGGCGAGACCACCGCGTCGCGGTAACGATCCCTCGTCCACGCGAGGTCGACAGGGGAGAGGCCTGATGCAGATCGGCATGATCGGACTGGGACGCATGGGGTCGGCGATGACGCGCCGGCTCGTCGCCGGAGGCCATGCGTGCGTCGTGCACGACGTGCATGCGAGCGCGATCGCCGAGGCGCTGCAGCCCGGCGTCACCGGTGCCGCGACGCTGCAAGACCTCGTCGCGAAGCTCGCGACGCCGCGCATCGTCTGGCTGATGGTGCCAGCCGGGGTCGTCGACGAAGAACTGGCGCACCTGACCCCGCTGCTCGCGACCGGCGACGTCGTCATCGACGGCGGCAATTCCTATTACCGCGACGATCTCCGTCGCGCCGCCGCATTGAAAGCGCGCGGCATTCACTACGTCGATGTCGGGACCAGTGGCGGCGTCGCCGGTCTCGCGCGCGGCTATTGCCTGATGATCGGTGGCGACGCCAGCGTCGTCGCGCGGCTCGAGCCGATATTCGCCACGCTTGCGCCGGGCGCCGAAACGCCACCCGGCGCGCCGGGCCACGCGACCCGCGGAACGGCGGAACGCGGCTACCTGCATTGCGGGCCGCACGGCGCGGGTCATTTCGTCAAGATGGTCCACAACGGCATCGAGTACGGGCTGATGGCGGCCTACGCGGAGGGACTCAACATCCTGCGCCATGCCGACGTCGGCACGGGCACGCGCGCAAGCGACGCCGAGACGACGCCGTTGCGCGATCCCGAGTGCTACCAATACGAGCTGGACTTGCCGGGGATCGCGGAAGTATGGCGGCACGGGAGCGTCATCAGCTCCTGGCTGCTGGATCTCACGGCGGCAGCGCTCGCCGACGATGCCGAGCTCGCAACCTACGCGGGGCACGTGTCGGATTCGGGCGAAGGACGATGGACGGTCGCAGCGGCGATCGACGAGGGCGTTCCCGCGCCGGTGCTGAGTGCCGCGCTCTATCAGCGCTTCAGCTCGCGCGGCAACGCCGGGTTTGCGGATCGGGTGCTGTCGGCGATGCGCCACGCGTTCGGCGGGCACGTGGAAAAGCCGGCCGCACCCCGATGACCCCTGCGACGGCGCCGCAACCCCGTTCGGATGCGCTGGTGTTTTTCGGCGCCACCGGCGACCTTGCGCGCAAGAAGATTTTTCCGGCGCTGCAGTCGATGGTTCGGCACGGCTTGCTCGACTTGCCGATCATCGGGATCGCGCGATCGGCCGAGAACGTCGACGAGCTGCGCACGCACGTGCGCGAAAGCCTCGAACGGCACGGCGGTGTCGATGCGGAGGCGTTCGCCAGGCTGTCCGCCCGCCTGCAGTACATCCGCGGCGATTACGGCGACGCGTCGACGTTCGCGCGGCTTCGACAGGCGCTGGGCACGGCGGCGCGGCCTTTGTATTACCTCGCGATTCCGCCGAGCATGTTCGCCACGGTCGTCGAGGGCCTGGCGGCGGCGGGGTGTGCGCACGATGCGCGCGTCATCGTCGAAAAACCGTTCGGCCGTGATCTCGCCTCGGCACAGGAGCTCAATCGCCGCCTGCTACGGGTCTTTCCCGAGTCCGCCATCTTTCGCATCGACCATTACCTCGCGAAGGAAGCGGTCGAGAACCTGCTCTACTTCCGGTTCGCCAACGCATTCCTCGAACCGATCTGGAATCGCAATTACGTCGCGAGCGTGCAGATCACGATGGCGGAGTCTTTCGGCGTGCAGGGCCGCGGAGGCTTCTACGACGAAGTGGGCGCAATCCGCGACGTCGTTCAGAACCACATGCTGCAGGTGATGGCATTGCTGGCGATGGATGCGCCGGTGGGTTGCGGTTCCGAGGCGGTCCGCGACGAAAAGCTGCGTGCGTTGCGGGCGATGCGCCCGCTCGAGCCCGAGGACGTCGTTCGCGGACAGTTCGTCGGCTACCGCGACGAGCCGGGGGTCGCGCGCGATTCGCAGGTCGAAACCTTTGCGGCCGTGCGCCTTCACCTCGACACGTGGCGCTGGGCCGGTGTCCCGTTCTGCATCCGCGCCGGCAAGCGGCTCCCCGTCACGACGACGGAAATCACGGTGAGGCTCAAGCAGCCTCCGCAGGCCGTCTTCGCAGAGGCTGACGCGCAGGCGCCGAATTACTTCCGCTTCCGGTTGAGTCCCGATGTCTCCATTTCGCTGGGAGCCCGGGCCAAGCGGCCCGGCGCCATCATGACCGGACAGCAGACCGAGCTCGTCGTGCATCGCGACCCTTGCGGGGACATGATGCCCTACGAACGACTGCTGCACGACGCGATTCACGGCGATGCGTCGCTGTTCACGAGCGCTGCGGCCGTCGAAGCGGCGTGGCGCGTCGTCGATCCGATCCTCGGCAACGCCACGCCGGTCGAGCCCTACGAACCGGATGCCTGGGGACCCGCGCAGGCGGCACGCATGATGGCCGGTGAAGGCGGTTGGCACGATCCCGCGCCGGATGCCGAGGAAGCACGGGATTGCTGAACGACATCGTATTCCTCGTCGATTGCGACAACACGCTGCTCGACAACGATCGCGTGCAAGGCGATCTGCGCGAGCATCTCGCGCGCGAGTTCGGCGCCGGCAGCCGCGACCGCTACTGGGCGATCTTCGAGGCGCTCCGCGCCGAGCTCGGCTACGCGGATTATCTCGGTGCGTTGCAGCGCTACCGGCTCGGCGACATGAACGATCCGCGGTTGCTGCTGATGTCGTCGTACCTGGTCGATTATCCGTTCGCCGACCGGCTCTACGAGGGCGCGCTCGCAGCCGTCGCGCATTTGCGGCGTCTCGGACCGACGGTCATTCTTTCGGACGGCGATGTCGTGTTCCAGCCGCGCAAGATCCAGCGGTCGGGGCTGTGGGACGCGGTCGACGGGCACGTCCTGATCTACATCCACAAGGAGCAGATGCTCGATGCCGTCGCACAACGCTATCCGGCGCGCCGTTACGTCATGATCGACGACAAGCTGCGCATCCTCGCGGCGATGAAGGGCGCATGGGGCGATCGGCTGATCACGGTGTTTGCACGCCAGGGCCACTATGCGCTCGACCCTGCCAACGTTGCCGCGTATCCGGCGGCCGCGTGGTCGGTCGATCGCATTTGCGATCTCGCCAACGATGAATTCACGGCATTCCTCGGCCGTCGTGGCGCCGAATGCATGGAAAAGGAGTTCCGATGAAAGCGACGCAGCAACTGCACGACCTCGGCCAGAGCCTGTGGCTCGACAACATCACGCGCGAGATGCTCGTCGACGGCACGCTTCGCCGCTACATCGACCATTTCGAGATCACGGGACTCACGTCCAATCCGTCGATTTTCGATCGCGCCATCCGCAGCGGCCACTTCTACGACGACGCCATTCGGCGCAAGACGGCCGCAGGGCAGTCGGGCGAGGACCTGTTCATCGATCTCGCGCTCGAAGACCTCGCGCAGGCGGCGGACCTGTTCCGTCCGGCGCACGAAGCGACCGACGGCGTCGACGGCTGGGTGTCGATGGAAGTCTCGCCGCTGCTCGCCGACGACACGGCCGGCAGTATCGCAGCGGCCAAACGACTGCATGATCGCGGGCAGCGACCCAACCTGTTCATCAAGATTCCCGGCACGCGCGCAGGCGTTCCCGCCATCGAGGAGGCGATCTTCGCCGGCGTGCCGATCAACGTCACGCTGCTGTTTTCGCGCGAGCAGTACCTCGCCTCGGCGAACGCCTACCTCACCGGCATCGAGCGGCGAATCGCCGCGGGCCTCGATCCGAAAGTCGACTCGGCAGCGTCGCTGTTCGTGAGCCGATGGGACGTCGCGGTCAAGGACGAGGTGCCGCGTGAGCTTCACAATCGTCTCGGTATCGCGATAGCTCGACGCACCTACAAGGCTTACCGCGAACTGTTGGCGTCGCCCCGGTGGCGAACGTTGCAAGCTGCAGGTGCGCGCCTGCAACGCCTGCTCTGGGCCAGCACCGGCACCAAGGATCCGGCGGCGCCCGATACGCTGTACATCGAAGCGCTTGCGGCGCCGGACACGATCAACACGATCCCCGACAAGACGTTGCTCGCGTTTGCCGATCACGGTCAGCTGAAAGGCGCGATGTCAAGCGACGGCGGCGACGCCGAACAGGTGATCGACGAATTCCGGCGGGCGGGGGTCGACGACGCGGCGCTCGCCGATCGGCTGCAGGTGGAAGGTGCGAAAGCGTTCGACAAGGCATGGCGCGACCTGCTCGATTGCATCGCCGCGAAAAGCGAGGCGGTCAAAAAACCGGCGCCGCTACGAACGTGAGCGTCGCGGCGCACGCGTCGATGCCGAGTCCGCTGGCCGGCAAGCAGGCGCCGCCTTCTCTGCTGGTCGACGTGCCGAGGCTCGTCACCGCGTACTACACCGAACTGCCCGATCCGGCAAAAGCGGCGCAGCGGGTGGCCTTCGGCACGTCGGGACATCGCGGCTCTTCGTTCACGGCGAGTTTCAACGAGGCGCACATCCTCGCCATCAGCCAGGCCGTGTGCGATCACCGCCGGCGGCAGCACGTCGACGGTCCGCTCTTCCTGGGGATCGACACGCACGCGCTGTCGGCGCCCGCGCAGGCCAGTGCGCTTTGCGTGCTGGCGGCGAACGGCGTCGACGTCATGGTGGCGCAGAACGACGAATACACGCCGACGCCGGCCGTATCGCATGCGATTCTCACGCACAACCGCGCGCGTACCACCGGGCTCGCCGACGGCATCGTCGTCACGCCTTCGCACAATCCGCCGGACAGCGGTGGCTTCAAGTACAACCCGCCCCACGGCGGCCCGGCGGATGAACGGGTCACCGGATGGATCGAGGCGCGCGCGAACGCGTTCCTCGCCCGCGGCTTGAAAGGCGTGAAGCGCATTCCGCTTCGCAAGGCGCGAACGGCCGCCACGACGCACCGGCACGATTTCCTGAACCCCTATGTCCGCGACCTCGCGCGCGTCATCGACATGGAGGTGCTTCGCGGCACCACGCTGCACGTCGGCGTCGATCCGATGGGGGGTGCTGGCGTCCACTACTGGGGGCCGATTGCCGATCGCTATCGACTCAACCTGGACATCGTCGATGCGGAAGTCGATCCGACGTTCCGGTTCGTGGCGGTCGATTGGGACGGGCGCATCCGCATGGACCCATCCTCGCCGTACGTGATGCAGCCGTTGATTGCGCTGAAAGACCGCTTCGACATCGCGTTCGCCTGCGACACCGACCACGATCGCCACGGCATCGTCACGCGAAGCGCAGGGCTGCTGCCGCCGAATCATTACCTGACGGTGATGACCGACTACCTGTTCGCGCACCGGCCGCGCTGGCGCAAGCGCTCGGCGGTCGGCAAGACCATCGTCAGTACGCAGATGATCGATCGCGTGGCGGCGCGGCTCGGTCGCACCGTGTGCGAAGTCCCGGTCGGATTCAAATGGTTCGTCGCCGGCCTTGCCGATGGATCGCTGGGCTTTGCCGGTGAAGAAAGCGCGGGTGCGAGTTTCCTGCGCGCCGACGGCCGCACGTGGACGACCGACAAGGATGGCATCGTGCCGGCGCTGCTCGCCGTGGAAATCACGCAGCGCACGGGCCGTGATCCAGGCGAAAACTACCGCGCCATCACGCGCGACCTGGGCGAGCCGGTGGAGCGCCGCGTGCAGGCGATCGCCACGGCGCAACAGAAGCGGCGCCTTGCACGGCTTTCCCCGAGCGAGTTTCCGCACCGCGAACTGGCGGGTGAGACGATCCGCTGCATACTCGATCGTGCACCCGGCAATGGCGCACCCATCGGCGGGCTGAAGGTGACGACGGACAGCAGCTGGTTCGCCGCGCGTCCCTCGGGCACCGAGGACATCTACAAGATTTACGCCGAGAGCTTTCGTGGCGAGCAGCACCTCGATCGCGTCGTGGACGAGGCGCAGGCGATGGTCGACGCTGTGCTTGCGGCACCCTCGCGCGCGACGCGTTCGCGAGCGGCATGACGTCGCGGCGCGCATCGGGATGAACGGTCGCGGTGACGAAGCGGACGCCGGCGCGTCACCACGCGCCACGCGTTCCGAGTCCATGCTGCAGGGCGTGCAATGCCGTCGCGACAATCGTCGAGTCGACGGACATCATCAGCAGCGCCAACGCGACGATGGTGAACACCAGCGGACGCCGGACGGATGGGTCGCCGTCGCCCGGTTTACGGCGCCCGTCGGACGCCCGGATCATCGACACGGATTTGCAGGTTCGTTTTGCGCAAAACGGCTCAGCGCTGGCAGGCCGGGCAATAAAACGTCGAGCGTCCCGACTGCACGATGCGCCTGATCGTCCCGTCGCCGCGCGGGCATCGTTTCCCTTCGCGGTCGTAGACGCAGAATCGGTGCTGAAAGAGGCCGAGCTCGCCGTTGGCCTGCACGTAGTCGCGAAGCGACGAGCCGCCGGCCTCGACCGCGTCGGCGATGACCTCGCGCACCGCATCGACCAGCCTGACCAGGCGCTTCGTGGGTGTTCCGTTCGCGCGCACCAACGTTCTCGCCGCGCGCCTGGGCGAAAGCCGTGCGCGCCAAAGTGCTTCGCACACATAGATGTTGCCGAGGCCGGCGATGACACGCTGATCCGACAGGACCGCCTTGAGCGGCGCGGCGCGCCTGGCGAAGCGGGGCGCGAGCGCCTCCGCCGACAGCCCGTTGCCGATCGGCTCGAACCCGAGGTGCGCGAGCATCGGGTGTGCGTCGAATTCCTTCGCCGCGATCAGCAGCATGAAGCCGAAGCGGCGCGGGTCGTTGTAGACGATGCGCGTGCCACCTTGCAGGTGGAAGATCACGTGGTCGTGTGCTTCGAGCTTTCCGCGCTTGTAATAGACCGCATCGTCGGCGACCGGCTTCGCATCCTTCTGTCCGTGCGTCTCGATGCGAAACGAGCCCGACATGCCGAGATGCATCAGGAGCGTCGTGTGGTCGTCGAGTTCGGCCAGCAGATACTTGGCACGGCGGCGAAGCGCGGTGATCCGATGGCCCGTCAAGCGCGCTGCGAAGTGCCGCGAGAACGGGAAGCGCAGATCGTGCCGGCGAAGTTCGAGCCGTTCGATCGTCGCCCCTTCGAGCGTCGACTGAAGCCCGCGCCGGACCGTCTCGACTTCGGGAAGCTCGGGCATCGCTCGAAAGACCTTCGCTACCTGTCCGTCTTGGCAATGTCGATGCTCGAGCGTCGCGAGTCTTGCGCCATCATCGTATCCCGACTGAATCTCGCCGATTTCCTTCCTGCGAGCACGCCGCCAAACCGCCTTCCGGCGCCGCGCATCGCCGCGGCGGCATCAAGAAGTCCCTACTGGAAGTTTCCTGCTGCCTCGATATCGCTCCGATTGGCGTGGCTTCACAATGAACCGCCACTGATACGGCGGCTGAAACGACGTCCGATCACGAAGTACCGTCCATGCCGCACAATTCCCCGATCGTGATCACTCGATGCGATTTCGGACGGGAATGGGCTCGGCGCATCGCAAGGGCGCACGTCTACGAGCCGGCGGGGGCCAAGCGAGATGATGAAGGCTGAAGCAGTGATGATGCCGACTTCGTCGGTCGCAACAGTCGGACCGCAATGACGTTCTCCGGCTGCGACGCATCCGGTGGCGATGCCGATGAGGTATTGCTCGACGGCATCGAACGTGCGGCGTTCGGCTATTTCCGGCAAACGGTCAATCCGGCGAACGGTCTCGTCGCGGATACCACGCGCGAGCGTTGGCCGTGCAGCATTGCCGTGGTGGGATTCGCGCTGTCCACGTATCCGGTCGCGGTGGAGCGCGGCTGGCTGTCGCGCGACGAGGCGGTCGAACTCTGCCTCGCCGCACTGCGCTTCTTCCGCGACAGCGACCAGAGCGGCACGCCCGGCGCGACCGGTTACAAGGGGTTCTATTACCACTTCCTCGACATGCAATCGGGCGTCCGCGTATGGCGTTCGGAACTGTCGATGATCGACACCGCGTTGCTGATCGCCGGAGCATTGACCGCGCGCATGTATTTCGACGGGGACAGCGCGCAGGAAGCCGAACTGCGCGAAATCGCCGATCGGCTGTACCGGCGCATCGACTGGCGCTGGGCGCAGGACGGCCGCACGACGATCATGCAAGGATGGAAGCCGGAAAGCGGATTCCTGCATTACGGATGGGAGGGCTACAGCGAGAGCATCCTGCTGTATGTGCTGGCGCTCGGCTCTCCGACGTACCCGATCGGTCCGCACGCTTACGAGGCATGGACGGTCACCTACCAGTGGGAGAATCTCTACGACATCGATTTCCTGTATGCCGGCCCGTTGTTCATTCATCAGTTCTCGCACGCCTGGATCGATTTCCGCGAGATCCGCGACGCTTTCATGCGCGAGAAGCGCAGCGACTATTTCGAGAACAGCCGGCGTGCCGTCATGATTCAGCGCGAATATGCGCGACGCAACCCACTCGGATTCGCCGGATATGACGAAAGTTGCTGGGGATTGACTGCGTGCGACGGCCCGACCGGCGCGATGCCCGACAAAAGCGGAGCCGCGCGTCGGCAGCGCTTCGGATATGCGGCGCGTGGCGTGCCCTGGGGTCCCGACGACGGCACGCTCTCCGGCTGGGCGCCGCTCGCGTCGCTGCCGTTCGCGCCCGAGGTCGTGCTTTCGACCGTGCGCGCCATGCATGAGCGTTATCCGCAAATGCGTCCCGATCAGCGTTACGCGAGCGGTTTCAATCCGGGACTGACGGACGTGGGCGGCAGCTATTGGGTGTCGCCCGGACATTACGGCCTCGACCACGGCATCGTGACGATGATGATCGAGAACCACCGCAGCGAGTTGACCTGGCGTCTGATGCGCCAATGTCCGTGGGTCGTCACGGGGTTGCGGCGCGCCGGATTCAGCGGCGGTTGGTTGTAGGAGGTGTCCTTGAGCGGCACGCCGGCGATCGAGCAGCATCGCGACCCTCTCGCAACACAGGCGAGCCACGCCGTCGAGCGCGAACGCCTCGACAACGTCGGTCCGCTCGACTGGCGCAATCCGCCACCGTCATCGCGTTACGACCTGGCGATCGTCGGCGGCGGCACTGCCGGACTCGTCGCGGCGCGCACGGCAGCGGCGAAGGGCGCGAAGGTGGCGCTCGTCGAGCGTCACCTGCTCGGTGGCACCTGCCTCAACATCGGCTGCGTGCCGTCGAAGGCGATTCTCCGCACGTCGCGGCTGTACGCCGAGATGCGTCATGCGAACCGGTATGGCGCGCAGATCCCGGCCGACATCCGCGTCGACTTTGCCGCCGTGATGCAACGCGTGCGCGGTGTTCGCGCCCGCATCAGCCGTGCCGATTCCGCGCAACGGCTGACGGCGGCCGGCGTGGACGTGTTCTTCGGTCGGGCGCGCTTCACGCGAGCCGATGCGCTCGACGTGGAGGGCGCGACACTTTGCTTCGGGAAGGCGCTGATCGCGACCGGCGCGCGCCCCGACATGCCCTCGATTCCCGGTCTCGCCGGCGCCGGGTATTTCACCAACGAGAACGCATTCGACCTGCCGGCGCCGCCACGGCGGCTGCTGGTCATCGGTGGCGGTCCGCTCGGCTGCGAAATGGCGCAGGCGTTCTGCCGCCTGGGCGTGCAGACGACCATCGTGCAGCGACGGCCGCTCTTCCTGCCCAGAGAAGAGCGCGACGCTGCGCAGATACTGTCCGATGCCTTGGCGCGCGACGGGATCGAGGTGCGGCTCAACACGCAGGTCCGCAACGTGCGCGTCGAAGGTGACGAGAAGATCGTCGATCTCGTCAGCGACGACTACCACAGCACCGTGGTGGTCGATGCCATTCTCGCGGGCACCGGGCGCGTGTCCAATACGGAGGGTCTGGATCTCGAGGCGGCAGGCGTCGACTACGACGCCCGGCGCGGCGTCCACGTCGACGATTTCCTGCGAACGCGCAATCACCGGATCTATGCCGCGGGCGATGTCTGCCTGTCGCACAAGTTCAACGACACCGCCGACGCGTCGGCGCGAATCGCGGTCGAGAACGCGTTGTCCGACGGGCACGAGCGGCTGAGCGCGCTCACGATTCCCTGGTGCACCTACACCGACCCGGAGATTGCGCACGTGGGGCTTTACGTACGCCAGGCGCGCGAGCGGAACATACCGGTGAAGACGTTCACGATCCCGATGCACGACGTCGACCGTGCGATCGCCGACGACGAGGAAGTCGGGTTCGTGAAAATCAGTGTCGAGGAGCGGACGGACCACATTCTGGGTGCGACGATCGTCGCCCGGCACGCGGGCGAGATGATCAGCGAGATCACGCTGGCCATCGTGGCCGACGTCGGTTTGCGCACGCTGGCGCGCGTCATTCACGCGTATCCGACGCAGGCCGAGGCGATCAGGAAGGCCGCCGAAGCCTACGTCCGCTCATGCCCTTGGCCGCAGCGGGAGCCACGAGCAGCCGGAGGCGGTTGCTGACGAAGCCGGCGCAAGGCAGGCGCGTGTCGCGCGGCCGCGAGCTCGAGCGCGCGCCGGCGAAGTTCGGAAAGCCGATGCGCGTACACGAGATCCCCGTGGGCAGGCCGTACCGGCTCGATCTCACCGCGACGGTGCTCCGGCGGCTTTCCACCAACATCGTCGATCTGCTCACGCCGGACGGCGTGTACGTGCGCGCGCTCTCGGGATTTCGGCAACCCGTGATCGTGCGCGTCGCGCAGGTTTCGAATCGGGGCAGGCTATCGGTCGCCATCGAAGGCGACTCACACGACGACGCGGCCGTGCTCGCGCTCGTCGGGCGGATGCTCGGGGCGAAGCGAGA
>DASTIY010000024.1:0-14793 GCA_035717085.1 Casimicrobiaceae bacterium | reverse complement strand
ATGGTGCTGGGCGCCGTCCTCGGCGTCATCCTCGGCGGCACCATGGTGCTCGCCGGCGCGGCCGACGATCACTGGCAGATCGTCACCGTGCTCGGCGCCGGCGTCGTCGGTGCGCTGTTCGGCCTCTGGGTTGCAAGCATGGTCGGCAGCGCGGTGCCGAACTCGCGGCTGCGGCGGTTCCAGCAGGCGATCGACGACGGAAAGCTGCTGCTCATGGTCGACGTGCCGAAGCATCGCGTCGACGAGATCCGCGCCATGCTGAACACCGAGCATCCGGAAGCCGAGGATCGCGGGATCGATCCCTACATTCCCGCGTTCCCGTAGCCGAAACGTCAGGGACCGAGGAACGCGCTGATCTTGGAGCGAGCGCCGCTCCCTTAACGCGCCGCGACGCGGCGGTTGGCGCTCGCCGCAAAGTCAAGGCCCAAAAAACGCCTTGACTTTGTCAAAGAAGGATTTGGCGCGCGGGCTGTGCGCGTCCGGATCCTCTTCGTTGATCGCCTCGAACTCGCGCAGCAATTCCTTCTGCCGCGCGGTGAGCTTCACCGGCGTCTCGAGCGCGACGTGGCAATAGAGATCGCCGGTCACCGAGGCGCGCACCGGGCGAATGCCCTTGTTGCGCAGCCGGAACACCTGGCCCGTCTGCGTCTCGGGCGGGATCTTGAGCTTCGCATGCCCGTCGAGCGTGGGAATCTCGATCTCCCCGCCGAGCGCCGCCTTGGCGAAGCTCACCGGCATGTCGCAATGAAGATCGGCGCCGTCGCGCGTGAACACCGGGTGCGGCTTCAACGTCACCACGACGTACAAATCGCCGGTTGGCCCGCCGTTGACGCCCGCCTCGCCCTCGCCCGACAGCCGGATGCGATCGTCCTGATCGATGCCCGCCGGGATCTTGACCGACAGCGTCTTCTGCTTCCGCACGCGGCCGCCGCCACCGCACGTCGCGCACGGGTCGGGAATGACCTTGCCGGTACCGCGACACTGCGGACACGTCTGCTGGATCGAGAAGAAGCCCTGCGAGACGCGCACTTCGCCGCGGCCATGGCACGTCGGGCACGTTTGCGGTTGCGTCCCGGGCGCAGCACCGCTGCCGTGACACGTCGCGCACTCCTCCATCGTCGGCACGCGAATCTTCACTTCGGTGCCGTGCGCGGCCTCCTCGAGCGAGAGCTCCAAGTTGTAGCGCAGGTCGGCGCCGCGATAGACGCCATCGCGCCGGCCGCGCTGCTGGCCGAAAATCTCGCCGAAGATGTCGCCGAACGCGTCGGCGAACCCGCCGAACCCTTCGGCGCCGCGCGCGCCCGCTGCGCCGAAGCCCGCCGCCGGATCGACGCCGGCGTGGCCGAACTGGTCGTACGCGGCGCGCTTGCGCGCGTCGGACAGCACCTCGTACGCTTCCTTCGCTTCCTTGAACTTCTCTTCGGCGTCGCTCGAAGGATTGCGATCCGGATGATGCTTCATCGCAAGCTTGCGATACGCCTTCTTGATGTCGTCCTCGGACGCCTCGCGCGTGACGCCGAGCACGGTGTAGTAATCGCGTTTCGCCATGAAAATTGCCGACCGCCCCTCGGTTGCTGCCAATGCCTGTCAGGAGCGTTTCGCACGCCCCGATACGAACGTCGGCCACACGCGCACGTGCGGCCGACGCAAACCTGCGAATTCTACGGCCTTGCCGACAAGATAAGGGCCGGATCCGACGTTCGAAAGGCGCGAACGGGCCCGGCCCCGTGTGTCGGCACGACGTGGCCTACTTGCGGTCCTTGACCTCCGTGTACTCGGCGTCGACGACCTTCTCCTCGTTGTTGCCGCCTTGCGCACCGCCCGCTCCGCCGGCGCCCTCGGCCCCGGAACCTGCGCCTGCACCCGCGCCCTGACCCTGCGCATACATCGCTTCGCCGAGCTTCTGCGATGCGCTCATCAGCGCCTCGGACTTCGCCTGCAATGCTTCCTTCGACGCGTCCTTGTTCTTGAGTGTCGTCTCGGCGTCGTTCAGCGCCGACTCGATGCGCGCGCGCTCTTCGCCGCCGACCTTCTCGCCGTATTCGCCGAGCGACTTCTTCACGCTGTGCACCATCGCGTCGAGGGCGTTGCGCGCCTGCACCACTTCCATCAGCTTGCGATCTTCCTCGGCGTGCGACTCGGCGTCTTTCACCATCCGCTGAATTTCGTCCTCGGACAAGCCCGAATTCGCCTTGATCGTGATCTTGTTCTCCTTGCCCGTCGCCTTGTCCTTCGCCGAGACGTGCAGGATGCCGTTCGCGTCGATGTCGAACGTCACTTCGATCTGCGGCATGCCGCGCGGCGCGGGCGGAATGCCTTCGAGGTTGAACTGACCGAGGCTCTTGTTGCCCGATGCGCGCTCGCGCTCGCCCTGCAGCACGTGGATCGTCACCGCCGGCTGATTGTCGTCGGCCGTCGAGAACGTCTGCTGCGCCTTGGTCGGGATCGTCGTGTTCTTCTGGATGAGCTTGGTCATCACGCCACCCAGCGTCTCGATGCCGAGCGACAGCGGCGTCACGTCGAGGAGCAGCACGTCCTTGCGCTCGCCCGCCAGCACCGACGCCTGGATCGCGGCACCGACCGCCACGGCCTCGTCGGGATTGACGTCCTTACGCGGGTCCTTGCCGAAGAACTGGCGTACCGTGTCCTGCACCTTCGGCATCCGCGTCTGGCCACCGACGAGGATCACGTCGCTGATGTCGTCGAGCTTGATGCCGGCGTCCTTGATCGCGATGCGGCACGGCTCGACCGTGCGCTGGATCAGGTCGTCGACGAGCGACTCGAGCTTCGCCCGCGTGAGCTTCATCGACAGGTGCTTCGGACCGCTCTGATCGGCCGTGATGTACGGCAGGTTGATGTCGGTTTGCTGCAGGCTCGAAAGCTCGATCTTCGCCTTCTCGGCGGCTTCCTTCAGCCGCTGCAGCGCGAGGACGTCGTTCTTGAGATCGACGCCCGATTCCTTCTTGAACTCGTTGACGATGTACTCGATGATCCGCTGGTCGAAGTCCTCGCCGCCGAGGAACGTGTCGCCGTTGGTCGAGAGCACCTCGAACTGGTGCTCGCCTTCGACGTTCGCGATCTCGATGATCGAGATGTCGAACGTGCCGCCGCCCAGGTCGTAGACGGCGATCTTGCGGTCGCCCTCTTTCTTGTCGAGGCCGAACGCGAGTGCGGCCGCCGTCGGCTCGTTGATGATCCGCTTGACTTCGAGGCCGGCGATGCGGCCGGCGTCCTTCGTCGCCTGCCGCTGCGAGTCGTTGAAGTAGGCGGGCACCGTGATGACCGCGTCGGTGACTTCCTCGCCGAGGTAATCCTCGGCGGTCTTCTTCATCTTGCGCAGGATCTCGGCGGAAACCTGCTGCGGCGCGATCTTCCTGCCGCGCACCTCGACCCACGCGTCGCCGTTGTCCGCCTTGACGATCCGGTAGGGCATCAGGTCGATGTCCTTCTGCACTTCCTTTTCCTCGAAGCGCCGGCCGATCAGGCGCTTGACCGCGAAGATCGTGTTCTTCGCGTTGGTCACGGCCTGCCGCTTGGCGGGCGCGCCGACGAGGATCTCGCCGTCCTCGGCGTAGGCGACGACCGACGGCGTCGTGCGTGCGCCTTCCGAGTTTTCGATGACCTTGGGTTGGCCGCCCTCCATGACGGCGACGCAGCTGTTCGTCGTCCCGAGGTCGATGCCGATGATCTTTGCCATGTTGTTTGCCTCCGTACTGCGGGATGGGGTGGGTTCGGAGCGGAAATGGGGTTCTTGAACGCGCGAATCAATGCGGGGTCGTCACCCGCCGTCCCGCGACTTGGAGACGGTGACGAGCGCCGGACGCAGCACGCGATCGTTCAGCACGTAGCCCTTTTGATAGACGGTCACCACGGTGTTCGGGGGCAGGTCGCTGTCGACGACCGACATCGCCTGATGCACGTGGGGGTCGAACTTCTGGCCGGCGGGATCGACCTCGCGGATCGCGGCGCGACCGAAGGCAGCGGTGAGCGCCTTCAGCGTCAGGTCGGAGCCTTCGCGCAGCGTCTGCGCCGGGACCGTCTCGTCGGTCGCGAGCGCCTGCTCGAGCGCATCCTTGACCGGCAGAAGGTCCTCGGCGAACTTCTCGATGGCGTACTTGTGCGCCTTCGAGATGTCGACCTGCGCCTGGCGTCGCACGTTCTCGGTCTCGGCGCGCGCGCGCAGCCACGCGTCGCGCATCTCGGCGGCCTCGGCCTGCGCCTTCGCGAGCGCGTCGTCGCTGGCCGCGTCGGCCGGCGAGCCGGTGCGCATCATCTCGTCGAAGGGGACGTTCTCGTTCTGCTCCGAAGCGGTCATGCGAGCACCGTGGGGACGAAAAGGACGGACGTCGAGTCACATGGGGACCCGCCGCAGGCCTTTCAACGGGGGCGGTCGCGGCGCGACCGAAGCCGCGGTTACGTCGAAGCGCCGAGGGCGCGCGCGCGCAGCTTGGTCGCCTCGCGCGCGGCGGCATCGGGCGGTGCGGCGAGCCAGCCCTGCAGGTTCGCCATCACGAGGTCGGTGAGCGCGGCGATGAAGCGCGGATGCTCGTTCAGGCACGGCAGCACGTCGCAGTCGCCGCCGCCCGCCGCCTGATACGTGCGCTTGCCTTCGATCGCGAGCTCCTCCAGCGTCTCGAGGCAGTCGGCGACGAAGCCCGGCGCGAAGACGTCCACGCGGCGCAGGCGCTGGCGGCCAAGCTTCGCGAGGACGTCGGCCGTCGCGGGCTCGAGCCAGCGTCCGCGTCCGAAACGCGACTGGAACGCGATCGTGCACTGCGCGGGTTCGACGCCGAGCTCGCGCGCGAGGAGGCGCGCCGTCACCTGGCAATAACAGTGATAGGGATCGCCGCGCGCGAGCGCCCGGCGCGGCAGGCCGTGAAACGACAGCACGAGGTGCTCGGGCCGGCCGTGTCGCATCCAATATTCGTTGACCAGCGCCGCGAGTGCGGCAATGTAACCAGGGTCATCGTGGTAGGTGTCGATGACGCGCAGTCCCGGCACGCGGCGCAGCGTCGCGACGTGCGCACCGACGGCGTCGACCACCGACCCGGTCGTGCTCGCCGAATATTGCGGATACAACGGTACGACGAGGATCCGTTCGCACGCGGCCACGCGAAGCCGGTCGATGCCCTCGCCGATCGACGGCCGGCCGTAACGCATGGCGTGCTCCACGACGACGCCCTCGGCATCGAAGCCTTGCGCCTTCATCCGCTGCCCGAGCGAGCCGGACAGCAGCACCTTCTGCTTGTGCGTATGGATCGCGAGCGGCGAGCCGTCCTTCGTCCAGATGCGCTCGTAGCGCGCGGCCGATTTCGCCGGACGCACGCGCAGGACGACGCCGTGCAGCAGCGGTCGCCACGCGAACGACGGGATCTCGATGACGCGCGGATCCGTGAGGAACTCGCCGAGGTACCGGCGCACGGCGGCAGGCGTCGGCGCCTCGGGCGTCCCGAGATTGACGATCAGTACGCCGACCTTCGCCGCGCGGTCGTGCGCGAACGGCGGCTCGGGGCGATACGCCATCGTCTTCCCCTCACCCGCTCGCGCTCATTTGACGACCCTCGGCGCTTTCGCGCTTCGGGGCTTTTCGCGCTTGGAACGGCCCCGCGTGCTCACGCGCTCGCTCCCTCTCCCCGCGGCGCGAGGAAAGGGATGGGGTGAGCGGCGCATCGGCAGCTGCCCACGCTAATCGTCGGCGAGCTCGCGTGCGAGCGCGTTCGACAGGAGCTTCGCCGTCACGTCGACGATCGGGATCACGCGCTCGTACGCCATGCGCGTGGGACCGATGACGCCGAGCGTGCCGATCAGCTGGCCGTTCACCTCGTAGCTCGCGGTCACGACGCTGCATTCGTCGAGCGGCACGAGGCCCGACTCGCCGCCGATGTAGAGCTGCACGCCCGGCGCGCGCTGCGACACGTCGAGCAGGTGCAGAAGCGCCGTCTTCTGCTCGAAGAGATCGAAGAGACGCCGCAGGCGCTCCATGTTCGAGGCCAGGTCCTCGGCATGCAGCAGGTTGCGCTCGCCCGTGACGACGAGCGCGTCGGCCTGCGCGAGCACGCCCTCGCCCGCGTCGACCGCGGCCTTCATCAGCGCCGCGATGTCCTCGCGCAGCGAGCGCAGTTCCTCGGCGAGCCGGTCGCGCACGTTGCCGAACGGCGCGCCGGCGAAATTCTGGTTGAAGAAGTTCGTCGCCTCGGTGAGTTGCGACGGCGTATAGCCGCGATCGGTGTGCAGGATGCGGTTCTGCACGTCGCCTTCGGGCGTGACGATGATGAGCAGCACGCGCCGCTCGGAGAGGCGGAGGAATTCGAGATGGCGAAACGACGCCTCGCGCCGCTTCGGCGTCGCGACGACGCCGGCGAACTGCGTGAGTTGCGACAGCAACCCGGCGGCGGCGCTGACGATCTGTTGCGGCCGATCGACGACGAGCTCGTCCTCGAGCCGGTGGATCTCCACCTCCTCGAGCGGCTGCACGACCATGAGGCTGTCGACGAAGAAGCGATAGCCGCGCGGGGTCGGCACCCGGCCGGCCGACGTGTGCGGGCTCGCGATCAGGCCCATCTCCTCGAGGTCCGCCATCACGTTGCGGATCGTCGCCGGCGAGACGTCGAGACCCGAATGCCGGGAAAGCGCACGCGAGCCGACCGGTTGCCCTTCGGCGATGTACCGCTCGACGAGCGTCTTCAGCAGGTGCTGCGCGCGCGCGTCGAGATGATCGATCGGCGAACCGGTGGAGCGGTCGTTGCGCATGACGGCACTAGTTTACTTGACGCTGCACGAGGGGCGGGCGCGCTGGGGGATCGTTGTACGACGCGCGCATCGGCTATGGTTTAATCGCCGGATGCCCGCGCCCGCCCCGTTTCGCCGCGTCGCGCTGATCGGGCGCCATGGCGGGCCCGGCGCCGCCCCGCTCGCGCCGCTCGCCGCGTTCCTGATCGCCCGCGGCCACGACGTCGTCGTCGATCGCGAGACCGCCGCCGATACGGCGATCGCGGGCATGCGAATCGTCGAGGGCGCGGCATTGCCCGACGCGATCGACCTCGCGATCGTGCTCGGCGGCGACGGCACGATGCTGTCCGCCGCGCGACGCCTCGCGCCGTTCGACGTTCCGCTGATCGGCGTCAACCTCGGGCGGCTCGGTTTCCTCACCGACATCCCGGTGGCGAAGATGGAACCGACCCTCGCCGCGATGCTCGACGGCCGTTACACCGAAGAGTGCCGCACGCTGCTCGCGGTGACGCTCGAGCGCGCCGACGGGACGGTCGCGCAGGCGCCCGCGCTGAACGAAGTGGTCGTCAATCGCGGCGGGCTCGGCAGCATGATCGACTGCGCCGTCGAGATCGACGGCCGGTTCGCGTACGCGATGCGCGCCGACGGCGTGATCGTCGCGACGCCGACGGGCTCGACCGCGTATGCGTTGTCGACGGGCGGGCCGATCATCGCGCCCGAGGTGCCGGCGTTCGCGCTGGTGCCGATCGCGCCGCACGCGCTCACCCACAGGCCGATCGCGATCCCGGATCGTTCGACCGTCGCGGTCACCGTGAGTCGCGGTCGCGATGCGGCCGTGCATTGCGACGGACAGGCGCATTTCGAGCTCGCCGAAGGCGACCGCGTGACGGCGAAGCGCGCGCCGCACACCGCGCGGTTGCTGCATCCGGAGTACCACGACTATTTCGCGATGCTGCGCGAGAAGCTGCACTGGAGCGAATCGCCGGAGCGGCTCGCGTACGCCGACAAGCGTTGACGCTCGCCTGACGCCGCAGCATGCTGCGCGCCCTGTCGATCCGCGACTTCGTCGTCGTCGAAAGCCTCGACGTCGACTTCGCGCCCGGCTTCACCGTGCTGACCGGCGAGACCGGCGCCGGTAAATCGATCCTGCTCGACGCGCTCGCGCTGCTGCTCGGCGATCGCTTCGAAGCGCGCCAGCTTCGGCCCGGCGTCGAGCGCGCGGAGCTCGCCGCGATGTTCGACGTCGACGGCGCGCGCGAGATCGGTCCTATCCTCGAGGCGTCGGGGCTCGACGCGGGTTGCGAACTGCTGCTGCGCCGCGTGCTCGACGTGCAGGGACGAAGCCGCGCGTTCGTGAA
The DNA here is from genome assembly GCA_035717085.1 of Casimicrobiaceae bacterium. Classification (GTDB taxonomy): domain Bacteria; phylum Pseudomonadota; class Gammaproteobacteria; order Burkholderiales; family Casimicrobiaceae; genus VBCG01. Next base: position 6,706 of record DASTIY010000024.1, on the reverse strand, counting down.
TGGTCGCGCGGCGACGCTCGCGCAGCTCGGCGAGCTCGGCGCGAAGCTTCTCGATCTGCACGGGCAGCACGCGCATCAGGCGCTCGCGCGCGGCGACGCGCAACGTGCGCTGCTCGATGCATTCGCCGGGTTGTCGTCGGAAGTCGACGCGCTCGCAGACGCATGGCGCAATTGGCGCGACACGCTCGCGCGCCGCGACCGTGCGGCCGATGCCGAAGCGTCGCTCGCGGCGGAGCGTGAAGTGCTGGAGGAGCGGCGACGCGCGCTCGCCGATCTCGCCATGCAGTCCGACGAATGGACGACCCTCGGTACGGCGCAGCGACGGCTCGCGAACGCGGCGGCACTGATCGAGGCGACGACGCAGGCCGAGGAGGCGTTGAGCGGTGCCGACGACGCGATCGCGCACCGGCTTGCGCGCGTCGGGCAGCAATTGACGGGCGCGAGCCGTGACGATCCGGCACTCGCGGACATCGTCGCGTTGCTCGCGCCCGCGTCGATCCAGCTCGACGAAGCCGCGCGTGCGCTGCGCGATTACCGCCGCCGGCTCGATCTCGATCCGAGCGAGCTCGAGCGCGTCGAGGCGCGCCTGTCGGCGATGCACGAGCTTGCGCGCAAATATCGCGTGCGCCCCGAGGCGTTGCCCGAGCTCGCGGAGGCAACCGACGCGCGGCTCGCCGAGCTCGCCGCCGCGTCCGACACGCAGGCGCTGGCACTTGCGGTGGACGAGGCGAAGCGCTGCTACGAGGCGCTGGCCGTGAAGATCTCGGAGGGCCGCGCCACGGCGGCGCGAGATCTTTCGGCGCGTGTGACGGCGGCGATGCAGGCGCTCGCGATGGCGGGCGGGCGCTTCGACGTCGCGCTCGAGCCGCTCGCGACGCCGGCAAGCCACGGCCGCGAGAGCGTCACCTTCGTCGTGGCGACGCATCCGAAACAGGCGGCCGGGCCGTTGTCGCGCGTTGCGTCGGGCGGCGAATTGTCACGCGTCGCGCTGGCCATCCAGGTCGCGGCAAGCGAAGTGGGCGACGTCGATACGCTCGTCTTCGACGAAGTGGACACCGGCATCGGCGGCGCGGTCGCCGCGACCGTTGGCCGCATGCTGCAGTCGCTCGGCGCCCGCCGTCAGGTGCTGTGCGTGACCCATTTGCCGCAGGTCGCGGCGCACGCCGATCATCACTTCCGCGTCGTGAAGCGCGGTCACGGCGACAAGGTGACGAGCGAGCTGTCGGCGCTGACCGGTGCCGCGCGCGTCGACGAGCTCGCGCGAATGCTGGCGGGACATGAGATCACGGCCAAGACGCGCGCGCATGCGCGCGAGTTGCTGCGCGCCTCGGCACGTCGGCAGAAGTAGCAGTACGTTGGATCGGAGCTGTAAGTATTCGCGCTGCGGCGCGCGAATACTTACAGCTCTTGCACCCGACTCTTTAGCGCTTGCTGGTCGTCTTGACCAGCCGCGGACGCAGCGTGCCGTGCGAGCGCTGCTGCGCACGCGACACTGCCCGCGCCTTGACTGCGCGCACCGCCTTCACCGGCGTCAGCGCGAGCGACTCGCCCGTTTCGAGCCAGTGCTTGACGCGCTTCGCGTCGGCGATCCGGGTGTACTTGCCGAGCGAATCGAGCAGCACGATGACGAACGGCTTGCTCGCGATGTTGACGAGCATCACGACGCACTTGCCCGCCTCGCGGATGTAGCCGGTCTTCTGCAGCGTGATGTCCCACGCCTGGTCCTTCACCAACGCGTTCGAATTGCGAAACGCCACGGTGCGCCCGGTCGGCTCGAGCTCGACGTCGTACGCAGGCGTCGTCGTGAACTCGCGGATCAGCGGGTATTCGGCTGCCGCCTGCACGAGATGCGCAAGGTCGTTCGCCGTCGAAACGTTTTCCGGCGACAAGCCGGTCGGATCCTCGTAGTGCGTGTGCTTGAGGCCGAGCGCGGCGGCCTTGAAGTTCATCGCGGTCACGAACGCCGTCGTGCCGCCCGGGTAGTGCCGCGCGAGGGACGAAGCGGCGCGGTTCTCCGACGACATGAGCGCGAGCCGCAGCATCTCGCGGCGAGACAGCATGGTGCCCATCCGCAGGCGCGACGAGCTGTTCTTCAGGAAGTCGAAGTCGGCCATGTCGACGTCGAGCAGCTCGTCCATCGGCTGCTGCGCGTCGAGCACGACCATCGCCGTCATGAGCTTCGTGACGGATGCGATCGGCGTCACCTCATCTGCCGCTTTTGCGTAAATCTGACGATCTGCGGCAGCGTCGAGGACGAGCACGTTGGCCGAGGCGAGCCGCAGGCGCGCGGGGTCGGGCGCCCACGACTGCGCCACGGCGGACCCCGCCACAACACACGCAAAAACAACTGATAGCAGACGTTTCATCACGCGAACTCTCAAAAGCTCCGCGTTTATCGCACGGAGCACCAAACGCGTCAACAGGCAATGGAACGAACGGCTAGTCGCCGCCGCGCAACGTGGCTTCGGCCGCAGCGGCGGCGGCGCGATCGAGCGTGCGCAATGCCTCGCCGTCGTCGGGCTCGGGGAAAACGTCCGCCGTCTCGGGGCTCGCGGCTTCCCGTCGCTCGTCCTGCTGCAGCCGCCACATCCGGGCGTAAACGCCGTTGGCGGCAAGCAAAGCAACATGCGTACCGCGTTCGACGATGTGCCCGTGCTCGAGGACGAGGATCACGTCGGCGTCGACGATCGTCGACAGCCGGTGGGCGATCGTGAGCGACGTGTGATCGCGCGCGATGAGCTTCAACTCGGCCTGGATCGCCTTCTCGGCGCGCGAGTCGAGCGCCGAGGTCGCTTCGTCGAAGATGAGGATCGCCGGGTCCTTGAGGATCGCGCGCGCGATCGCGACCCGTTGCTTCTCGCCGCCGGAAAGCTTGAGCCCGCGCTCGCCGACCGGCGTCGCGTAGCCCTGCGGCAGGCGCGAGACGAAGTCGTGGATCTGCGCGAGCTGCGCCGACCGCACGATCTCGTCTCGCGTCGCGGTCGGCCGTCCGTAGGCGATGTTGTATTCGATCGTGTCGTTGAAGAGCACCGTGTCCTGCGGCACGATGCCGATCGCGGCGCGAAGCGACGCCTGTTGCACATCGCGGATGTCGTGCCCGTCGATCGTGATGCGGCCGGCGGTCACGTCGTAGAAGCGATAGAGGAGCCGCGCGAGCGTCGACTTGCCGGAGCCCGACGGACCGACGACCGCGACGTGGCCGTGCGCAGGAATCGTGAACGTCACGTCGTGCAGGATCTGGCGATCGGGCTCGTACGCGAAGTCGACGTGCTCGAAGCGCACCTCGCCACGCGCGACGACGAGCGGCGCGGCGTTCGGCGCATCGGTGATCTCCGCGTGCTCCTCGATCAGCCGGAACAGCCGCTCCATGTCGGCGAGCGCCTGCCGGATCTCGCGATAGATGACGCCGAGGAAGTTGAGCGGCACGTAGAGCTGGAGCATGAAGCCGTTGACGAGCACGAGGTCGCCGACGGTCATGCGGCCGTCGACGACGCCCACCGTCGCGCGCCACATGATGAGCGACACGGCGATCGCGATGATCGCGCTCTGGCCGATGTTGAGCGCGGACAGCGACGTTTGCGACAGCACGGCCGCACGCTCCCAGCGCGACAGGCTCTCGTCGTAGCGCGAAGCCTCCCACGCCTCGTTGCCGAAGTACTTGACGGTCTCGTAGTTGATCAGGCTGTCGATCGCGCGCGTGTTCGCCTTCGAGTCGAGATCGTTCATCTCGCGCCGGAAGTGCGTGCGCCATTCGGTGATGAGGATCGTGAACAGGATGTAGAGCGACAGCGCGACCGCGGTGATCGCAATGAACGTCCAGTCGTAGCGCGCGATCAGGATCGCCGAGACGAAGGTGATCTCGACGATCGTCGGCAGGATCGAGAACAGCGCGAAGCTGATCAGCGTGGAAATGCCGCGCTGGCCACGCTCGACGTCGCGCGTCAAGCCGCCCGTCTGCCGTGCGAGGTGGAAGCGCAGCGACAGCGCGTGCAGGTGACGGAACACCGTGAGCCCGATGCGCCGCACCGCGCGCTGCGTCACCTTCGCGAACAGGAACTCGCGCAGCTCGTTGAAGACCGTCATCGACAGTCGCAGCAGGCCGTACGCGACGAGGAGCAGGAGCGGCACCGTGAGGACCGCGATGCGCGGATCGAGGCTGTCGACGATCTCCTTCATCAGGATCGGCACGCCGACGTTCGCGACCTTCGCGAGCACGAGACAGGTGAGCGCCGCCGCGATGCGCAGCCGGTAGCCCCACAGGTAGGGCAGCAGCAGGCGGATCGTCTGCCACGCGCCACGCTCCGTGCGCGGCACGTGGCGATCGGCGGGAAGCGACGTCGAGGAGAAGCGGCCGCGCATCACGCCTTCGCGCCGGCGGCGCCCTTCCACCACTCGTCGCCGCCGTAGCGCAGCATGCCCATCGCGACGCGCACGACGCCGTACGCGAGCCACGAGCGCGCCTTGGCAAAACGCGACCGTTCTGCCCAATGCTGGGAGGGGACCGGGCGCGCCCCGCTTTCGATCATCTTCGTCAACTCTTCGCGCAATCCCTTCGCGAACACCGGGTCGCGGACAAACACGTTCGCCTCGCGCGCCATCAGGAACGAATACGGGTCGATGTTCGACGAGCCGACCGTTGCCCACTGCCCGTCGACGACGGCAACCTTCGCGTGCAGGAACGAACGGTGATACTCCTGGATCGCGACGCCGGCGGCAAGGAGCGGGCCGTAGAGCGCGCGCGACGCGTAGTGCAGCAGCCGGAACTCCACGCGCGCCTGCAGCAGCAGCGTGACCGCGACGCCGCGCGCGGCCGCGTTCAGCAGCGCACGGCGAAACCGCATGCCGGGAAAGAAATAGGCGTTGGCGATGATGATCTCGTCGCGCGCGGTCCGCAGCGCCGCGAGATAGGCGCGCTCGATGTCGCGGCGATGCCGCAGGTTGTCCCGGATGGTGAACTTTGCAACCTGTGTTCCGGCGTCTTCCGCCGGCTCCTCGTCGGGGAAGAACGGCACGTCGGAATGGCGCAGCTGCGTCACCTCGACGATCGCCCACACGCGCTGCATCGTCTGCATGATCGGCACGAGCAGCGGCCCGCGCACGCAGACGGCGAAGTCGACGCGCGGCGGCGTATGCCCGGGCGTGTTCATGTCGTCGATGACGTTGATGCCGCCGACGAACGCGACGCGCCCGTCGATGTGGCAAAGCTTGCGATGCAGCCGGCGCAACCGGTGCGACCGGAAATGCCACGGGTGCACTTCCGGCCGGTACTTGAGCAGGTCGACGCCGCCGTCGAGGAGACGCCGCTCCAGCGCGCGCGTGAGGTAGTGCCGCGCGCCCCAGCCGTCGACCAGCACGCGCACGCTTACGCCGCGGCGTGCGGCGGCGATCAGTGCGTCGGCGACGCGGGCGCCGGTCTCGTCGTCGGCGAAGATGTACGTTTCGAGCCAGATCTCGCGCTCGGCGAGCGCGATCGCCTCGAGCAGCAGCGGGAAGTACTCGGCGCCATTGCGAAGCAGCGTGACCGAGTTCCCCGCCGTGTAGCGGTTCATCGCCCCGCCCGCTTGCACGTCACGAAGTGCGGGCGTCCTGCAACATCGGGAGGCGTTCCGACCGCGTATCGGACGCGCCGCGGAGCTCGAACGTGGCGGCGAGCGCGGCGTGATCCGACATCCGGGCGCCACGCGACGCGTAATGAACGCGCGCATCGACGACCGAGAGTCCTCGCGCGTAGATGCGATCGAGGCGGAAGACCGGCAGCATCGACGGGAAGGTCCGCGCGGGCCGGCCGCTCACCTCGCCGAACACCTCGACGAGATCGAGCGCCTCGGTCAGCGCGCGATCGCCCTTGCTGCGCCAGTCGTTGAAATCGCCGGCGATCACGAGCGGCGCGTCGCGCGGCACCGCAAGCTGGATGCGGTCGATCAGCGCCTGGATCTGCCATTGACGCCCGCGCTCGAACAAGCCCAAATGCACGTTGATGCAGTGGAGCGCCGGCAACCCTTCGCCGAGCGCGATCTCGCAATGGAGCAGGCCGCGGCTTTCGAACAGATGCGCGGAGATGTCGAGGTTCTCCTGGGCGAGCATCGGGAAGCGCGACAGCAGCGCGTTGCCGTGGTGACCGTGCGGGTAGACGCAGTTACGCCCGTACGCGACCTCGTGCCAGTACGCGTCGGCGATGAACTCGTGCTGCGGACGCGTCGGCCACTCGCGGTAGCGGTTCGCGTGCCGTTCGTGCGTGTGGAGCACTTCCTGCAGGAACAGGACGTCGGCGGCAAGGCCGCGCAGCCGCTCGCGCAACTCGTGGATGACCATCCGGCGGGCGAGTTGCGAAAAGCCCTTGTGGATGTTGTAGGTGGCGACGGTGAAGCGCACGTTCTGGGCGGGTCCGGCAGGGCCTTCATGTTAGCGCGCGGCGAGGGGCGCGCGCATCGCGGCCGCGTCGATGGTTGTTCGACCGCGACGAACGACGGAGTTCGAGCGAACGCCGGGCAACGCCGTCGCGCGACGCTCGGTCGTGAACCACGACGCGCCGATGCGCTACGGGGTCGAGTTGGGGTGGCGGATGGGACTCGAACCCACGACGACCGGAATCACAATCCGGGACTCTACCAACTGAGCTACCGCCACCGCAGGAAGGACCGCCGGGCCGACGCGGCCGCGACGAGACGGCGATTATACGCCGGGCATTCCCGAACATCGCGCCGCC
>DASTIY010000023.1:0-16970 GCA_035717085.1 Casimicrobiaceae bacterium | reverse complement strand
ACCTTCGTGGGCCGCCGGGGTCGCGAGGCGCTGAAGTACTACTACAGCGCGGCCGACCTCTTCGTGACGATGCCGTGGTACGAGCCGTTCGGCATCACGCCGGTGGAAGCGATGGCGTGCGGCGTGCCGGTCATCGGTGCGCGCGTGGGTGGCGTGCAGTACTCGGTCGAGGACGGTCGCACGGGATTCCTCGTCGATGCGAAGAACGCCGACGCGCTCGCGCGGCGCCTCGCGCACGTGTTCAGCGACCCCTCGATCCCGCGGCTGCTCGGCAAGCGCGCGAAGCGGCGCGCCTTCGAGCGATTCACATGGCAGCGGATCGCACGCTCGCTCGCCGACCTGTACGCCGAAGTCGCGACCACGGCTGCGCTCGCCCGTCCCGCGGTCGCACAGGGCAATTGAACCCATAGGAGTCTCTTGGACAACGATCTCGAAGGCAAGGCCATCCTCGTCACCGGGGGCGGCCAGGGGCTCGGCGCGGCGATCTGCACCGAGCTCGCAAGCGCAGGGGCGACCGTGTACGTCGCCGAACTCTCCGATCGCGCCGAGCAGGTCGCGGCGTCGCTTTGCAACGAAGGCATGAAGGCGATCGCGATGCGCGGCGACATCGGCGACGAGACCGACGTGAAACGCCTGCTCGCCGACGTCGAGCGCCGCGGCGGGCGCCTCGACGGCGTCGTCAACAACGCCGGCATCGACAAGACGACCGGCGTCGACACGCTCGAAGTGCGCGACTGGGACGCGATCATCCGCACGAACCTGCGCGGGCCGTTCCTGCTCGCGAAGTTCGCGCTGCCGTTGTTGCGCAAGACGCAGGGCGACATCGTCAACGTCGCGTCGACCGCGGCGAAGCGCGGCTGGCCGAACGCCAGCGCGTATCACGCGAGCAAATGGGGCTTGCTCGGGCTCTCGTACGCGCTGCACGCGGAATTTCGCGAACACAAGGTGCGGGTCACCGCGGTGATCGCCGGTGGCATGCGCACGCCGTTCCTGCTCGATCGCTTTCCTGATCTCGACCCCTCGAAGCTGCAGGACCCGCGCGACGTCGCGCGCGCCGTGCGCTTCGCGCTCACGCAACCGCGCGACTCCGTGATAGCGGAGATCACCGTGCTGCCGGTGCAGGAGACGTCGTGGCCATGAACGCTACCCAGATGCCGAGGGCCTGGGACGACGCGCACGAGGAGCGCCGGGCGCGCGCCGTGTTCCTCGACAAGGACGGCACGCTCGTGCACGACGTTCCCTACAACGTCGATCCGGCGCGCATCGCGTTGTTGCCAGGCGTCGGCGAGTCGCTGCGGCGCCTGCAGGACGCGGGCTTCCTGCTGTTCGTCGTGTCGAACCAGCCGGGCGTCGCGCTCGGCCGCTTCCCGGCGAGCGCGCTCGCCGGCGTCGAGGCGCGCATCGACGACCTGCTCGCCGAATACGGCGTCGTGATCAGCGCGTATGCGTGGTGCACGCATGCGCCGGCCGGCGTGCGCAGTGCGAGCACGCTCGCGTGCACCTGCCGCAAGCCGCGGCCCGGGTTGCTGCTCGACACCGCGACCACGCACGGCGTCGTGCTCGAGCGCTCGTGGATGGTCGGCGACATTCTCGACGACATCGAGGCGGGCACTCGCGCCGGATGCCGCACCCTTCTCGTCGACCGCGGCAACGAGACGCGCTGGCGCGCGGGCAAGCTACGCACGCCCAACGCGATCGTCTACCAGTTCGCCGATGCCGCGGCGCTCATTCTCGACGGCGTGCGCGGCTCGCAAGCGGGCCATCCGCGCGCGGCGCCTACGATGAGATGAAAGCGAACCCGGCGTGGAGCGACGCGCGCTCGATGCTCGCCGTGCGGCTCGACGGCATCGGCGACCTGCTGATGACCACGCCGGCGCTTCGCGCACTGAAGGAGGCGCACGCGGGACGCTCGCTGGCGCTTCTCGTGTCGCCCGCGGGCGCCGCCGTCGCGCGCGCGCTCCCGTTCGTCGACGACGTCATCGTCTTTCGCGCGCCGTGGATGAAGACCGCGGAAACGAGCGCGGCCTCGCCGGATGAGACGCAGGCGCTCGCCGCGCGGTTGCGCACCGGTGCGTTCGACGCAGCCGTGGTCTTCACGGTGTGCACGCAAAGCGCGCTGCCCGCGGCGATGCTGCTCTTCGCAGCCGGCATTCCGCTGCGCGCGGCGTACGCGCGCGAGAACCCGTACGCGCTGCTCACCGACTGGCGCGCCGAGACGGATCGCGAGTTGGCGTACGGCATGCGCCACGAGGTCGAGCGCCAGATCGATCTCGTCGCGAGCCTCGGGGTCGCGGTCCACGAGCGTGCGCTGCAGTTTCCGGTCACGCCACGCGCGCGCCGCTCGATGCTGCAGAAGGCGCAAGTCTGCGGGCTCGACGCGCGCCGGCCGTGGCTGGTCGTGCATCCGGGCGCGACGGCGTCGTCGCGACGCTATCCCGTCCGCCCGTTCAGCGAAGCGGTCCGACTCCTCGCGGCGAAGGGACGCTGGCAGATCGCGATCGCGGGCGACGATGCGGACCAGGCGACGACACGCGCGTTGGCGACGAGTGCAGAAGGCATCGTCGACCTCGCCGGACGGCTCGATCTCGCCGAACTCGCGGCGCTGCTCGAAGCGGCCGATGCCGTCGTGTGCAACAACTCGAGTCCGGCGCACCTCGCCGCCGCCGTCGGCACGCCGGTCGTCGACCTCTATGCACTGACCAATCCGCAGCACACGCCCTGGGGCGTCGCGCATCGCGTGCTGTCGCGCGACGTCGAATGCCGCTGGTGCCTGAAGAGCGTGTGTCCGCACGGGCACCCGCGATGCCTCGCCGACGTCGCGCCGAGCGCGATCGTGACGGCCGTCGAGGCGTTGCTCGCGCCGGTGGCGGAACGTGCTCGGCGAGTGCCGCCGATGCGCGTCGAGGCGAGGGTCGCGTCATGAGGACGCTGGGGATCAACGCAGCGTTCCACGATTCGGCGGCGTGCCTCGTCGTCGATGGCGAGGTCGTCGCCGCGGCGGAGGAGGAGCGCTTCACGCAGATCAAGCACGGCAAGCGCCCCGTTCCGTTCTCGGCGTGGGAGCTGCCGTTCCACGCGATCGACTATTGCCTGCGCGAGGCCGGCACCGACATCGATGCAGTCGATCACGTCGCGTATTCGTTCGCGCCCGACCTCCTCGTCAACGGCAGCGGCATGCCGCGCGAGATCACGTTGCCGCTCGAGCCTTCCGCGATTCGCGTGCCGGGTCATGCGCCGTGGGATCCCCTCTTCCTGTCGTACGTCGTCAATGCGCCCCGCCAGCTCGCCGGCGGCGTTCCGCACCACCTGCAGCGCCGCCTGCGCTCCGCGCGCGCGACGCCGGCTTGGCGCTGGCACTTCGTGTCGCATCACCTCGCGCATCAGGCCAGCGCGTTCCTCGCCGCACCGTTCGACGAATGCGCGGTGCTGACCATCGACGGCCGCGGCGAGAACACGTCGACGCAATACGGCATGTATCGCGACGGCGGTTACGAGCGGCTCGACGAAGTGCCGCTGCCGCATTCGCTCGGCTTGCTCTACGAGGACGTCACGCGCCACCTGGGCTTCCTGCATTCGTCGGACGAATACAAGGTGATGGCGCTGGCGTCGTACGGGACGCCGCGCTTCGTCGCCGAAATGCGCGAGCACGTTCGCTGGCAGGGTGATGGCCGCTACGTCGTCGACGCGCCGCCGTTCACGCGCTTCTGCGCGCCGCGTCGGCCCGGCGAGGCGTTCCTGCCGGTGCACGCCGACGTCGCGCACGCGGCGCAACGCGTGCTCGAGGAGACCGTGCTGCAGATGACGCGCTGGTTGCGTCGGCGCACGGGCCTTCGCCATCTGGCGATGGCCGGCGGCGTCGCGCTCAACTGCGTGATGAACGGGTTCCTGCGCGAAGCGGGCGTCTTCGACGACATCTGGGTGCAGCCCGCCGCCGGTGACGCGGGAACGGCGCTCGGCGCCGCGCTGTGGATCGACCGCGAGGCGCGCGGCGTGCGCGCCTCGCATCACTTCACGATGGAGCACGCGTACCTCGGCCCGGGCTATACGGAAGCGGAGATCGTCGACGCGCTGCGCCACGCGCGCGTGCCCTACACGCGTCCGGCGGACTTGGCGCACGCCATCTCGGCGCACCTCGCCGACGACCGCGTCGTCGGCTGGTTCCAGGGCCGCATGGAGTTCGGACCGCGTGCGCTCGGCGCACGCTCGATCCTCGCCTCGCCGCTGTCGGCGACGATGCAGGCGCGCTTGAACGAGCTCAAGGATCGCGAGGACTTCCGCCCCGTCGCGCCGGCCGTGCTCGAGGACGCGGCCGGCGAGTGGTTCGAAGGCTGCACGCGGTCGCCGTACATGCTGTTCGTCCATCGCGTGCCGGAAGCGCGGCGTGCCCGCATTCCCGCAGCGTGCCATGCCGATGGCACGGCGCGCGTGCAGACGGTCGCGCGCGAGACGAACCCGCTCTATCACGACTTGATCGCGGCGTTCGCTGCGCGCACCGGCGTCCCCGTCGTCATCAACACGTCGTTCAACACGCGCGGCAAGCCGATCGTGTGCACGCCGCGCGACGCGCTCGAATGCTACTTCACCTCCCCGCTCGACGTGCTCGCGCTCGGTCCGTTCATGCTCGAGAAAGGCGCCTCGTGAATCCCGAGATTTCGGTCGTGATCGCGACGTACGAACGCCCCGAGCTTCTGCTCCGCTGCGTCGACGCGCTGCTCGCGCAGACGCTCGCCGGCACGCGCTACGAGATCGTCATCGTCGACGACGGCTCGTCGCTTGCCGCGCGCGAGCGCGTGCGCGAAGGCCTCGCCGCGCGTCGCCGCGCGCACCGCGCGCCGACGCTTCGCTTCCTGTGGCAACCGGTCAATCGCGGTCCCGCCGCGGCGCGCAACTGCGGCATCCTCGCCGCCCGCGGCGAGGTGATCGCCTTCACCGACGACGACACCGTGCCGGCGCACGACTGGCTGGCGGCGGGACGCACGGCGATCGCGCAAGGCGCCGACGCCGTCGCCGGCAAGGTCGACGTGCCGCTGCCGGCGGTGCCGACCGACTACGAGCGTGATGCGGCAGGCCTGTCGCACGCGATGTTCGTGACGGCGAACTGCTTCGTGCGCCGCGACCTGCTCGCCGCGATCGGCGGCTTCGACGAGCGCTTCCGCTGCGCGTGGCGCGAGGACACCGACCTGTGCTTCCGGCTGCGTGCAAGCGGCGCGATCGTGCGCTCGTCGCGCGCGGCGCGCGTCGTGCACCCCGTGCGTCCCGCGCGCTGGGGCGTGAGCCTCGCGCAGCAGCGCAAGGTCATGTTCGACGCGCTGCTCTACAAGAAATTTCCGTACGGGTACCGCCGCTACGTCCGTCGCCGCCCGCCGTGGGAATACTACGCAGCGGTCGCCGCCGGCATCTGCACGCTGGTCAATGCGTTCGGCGGTGTAGGGCCGCTTGCCGTCGCGAGCCTCGTCGTCTGGATCGCGATGGGCATCGCGTTCGCGAAGCGGCGGCTCGTGCATACGAGCCACGCGCCATCGCACGTCGTCGAGATGGTCGTCACGTCGTTCCTGATTCCGTGGCTGTCGGTCTACTGGCGCACGCGAGGCGCGCTGCGCTATCGCGTGCCGTTCGTCTAGCGCGGGACGACCGACGATGGTGCCGCTCGACAGCGCTCGCGATTTCCTCCCCGGCGAGGATGCGCCGCCGTTGCCGCGCTTCGTGCAGATCGAGCCCGTGGGCCAATGCAACCTGCGCTGCGAGATGTGCGCGATCCAGTTTCGCCGCGACGGGGCGCGCGGCGAGCCGCTCGCGTTCCTCGCGTTCGACGACTTCACGCGACTCGTCGAAGGCTTCGGCGGCATCGACGAGCTTCAGCTGCAGGGGCTGGGCGAGCCCACGATGCATCCGCGATTCTTCGAGATGGTCGCGTGGGCCAGCGCGCGCGGCATCCGCGTCTCGACGAACACGAACCTGACGCTCTGGTCCGAGCGGCGTGCCCGGCAATGCATCGAAAGCGGCCTCGCGACGCTGCACGTGAGCCTCGACGCGGCGACGCCTGCGCTGTACGAGCGGATCCGTCGCGGCGCGCATTTCGGCAAGGTGCTGCGCAACCTGCGCCGCGTCGTCGCCGCGCGCAACGCCGCGCACTCGCGCCTCCAGCTTCGCATCGTCACCGTGCTGATGAAGCAGAACCTCGACGAGTTGCCCGCGATCGTGCGCCTCGCGCACGACGAAGGCATCGCCGATGTCTTCGTCCAGTACCTGTGCCACGACTTCGAGGAGCGCTCGCTGCCTGCCGAGTATCGGCCGATGCGCGACTTCATCCACGAGCAGGCGCTCGATGCGCTGCCGCGCGAGCAGCTCGAGACGTCGTTCGCGGCCGCGCGCGACGCCGCGGCGCACGATGGCGTCAACCTGCGTTTGCCCCAGCTCACGCGAAGTTCCAGGCCGCGGACGCCACCACGCTGCGATTGGCCGTGGCGCGGCGCCTACGTGAGCTACCGCGGCGACGCGATGCCGTGCTGCATGGTGGGCACGCCCGATCGCGTGAACTTCGGCAACATGCTCGACGACGGTGTCGCGAAGGTGTGGCGCGGCAACGCGTATCAGCGCTTTCGCGCGCAGCTCGCCGCCGACGCGCCGTCGCCGATCTGCCGCTCCTGCTCGCTCTATCGGGGCGTCTTCTGAGGGCGGCGCGATGAGCCTGATCGAACTCGCTCCCCGCGCCGAGGCGCCGCGTCGCATCGCGGTGTTCCGCGCGCTGCAGCTCGGCGACCTGCTGTGCGCCGTACCCGCACTGCGTGCGCTGCGAAGCGGCTATCCGGACGCCGAAATCACGCTGATTGGTTTGCCGTGGGCCACGGATTTCGTGCGGCGCTTCGGCCGTCTCGTCGACCGGTTCGTCGAGTTTCCTGGCTTCCCCGGTCTTCCGGAGCGCGAGCCGGATATCGCGGCGCTGCCGCGGTTCCTGGCGGCCGCGCAAGCGGCGCGCTACGACCTCGCGCTGCAAATGCACGGTCGCGGCGACCTCACCAACTCGCTCGTCGCCGCGCTCGGCGCCAAAGTCGTCGCGGGCTTCTATCCCGCCGGCGCTCCGTGTCCCGATCCGCTGCGCTTCCTGCCGTGGCCCGAAACGGGGACCGAGATCCATCGCACGCTCGCGCTCGTCGATTTCCTCGCGCTGCCGCGCGCCGGCGACCGCCTCGAATTCCCGATCGACGGCAACGAAAAGGCGGAGGCCGCCGACCTGCTCGCGCGGCATGGACTGGCGCCGCGGCGTTTCGCCTGTGTCCATCCGGGTGCGCGCCTTTACACGCGGCGCTGGCTGCCCGAGTACTTCGCGGTCGTCGCGCAGGCGATCGCGCAACGCGGCGTTCGCGTCGTGTTGACCGGCAGCGGCGAGGAGACGCTGCTCACACGACGCATCGCACGCATGCTCCCGGCGGGCTCGGTCGTCGACCTCGGCGGGCAAACGCGCCTCGGCGTCTTCGCCGCGATGCTTGCGCAGGCACGGCTGCTCGTGTCCAACGACACCGGCGTCTCGCACGTCGCGGCGGCGTTGAGCGTGCCGAGCATCGTGGTGTCGTGCGGCGCCGATCCGAGGCGCTTCGCGCCGCTCGATCATGCGCTGCACGAAGTGCTGCACCATCCGGTCGCCTGTCGCCCTTGCAACTACGTGCATTGCCCGGTCGGTCACCCGTGCGCGCACAAGCTCACGCCGGATCGCGTCGTCGCGCGCGTGCGTGCGCGACTCGCACCGCAGCGCGCCGAGCCCGTGCGCCTGCCGCAGCGGCTGCCTCCGCTCGTCCACGAACGGCCCCCTGCGCCGCCGAGCGCATGAACACGAGGAACATGGTCGCCGCGCGCGCTGGCGTCCGGCGTCTGCAATGCGACGAAGCGTTGCGACGAATCACGCGGAGCGTCGCATGAGAGCGCAGGGCCGTGCTGCGCGCGAATCGGCCGCGAAGCGCGAAGCGCGGAGGGTAGTCCAGTGAGGCGGCTGCGGATCCTGACGTGGCAGGTTCACGGCAACTACCTCTATTACCTCACGCACGCGCCGCACGAGTTCTTCGTCCTCGCCAAGCCCGGGCGCCCCGCCGGCTATGGCGGACGCGCGGGCAACCTGCCGTTCGGCGACAACGTGCACGATTGCCCGGTCGAGCGCGTGCGCGACGAAACCTTCGATTGCATCGTCTTCCAGTCGCGCCTTCATTACGAACAGGACCAGCACGCGTTGCTGTCGCAGGCGCAGCGAAGGCTGCCGCGGATCTATCTCGAGCACGATCCCCCGCTCGCGCATCCGACGAACACCGTACATTTCGTCGACGACCCGTCGATGCTGATCGTGCACGTCACGCACTACAACGCGCTGATGTGGGATTGCGGCCGCGTACCGACGCGCGTCGTCGAGCACGGCGTGCGCGTGCCCGACGGTCTCGCATGGAGCGGCGAAGTCCCGCGCGGCGTCGCCGTCATCAATCATCTCGAGCGCAGGGGCCGACGGCTCGGCGCCGACGTGTTCGCCGAATGGGCGCGCGCCGTGCCGCTCGATCTCTACGGCATGGATGCGCAATCCTCCGGTGGCGCGGGCGAGCTGCCGTATGCGGCGCTGTTCCCCGAGGTCGCGCGGCATCGCTTCTTCGCGCACCCGGTGCGCTACACGAGCCTCGCGCTCGCGCTCTGCGAGGCGATGCAGCTCGGCCTGCCCGTCGTCGGGCTCGCCGCGACCGAACTGCCGCGGCATATCGCGGCCTCGGGCGGCGGCTACGTCGACACGGACGTCGCGCGCCTCGTCGACGTGTCGCGCGAGCTCGTTCGCGATCGCGCTTACGCCGAGGAGCTCGGGCGCCGGGCGCGCGCGTATGCGCGGGAGCATTTCGCGATCGAGCGCTTCGCCGCCGATTGGGACGCCGTATTGCGGGAGGTCACGACATGATGGCGACGAGATGAGGACCGAACCTTCGCAACCGCTTCGCGTGCTCGTAACGGGCGGCGCCGGCTTCCTGGGCTCGCATCTCTGCGAGCGCCTGCTCGCGCTCGGCCACGAGGTGCTGTGCGTCGACAACTTCTACACCGGAACGCGCCTCAACCTCGCGCCGCTTCTTGCGCATCCGCGCTTCGAGCTGCTGCGTCACGACATCACGTTCCCGCTCTACGTCGAGGTCGACCGCATCTTCAACCTCGCCTGCCCCGCGTCGCCGCGGCACTACCAGCTCGACCCCGTGCAGACGACGAAGACGAGCGTGCACGGCGCGATCAACCTGCTCGGTCTGGCCAAGCGACTGCGTGCACCGATCGTGCAGGCGTCGACGAGCGAGGTCTACGGCGATCCCATCGAGCATCCGCAAACCGAGGGGTACTGGGGACACGTCAATCCCATCGGGCCGCGCGCCTGTTACGACGAAGGCAAGCGCTGCGCGGAGACGCTCTTCGCCGATTACCGGCGGCAGCACGGCGTTGTGACGCGCATCGCGCGGATTTTCAACACGTACGGGCCGCGGATGCAGCCGGGCGACGGGCGCGTCGTATCGAACTTCATCGTCGCGGCGCTCGCGCACGAGCCGCTGACCATCCAGGGCGACGGCTGGCAGACGCGGTCCTTCTGCTACGTGAGCGACACCATCGACGCCCTCGTGCGCCTGATGGATGCGCCGGCCGAATTCGGAGGTCCGGTCAACGTCGGCAATCCCGACGAGCACTCGGTCGTGGAATTCGCGGAGCGCATCCGCAAGCTCACGCGGTCGCGATCGCGCATCGTGTTCACCGCCGCGGCGTGCGACGATCCGCGGCAGCGACGTCCCGACGTCGCGCTCGCGAAGCGCGTGCTCGATTGGGAACCCCGCGTGGGCATCGACGAAGGCCTGGCACGGACGATCGACTACTTCCGGCGCGTGTTGGCGACGCGCAAGCGTCCCGCCGTCGCCGCGACACCCCTCGACGATGCGCGTACCGCAAGCCTCCGTCGATAGCGAGCGGCCGCTGCGCGTTCTCGTCATAACGGGCAATGCAATCGTCGGCGGGATGGAATCGGCCGTGCTGCGGCTCGCCGAACGGCTGCCGCGCCCCGCGTTCGAGCTGATCGCGCTGTGCCCGTTCGAAAGCATGTTCACGGCCGCGCTTCGCGCCTGCGGCGTGCCAGTATCGATCGCCCCGATCGGCGATCGGCTGCGCTGGCACGCGATCCAGTACGCGGCCGGGCTCGTGCGCGAGCACGACATCGACGTGATCCACGCGCATCTTCCGGCCGCGCATGCGGTGGCCGCGCTGGCCGGAAGCGTGACGCATACGCCCGTGCTCGCGACGATCCATGCGATGCATCTGGCGATGCGCGACCTCGAGGCGCATCGGCTTGGTGGAACGCATCTGTGCGTCGTCAGCGAAGCGGCGCGCGCGCACGCGCTCGCGGTCGGCGTGCAGGCGGCACGCTTGACGGTGATCCGCAACGGCGTCGACACGCAGACGTTCCGCCCGCACACCGACGGACGGGCCGGCAACGAGGTCGTCGTCGGTTACGTCGGACGGCTGTCGCCCGAGAAGAATCCGGCGCTCTTCGTGCGCGTCGTCGCGCGCTTGCGTGCGCAGCGCGTACCTGCGCGCTTCGTCGTCATCGGCGACGGGCCCATGCGGGGCGAGCTCGAGGCACTCGCCGAGGCACTCGCGGTTCGCGACGTGGTCGCGTTCGCCGGGGAATGTCGCGACATGCCCGCGCGCTATCGCGCTCTCGACCTGTTGCTTCTTACGTCGTGGCACGAAGGGACGCCCCTCGCGCTGCTCGAAGCGATGGCGTCGGGCATTCCGGTCGTCGCGACGGACGTCGGCGGCGTCGCCGAGCTCATCGTCGCCGGGAGCACCGGTTGCCTCGCCCCGCCGGGTGACGAAGCGCGGCTCGCGGAGCTCGCATTGACGCTACTTCAAGACCGCGCAACGCTGGATCGGTATGGCCGGGCCGCGCGCGAGCGGGCTCGCACGCACTTCTCCATCGACGAGCAGGTCCGGCGCACGGCGGCGCTGCTGCACGAGGTTGCGCGCGTCGCACCGCGCGCGCGCAGTCGTGCGCCGCTGCGTCCGACGCTCGCAAGCGGCCGGGGTGAATCGGCAGCGGCGAGCTAGCGTCGGATAAGCGTTTCCGTCACGAAGTCGGAACGTCGTGTCTGACCCTGCTTTTCGCATCGGGTACGAGCTGCGATCACGAGGGTCTGACCCGGGTCTGACCGTCTGACCCTGCTTATAGGGTCCGGCCCTGCTATTCCACCGGATCGGTGCGCGCCTTCAGCACGCGTGCCATGTACGCGAGCGCGTCCTCGCGCCATGCATCCTGCTCGGACGCGACGCAATCCGCAGGAATCCACAGGTCATATTCGCGCAAATACGCGTCGTGCGCGGTAAACATGATGCAGGAATCGGCAGCGAGTCCGGCGAGCACGAGGTGCGAGACGTCGAGCTCGTCGAGCAGGAATTCGAGTGGCGTGCCGAAGAACGCCGAATGCCGCGGCTTCAGGATCGAGCGGTCACCGGGCCGCGGTGCCAGCAGCTTCGCCATCGTCGCCGACGCGCCGCCGCGCCGCTCGCACTCCGCGACGACCGCGGCGAAGTCCGATTCCCAGCGCCCGAAGTTGTCGTTCGCGTAGATGACCGGCGCGCGCTCGCCGCGCATGCGATCGCGAAGTTTGGCCGCGCGCGTCGCCGCCTTCACCGCATGCGGCGCCAGCGCCTCTGCGCCGTCGAAATCCATCGGGTTCATGAAGTCGACGAGGAGCAGTGCGGTGCGGCGGGTCGACTCGTCGTCTCGCGTTCGCTTCGTGCCGGGCATGCGGCTCACGACAGCAAGCCGCGTGCCCTCCGCTTTCGTAAGAGTTGCGTAACGATGGGGCAAGAATTGCGCGCAACACGCGCGATCGTCATCGATCGTCGCTGGCTCGCGTTTCGTTCCGGTCGCACCTGCGTACGCCGGAACACGCATGGACGCCGCGTGGCATGGGGGTTGCATAACGCGTATGATCGGTGGGCGTCGCATCCGGCCGCGGATCCCTGCCCACGCCGCGTCACGAAAACGGAAGCGAACCATGAACCCGACGTACGCGCGACCTCTCGACCGAACCCCGATGACCCCCGGAACGCGGCTGTCGCTGGCCTGGACCAACCTCAAGGCGCTCGTGCAGGACCATGCGCTCCTCGCGGTGCTCGAAGTGCAGCGTGCGGGCATCTCGCTCGTCAAGATGATCGCGGCCGGCATCGTGATCTCGATCCTCGTCGTCACCACGTGGATCGCGCTGGTTGCCGCGTGCATCGCATGGGCGATCGGCGCAGGCGCCGATTGGGCGCTCGCGATCTTCATCGCGGCCATCGTCAATTTGCTCGTCGCGGCCGGCATCGCGTGGTGGGCGAAGAAGCAGATTCCCGACCTGCTGTTCGCCGCGACGGTGCGTCAGCTCAGGAAGGACGTACCGAGCCAGGAGGAGGACGAGCATGGCGCACAAGGATAAGAAGGACAAGTCGCTCGACGAGCAGATCGCCGAGGTCGAGGGCCGTCTCGCGCGTCACCGCGCCGAGTTGCGACTGATCGCTGCGGAAGCCCGCAGCCGCGTCAGCGTGCGTCACACGATACCGATCGCCGTCGTTGGCGCACTGGCCATCGGCTTCCTCGCGTCGCGCTTCGTTCGCAAACCGGCAAAGCCGCAGATCGTGATCGAGCGCGTGCCGCGATCCCGCTCGGCGCGGATGGCGGGCGCCCTCGCCGCAGCGCTGTTGCCGCGACTGGTCAGGCCGCTGCAGCACGTCGCGGCCGATTGGCTCGCGCAGCGGATGGCGCGCGCGCACTAGCGCGCATTACGCGTTTCACGTCTCGTTCTTGAACGCGCCACGCAGGTTCAGGATCGCGAGTCCCACCTGCAACGCGATCAGCGCGTACGCGCTCGCGTGCATGCCCCAGACGATCCAAAGCACGTTGCTGACGAGGAAGGTGTAAAAGCCGATCGTCCGCAGGGAGCGGCGCTTCGATCCGACGATCCACGTCGACGCGAGCGTCGCAATCATCGCCGGCCACTGCACCCAATCGAGATCCATCGCGCGCCCTCGTCTCAATGCACGGTGGGTGGGATGGAGGACGGCGCGACGTCGGGCGGCTGCGGATTGCCATGCGCCGCCGAGTAGACGACCTCGCGAAACGCCGGCTGGCGCTCGAGGATTTCCGCGACGGTGCCCGAATCGACGACGCGACCCTCGGCCATCACGATGATGCGATCGAAATACACGAGCGCGCCGAGGCGGTGGATCGACGCGATGATGCACGTGTTGCGCAGGCCCTCGCGCAGGCGCTCGAACACGGTCGCCTCCGTGGCCTGGTCGAGCGCGCTCGTCGGCTCGTCGAGCAGCAGCACCGAGCTGTGCTCGGCCGCGAGCAGTCCGCGCGCAAGCGAGAGCCGCTGACGCTGCCCCCCCGACAGGTTGATGCCGCGCTCGGAGAGCGGCATGTTCCACTTCTGCGGCAGCGAGTTCGCGACCGCGTCGAGCGCGGAAAGCCACGCGACGCGCTCGATCTCCTCGTCTTTGCGCGGCACGCCGAACGTGAGGTTTTCGCGCAATGTCGCCTCGAAAATCTCGGTCTCCTGCGGGATCAGCGTCGCGATCGACGCGAGGCTGCGCACGCCTTCGGCGGCCTCGCCGTCGACCTCGTATTGCGCCTGTTGCGGCGCGTAGAGGCCGGCCAGCACGCGCAACAACGTGCTCTTGCCGCCGCCGCTCGGCCCGATCAGCGCGATCCGATCGCCCTGCCTGAGCGTGATGTCGACGCCGTGCAGTCCCGAACGCGATCCGTCGGAGCGCAGTCGCGTGAACTCGAGATCGCGCGCACGAATCGTGTGCCAGTCCGCCTTGACCGGTGCGCCCTCGAGTGCAGGCTCGGCCGCGTTCCAGATCGGCTCGGCGCTCGCGTAGTTGGAGCGAAAGCGCGAGAAGTTCTGCAGGTTCGCGGCCATCGAGCCGATGACGCTGCCGGCCTGCTGCGCGTACTGGTAGACCATGAAGACGCCGCCGAGGAGCAGCGGCGCGCCTTCGACCGCATCGGCGCGCTGGCGCCAGACGTACACGCCGACGAGCAGCCACGAAAGCGCGACGGTCGCGAGGTCGACCGCGGCCCATTTGGCCTCGGTGATCGCGATCAGGCGCTTCGTCGGCTCGAACGCCTCGAGCAGTCGCTCGCCGATCAGGCGCCGCGACACGTTCTGCAAGCGCAACGACAGGACCGTTCCGATGTTGCCGAGGAAGTCGAGCAGCCGCACCGTGTAGCGGCGCTCGAGCACGTTCTGGCGGTGCACGAGCCGGACGAGCGCGCGATCGAAGCGGACGATCACGTAACCCACCGCGATGTACCCCAGCACCGCCATGCCCCCGGTCCACGTCGACATGAGCGACAGCGCGACCAGCGGGCCGATGACGTTGACGAAGTTCTGCAGGTAGAGGAACTGGCTCTGCGTGAAGTCGGCGAGCGCGCCGCTTGCCTGCTGCGCGCGCTGCTGCATGTCGGCCGAGTGATGCGTCTCGTGCCACGCGAGCGGCAGGCTCGCGAGCTTCGCGTACAGCGCGTCGGACACGGCGGCACGCACGCGCAGGCCGACGTTGCGCTCGATGATCCGGCCCGGGCCGTGCATCGTCCACGCGATCACGTAGACGAGGAAGATCGCCACGGTGTAGAGCGCTGCCTTGCCGATGTGCTCGGTGCCGCTCGTCTGCACGGTGTCGATCGCACGCCCGGCGAGCCAGGGCGCGACGAGCTTCACCGATTGCGAGCCGATGAGGAGCAGCATCGCGAGCAGGTAGCGCCCGCGGCCGCCCGCGGCGAAGCGCCAAAGGCTCGAGTACAACTCGAACGTGCTGACCGCCGGCCGGCCTCCCGGCACCATGTCGGGTGGCTGGACTTTCAGCGTGCGAAGCGTAGGCAAGGCGGGCACGGCGCGCTGCGATCGATCGGAAGACCCGGTGGGACATTGTGCGGGGATGCAGCGGTTCCCGGGCGATGCGGTTTCGGCGTGGACCGCTGACAGCCGGGACGCGATGACATCGTAATTCTTACCGCCGGCCCTCCGTAACAGTTGCCGTTCTCACCGCTGTCATCGATGGCCGGGACGACGCCCGTGCGAGCCACACGGCAAATTCGGCCCACGGGGCACGCGCCTTGCTGAACTCCGCGCGTGCCTGCGCTCGTTCGCTCCCTTCGCGCGCGCCCCTTTGCGCTCCTGCTCGTCCTCGTCGCGCTCGCCGCCACCGCATGCGATCGGCTCGAGTACCGCGGGTTTCCGCTGGAAACGCTGCGTGCGCGCACCGGTGCGCTCGCCCATCTCGCGACCCCGGGCACCGCGAACGTGCAGCGGGATTTCCTTGCCACGATCGCGCAGGCCAGCCTGTTCGAGATCGAGGCGAGCCGCATCGCGCTCGCGCGCGGCGGATCGAAAGCCGTGCGTCGCTTCGCGGAGACAACGCTGCGCGACCGCGTCGCGATCGACACCGACCTCGAGCAGCTCGCGAAGAGCGTCGGCGTCGCGTTGCCGACACGCCTATCCGATGAACTCGAGGCACGGCTGTCGGTGCTCGAGCGGCTGTCGGGCAGCGAGTTCGACCGTGCGTACGCGCGCAACGTCGGCGTGCTCGTGCAGGAGGAAGCGCTCGCAGCCTTCGAGCGCGCCGCCAACGAGAGCGGCGAACGCGTGCAGCGCTTCGCCGCCGCGCAGCTTCCGGCGCTTCGCGATCATCTCGAGGAAGGCCGCCGGCTCGCGAGCGAGATCGACCGGACGAACATGGCGAGCGATGGAGCACGCCGCGACGCCTGATTCGAACGGCGAGACGTCGAAGGGCGTCGCCGGCGATGGCATTTCCGTTCCGCGGGACATCGTCGAGCGCGCGCTGGATGCGCTCGCGCCGATGCTCGCGACGCTGCTCGCCGATCGCGAGGTGAGCGGCGAATCGGCGATGCACGTCGTCGTGATCGATCCCACGGCCGATCGGCACACGACGTCGTTCGACGATGCGATCCTCTGCGAGCGCAGCTACGGCACGCCCGCACGCTGGCAAGCCGACTACGCGTGGTATGCGCGCGCCAAGACGCGCCTTGCATGGCGCGAGCAGATGTCGCTTCGCACGCTCTTCGCCGAGCATGCGGACCGCCTGCGCTCCGACGACATCCGCGTCGAAGGCGCGGTGCGCGACGGGCGCTGGATCGTCGGTGCGAGCGGCGCGCAAGCCTGGTACGACCACGCAATCGCCACCTGCGCGATCGCGCTGATCGAGGCTGGCGTCGCGCAGGCGCGCCACGACGCGCGATGAGGCGAAGCCGCCGGCGACCGCATCCGCCGCGCGATCTCGGCATCGCCGCGGACGTCGCCACCGATACCGCGACCGATCGCGCGCGACCGCGGCGCGGCAACCGTTACGACCGGATGCGGCTGCCGCACGAGCGCGACCAGAGCACGCAAGCCGGCGGCGCGCCGAATCCGGTGACGACGCAAGGCGCACGCGATCTCGCGGAGGGTCGCGCCGACACCGATTGCTACGACGCGGTCGCGACGCGCTACGAACGCAAGGAAGACGCGTCATGACGCGCGCAGCAAGCGCTCGATCACGTTTTGCGTGATGCGGGCGACGCGCGCGTCCTGTTCGAGTGCCTGCGCCCAGTCGGTCGTCGCCGCCGTGAAGACCGTGCCGTTTCGCGTGTAGCAGCCCATCGTCGCCGCGTGCAGCCCTTCGCCTGCGGCGCCATGCTCGCGCGCGGGGAGCTCGTCCCAATCGGGCGACAGCGGGGCGACCGCGAGCAGTTCGAAGCTTTCGGGCGTTCCGGTCCGTGTCGCGTCGTGCACGAGCGTTGCGCGGCCCGTGCGCGGATCGAATGCGGCCAGCGGGGCGCCGTCGCATTCATAACCGACGAGTGGCGGGCTCGTGTCCGCGCCGAACACCTCGCCATCGGCGAGCCCCGTTCCCTCGAACGCCCAATGTCCCTC
>DASTIY010000022.1:0-2105 GCA_035717085.1 Casimicrobiaceae bacterium | reverse complement strand
GCGCGCAAGTCGCGACGGACGCGTAGCGCAACGCGTCAGGCTTCCACGGTTACGCGCTCGGACACCGCCTCGCGCTGGAGAAGCGCGCGCTTGCGCTCGACACCCCAGCGATAGCCGGAGAGCGCGCCGTCGTTGCGTATGACCCGATGGCAGGGGATCGCGACGGCGAGCGTGTTCGCCGCGCACGCGCCGGCGACCGCGCGCACGGACTTCGGGGAACCGATGCGCGACGCGAGCTCCGCGTAGCTCACCGTCTCGCCCGCCGGAATCGCGCGCAGCGCCTGCCAGACCCGCTGCTGGAACGCGGTGCCGCGCACGTCGAGCGGAAGATCGAGCCCGATCTTCGGCGCCTCCACGAAGCCGACGACGCGCGCGACCCATTGCTCGAACCCGCGATCGCCGCCGACGAGCTCGGCGTTCGGGAAGCGGTCCTGCAGCTCGCGCACGAGTGCGTCCGGATCGTCGCCGAGCGAGATCGCGCACACGCCCCGGTGGCTGCGGGCGACGAGGATCGCGCCGAGCGAGCATTGCCCGATCGCGAAGCGAATCGTCTCGTGCGCGCCGCCGGCGCGATACCGCGACGCCGTCATGCCGAGAACTTCGTCGGAGCGCTCGTAGAAGCGCGCGTTCGAGTTGTACCCCGCCGCATAGATCGCCTCCGTGACGCGCGCCCCGCTCGCCAGCGCGGCGCGCAACCGGCGTTCGCGGCACGCGTCGGCGTACGCCTTCGGCGTGACGCCGGTGACGCGCTTGAACGTCCGTTGCAAATGCCAGCGGCTCAAGCCCACGCGCGACGCGAGCTCGTCGAGCGAGGGGACGTGCTCGACGCCTTCGATGAAGCGGCAAAGCCCCTCGATCACCCGTGTTGCCGGTGCCGTCATTGTGTCGGTGCTGTACACCCGTGCCTCCGTTCGCCTGTCCGAAGGCTCGAGTCTCCCGCGTTTCCTCACGCCGGACACTCCGTCTGTTGCGCTATCCGCGATGCTGCGGCGCACCACGCCGATGACCGCCGATCGCGGCGGCTCGTACGCGCGCTCATCCTACAGATGAACCCGCGTGCCACCGATGACGCCGGAACGCCGATCGCGCGACGCTTGGACCCAGGAGGCGATCATGGCACATGCACTTGCGTACCGCGCCCGAACGCCGACGCTCCGCGTCCATCGCTCGCAACCGCGCGAAGACGCGCTCGATCCGGCCCGCGGAATCATCACCGGCGTGCTCTTGTCGGTCGCCGGCTTCTGGTTGCCGCTCGCGCTCTTCCTCGCGCACTAGAACGACGCGACGCCGAGCGGCGTCAGTACGTCTCGACGTGCAGCCGGCCCTTCGCAAGAAGCGCCGGCTTGAGCGCGTCCCAGTCGACGCCATGCATGCGGCAGACGTCGCGGAACGCCTCGGCGACGCCGGCTTCCATTCCCTTCACGCCGCAGACGTACACGTAGCAATGGTCGTCCTGCAGCAGGCGCGCGACCTTGGCCGCCTGCTCGCGGATGCGGTCCTGCACGTACACCTTCGGCTGCCCGGGAACGCGCGAGAACGCGAAGTTGGTGTGGATGAATTCCTTCGGTAGTTTCGTCAGCGGGCCGAAGTACGGCAACTCCTCGGGAACGCGCGCCCCGAAGAAGAGCAGGAGCTCGCCACCTTCGTTCAACGCGCGACGCCGGCGGCGCCGCTCGGTCATCGCGCGCATCGGTGCCGAACCGGTGCCGGTGCAGATCATCATCAACGACGAACCCGGGTGATTCGGCATCAGATAGCTCGCGCCGTACGGCCCCACGACGCGCACCTCGTCGCCGATCGCGAGGTCGCACATGTAGTTCGATCCGACGCCACGGACCGGCTTGCCGTCGTGGTCGACGGTGACGCGCTTGATCGTCAGCGCCACGTTGTTGTAGCGCGGGCGCTCGCCGTCGCGCGGACTCGCGACGGAATAGAGTCGAACGTGATGCGGCCGGCCCGAAGCGTCGGTCCCCGGCGGCACGACGCCGATCGTCTGCCCTTCGAGCACCGGAAAGGCATGGGTGCCGAAGTCGAGCACGATATGGCGAATGTCGGCCGATGCGTCGTCGGCGGTCAGGCGATAGTTGCCGGTGACGCGCGCGATC
>DASTIY010000021.1:0-12262 GCA_035717085.1 Casimicrobiaceae bacterium | reverse complement strand
CAACCTTGGCAAGGTTGCGCTCTACCAACTGAGCTATTCCCGCGGAGGTCGTGGATTATAGCATCGCCCGATCGCGACCCAATGCGCTGTGCCGCGTCCTACGCGTGCACGGTGTCGAGCGCCGCCGCGATCGCGTCGGCGACGTACTCGATGTTCTTCGAGTTGAGCGCGGCGACGCAGATCCGGCCCGTGTCGATCAGGTAGATCGAGAACTCCTCGCGCAGCCGGCGCACCTGCTCGGGTGCGAGTCCCGAATACGAGAACATGCCGCGCTGGCGGCGCATGAATTCGAAGTCGCGGTCGGGCACGCGCGCAAAAAGCTTCTTCACGAGCGTGTCGCGCATCTCGCGAATGCGCTCGCGCATGCCGGCGAGCTCGCGCTCCCACAGCTCGCGCAGCTCCGGTTGCGTGAGCACCATCGTCACGATCTGTCCGCCGAACGTCGGCGGGTTCGAATAGTTCGAGCGCACGACGCGCTTCAGTTGCGACAGCACGCGGACCGCTTCGTCGCGGTCCGCGGCGACGACCGTCAGCGCGCCGACGCGCTCGCCGTAGAGCGAGAACGACTTCGAGAACGAATTCGAGACGAACAGCGGACCCGGCGTTGCCGCGAACTTGCGAACGACCGCCGCGTCGGCGTCGATCCCCGCGCCGAAGCCCTGGTACGCGAGATCGAGAAACGGCACGAGCCCCCGGGCACGCACGGTGCCGATGAGCGCGTCCCATTGCTCGGGCGTCGGATCGACGCCGGTCGGGTTGTGGCAGCACGCGTGCAGCACGACGATCGCGCCGGCCGGCAGCCGCTCGAGGAAGCCGCGCATCGCATCGAACGCGAGCCCGTGCGTCGCCGCGTCGTAGTACGGATAGGTTCCGACGTCGAATCCCGCGGCCTCGAAGAGCGCGCGATGGTTCTCCCAGCTCGGATCGCTGATGTATACGTGCGACCCGGGCGAGAACCTGCGCAGGAAATCCGCGCCGATCTTGAGTCCGCCGGTTCCGCCGAGAGCCTGCACGGTGACGGCACGGCCTGCTGCGATGACCGGACTGTCCTCGCCGAGCAGCAGGCGCTGCACGGCCTTGTCGTACGTGGGAATGCCGTCGATCGGCAGGTAGGTCCGCGGCGCTGCGCTTTGCGTGATCGCGACCTCGGCGCGTTTCACGCAATCGAGCAGCGGCACCTTGCCGTCGTCGTTGATGTAGACGCCGACGCCCAGGTTGACTTTGCGCGGATTCGGATCGGCATTGAACGCTTCGGTGACGCCGAGAATCGGATCGCGAGGCGCGAGCGTGACGTCGCTGAGCAGCGAGGCGGCGGAAGATGAGGTCATCGGGCAGGTCCTGGAAGAGCGAAGCGGAGATGATTCGCGGGCGCGCGCGAACACGCTATTGTAACGCTCGCCCCCTCGTCGATTCGGCTCGTGGCAGGCATGCCCGCCGGCTTGCGCGAGCCCGTTACCGACCCCATGTCCTAACGCTGCCCTAACGCGCTCGATCATGGCTCGCGCCGACACGCGCCTCGAACCCGCTCCGAAGATCCCGCCGATCACGGCGCTGCGGACGCTCGCCCGCGCGGGCCGCTTCCTGCGGCCCTACCGGCGCGAGATCGTGCTGGCGGGGATCGGTCTGGTCGTCGCCGCCGCGGCCGTCCTCGCGATCGGGCAGGGCGTGCGCTTCGTCGTCGATCGAGGATTCGCCGCGTCGAGCGCCGCCGAGCTCGACCGGATGCTCGGCTTGCTGCTCGTCGTGATCGTCGTGATGGCGGGCGCGACGTACATGCGCTTCTACCACGTGTCGTGGCTCGGCGAGCGCGTGACAGCGGACCTGCGGCGCGCCGTGTTCGACCACCTCGTGGACCTGCCGCCGTCGTTCTTCGAGGCGACGCGCACCGGCGAGGTCATCTCGCGCCTCATCAACGACACCACGATGCTCGAGACGGTGATCGGCTCGAGCGCATCGGTCGCGATCCGCAATTCACTGCTGATGATCGGCGGCCTCGTGATGCTCGCTGCGACCAGCGCCAAGCTCACGCTGCTGGTGCTCGCGGGCGTTCCGCTCGTGGTCGTGCCGATCATCCTGTTCGGACGCCGGGTGCGCAAGCTCTCGCGCGCGACGCAGGATCGCGTCGGCGACGTCGGCGCGTTTCTCGACGAGTCGCTGCACGAGATCCGCATGATGCAGGCGTACGGCCACGAGGATGCGGACCGCCGCGCATTCCGCGCGCGCGTCGAGGACGCCTTCGCCACCGCCGTGCGCCGCGTTCGCCAACGCGCCTTCCTCGTCGCGGCGGTGATCGTGCTCGTGTTCGGCGCCGTCGGCGTGATCCTGTGGATCGGCGGGCACGACGTCGTGGCGGGGCGGCTCAGCGCCGGCGAACTGTCGGCGTTCGTGTTCTACGCGGTGCTCGTCGCGGGGTCAGTCGGCTCGCTGTCCGAGGTCGTCGGCGATCTGCAGCGCGCCGCGGGTGCCACCGAGCGCCTCTTCGAATTGCTGACCGTCGAGCCGGCGATTCGCGCCCCCGAGCGCGCGGTGCCGATCCCCGCGAATACGCGCGGGAGCCTCGCGTTCGACGACGTCACGTTCCGCTACCCTTCGCGTCCGGATACGCCGGCGCTCGATCGCTTCACGCTCGCGGTGCGCGCGAGCGAAAAGGTGGCGCTCGTCGGTCCGTCGGGGGCGGGCAAGACGACGGCATTCCAGTTGTTGCTGCGTTTCTACGATCCCGAGCGCGGGCGCGTCGAGATCGACGGCGTCGATCTGACGCGCGCCGATCCGCGTGACGTCCGCCGCCAATGCGCGCTGGTGCCGCAGGACCCGGTGATCTTCGCCACGAGCGTGCTCGAGAACGTCCGTTACGGCCGGCCGGACGCGACCGACGCACAAGTGCAGGCGGCATGCGACGCCGCCTATGCGACCGAATTCATCGAGCGGATGCCGCAGGGCCTCGCGAGCCCGTTGGGCGAACGCGGCGTGCGCCTGTCCGGCGGCCAGCGGCAGCGCATCGCGATCGCGCGCGCGATCCTCGCCGACCGGCCGATCCTGCTGCTCGACGAGGCGACGAGCGCACTCGACGCCGAGAGCGAGCGCATCGTGCAGCGCGCGCTCGAGCGGCTGATGGCCGGACGCACGGTGCTGATGATCGCGCACCGCCTCGCGACCGTGCGGCACGCGGATCGCATCGCGGTGATGGACAACGGCCGCATCGTCGCGGTCGGGACGCACGACGAGCTCGTGCGCGACAACCCGCTCTACGCGCGGCTTGCCGCGCTGCAATTCGGCGCGGCGTCCGCGCGCGCTTCCGATCAAACGGTGCCGGAATTAAAATGATCGGTTTTCTCCGCGTGTTCCCACGATGATCGTCACGTTTCCGAACAGTCCCTACGAGCTGCACCAGCCGTTCGAGCCCTCCGGCGACCAGCCCGAGGCGATCGAGAAGCTGACCGAGGGTCTCGAGGACGGCCTCTCGTTCCAGACGCTCCTCGGCGTCACCGGCTCGGGCAAGACGTACACGATGGCGAACGTGATCGCGCGCAGCGGCCGCCCGGCGCTCGTGCTCGCGCCGAACAAGACGCTCGCCGCGCAGCTCTACTCGGAGTTCCGCGAGTTCTTCCCGAACAACGCGGTCGAATACTTCGTCTCGTACTACGACTACTACCAGCCCGAGGCGTACGTTCCGTCGCGCGACCTCTACATCGAGAAGGACAGCTCGATCAACGAGCACATCGAGCAGATGCGCCTGTCGGCGACGAAGGCGATTCTCGAGCGGCCCGATTGCGTGATCGTCGGCACGGTGTCGGCGATCTACGGCATCGGTGATCCGACGGAGTACCACAGCATGATCCTGCACGTGCGCCAGGGCGACAAGCTGTCGCAGCGCGACGCGATCAAGCGGCTGACCGAGATGCAGTACCAGCGCGCCGAGCTCGAATTCCGGCGCGGCACGTTTCGCGTGCGCGGCGACGTGCTCGACATATTCCCCGCCGAGAATGCCGAAAGCGCGATCCGCGTGTCCTTGTTCGACGACGAGGTGGAGTCGTTGCAGCTCTTCGACCCGCTCACCGGTCACCTGCGGCACAAGATGGCGCGCTACACGGTGTTCCCGTCGTCGCACTACGTGACGGGGCGGCAGAAAGTGCTCGACGCGATCGAGGGCATCAAGGTCGAGCTCGCGCAGCAGAAGGACTGGTTCGTCTCGCAGATGAAGCTGATCGAGGCGCAGCGCATCGAGCAGCGGACCCGCTTCGACCTCGAGATGATGGCCGAGATCGGCTTCTGCAAAGGCATCGAGAACTACTCGCGTCATTTGTCCGGCCGTCGCGCGGGCGAGCCGCCGCCGACGCTCATCGACTACCTGCCGCCGCGCGCGCTGATGTTCGTCGACGAGAGCCACGTCACGATTCCGCAGGTCGGCGGCATGTATCGCGGCGACCGCGCGCGCAAGGACAATCTCGTGCAGTTCGGCTTCCGGTTGCCGTCGGCGCTCGACAACCGCCCGCTGCGCTTCGACGAGTTCGAGCGCCTGCTGCCGCAAACGATCTTCGTCTCCGCGACGCCCGCCGACTACGAGCAGAAGCACGCTGGCCAGGTCGTCGAGCAGCTGGTGCGCCCGACGGGACTGGTCGACCCGATCCTCGAGGTGCGCCCGGCTGCGACGCAGGTCGACGATCTTCTGTCCGAGATCAACGTGCGCGTCACGCGCAACGAGCGCGTGCTCGTCACCACGCTCACCAAACGGATGGCGGAGGACCTCACCGACTATCTCGGCGAGCACGGCGTGAAGGTGCGCTACCTGCACAGCGACATCGACACCGTCGAACGCGTCGAAATCATCCGCGACCTGCGGCTCGGCGAGTTCGACGTGCTCGTCGGCATCAATCTCCTGCGCGAGGGGCTCGACATTCCCGAGGTCTCGCTCGTCGCGATCCTCGACGCCGACAAGGAGGGATTCCTGCGCGCCGAGCGCTCGCTGATCCAGACGATCGGCCGCGCCGCGCGGC
Source organism: Casimicrobiaceae bacterium (assembly GCA_035717085.1). GTDB lineage: Bacteria > Pseudomonadota > Gammaproteobacteria > Burkholderiales > Casimicrobiaceae > VBCG01. The sequence continues at coordinate 7,268 of DASTIY010000021.1, read as the reverse complement.
ATCTCAACGGCACGGCGATCCTCTACGCCGACACGATGACCGACTCGATGAAGGCGGCGATCGAGGAGACCGAGCGGCGGCGCGCGAAGCAGATCGCGTGGAACGCCGAGCGCGGCATCACGCCGAAGGGCGTCGAGAAGCGCATCAAGGACATGATCGACGGCGTGTACGACATCGACGAGGAGCGCCGCGAATTGCGCGCTGCGCAGGCGAAGGCGAAGTACGCGGCGATGCCCGAGAAGGATCTCGAGAAGGAATTGCGGCAGATCGAGAAGCAGATGCTCGAGGCCGCGAAGAACCTCGAGTTCGAGCGCGCGGCCGAACTGCGCGACCGGCTCTACAAGCTTCGCGAGCAGCTCTTCGGCGTCGCGCTGCCGACCGAGACCTGATCCCCACCTCCGACACGTGTCAGAGGAGTGTCAGACACACCTCTGACACGTGTCAGAGGAGTGTCAGAGGTGCGTCACTTCTTCGCCGCCGCGAGCATCCGGTTGCGCATCGCGACGTCGACGTCGAGGTACTTGAATGCGAAGCCGAACGGCGACGGCCAGTACCCCTCGACCCACGGATGCTCGAGCACGTTGCCGATGCCGTACGTGTGCAGGATCATCGGCATGTAGGCCTGCGAGATGTCGGACATCCGGCGCGCGAGCGCCACGCGCGCCGGTCCGGCGGGCGTGCGCAGGAACTCCTCGTACGCCTTGTCGTAGTCGGCGTTCTTGAATTGCGACGGATTCGTGTCGCGGGATTCCTGGCTCCACAGCGTCTGCAGGATCTGGTAGCCCGACGGCTCGAGCGAGCGATAGCCGAGGTTGAACATCGGCAGCTTGCCCGCGCGCGACAGGTTGTTGAGCTCGGCGAACGTCTGCTGCTGCACCTTCATCCGGATGCCGATCGCATCCATGCTCTTCTTCCAGAGCAGGTCGACCTCGCGATACCACGATTCGGGCAGCGTGCCGCGCACGACGGTCAGCGGCTTGCCGTCGGGCGTCTCCCGGTAGCCGTCGCCGTCGCGATCCTTGAAGCCGAAGCGGTCGAGGAGCGCGCGCGCGGCGGCCGGGTCGTAGAGCGACTTCGGCGGAAGCGCGGGGTCGTGGCCGCTCACGCCGGGCGGCAGCAACTGGTTCGCCGGCAGCGCGTTGCCGGCGAAGAGCACGCGAATCATCTCGTCGATGTCGAACCCCATCCCGATCGCGCGGCGCAACGCGATCTGCGCCGTCGAATAGCCGCCGACGAGCGCGTCGTCCATGTTGAAGTAGGTGAAACCGAGCGACGGCGCGGTGTAGCGCAGATGCCGGATGCCCGCCGCTGCGAGGTCCGGCCGCAGCTTGCCGTTCTCCATCACGCGCTTCATGTCGTCGCCGCCGAGCGCGATGTAGTCGAGGCCACCCTGCGAGAACGCGAGGATTTCGGGCTGCGATTCCTCGATGATGCTGATCTCGACACGGCCGACGACCGGCAATGTCTTGCCGCGCATCGCCCGCACCAGTTCCTGCTGCGGCGCGTCGGCGTTCTCCGGAAACACGACCTTGCGATACTTCGGATTCGCTTCGAGCACCACGCGCGACGCGGGCCGCCATTCCTTCAATCGATACGGCCCCGTGCCGACCGGATGGCGCATGACGTCCGCACCGGCGGCTTCGATGACCTCGCGCGCGACGGCCATCATGTTGAGCCCCGCGAGCCGCTCGAGCAGTGTGTAATCGGGATGGTTCAGCCTGATGACGAGCGTGTAGCGGTCGGGCGTCGCCAGGCCCGCGATCGGCGTGTCGTAGTCGAACTTCCCCCCGGGCTTGCGTGCGGCGTCCACGAGGGTGCGCGCGCCGACGATGAGATCCGAGAGCGCCGGATCGCCGCCGCTGCGCAGGTTCGGATCCATCACGCGCTCGATCGAATACGCGTAGTCGACGGCGACGAGCTCGCGCGGCTTGCCCTTGAAGGCCGGATCGTCGGTGAAGTAGATGCCCTTCTTCACGCGCATCGTCCACGTCTTGCCGTCGTCGCTGATCACGGGCAGCGCCTCGGCCGTGCACGGAATCACCTTCGAGCCGCTCGAGAGATACTCGAATTCGTAGAGGCCTTCGAAGATCGACGTCGCGACGCGGGTCGAATAGAGATCGGTTCCCTGCTGCGGATCGAGACTGACGATGTCGTTCGACGCGATGCGGAGCACCTTCTGGAGGTCGGCGGCGAACGCCGCGCGCGATGGCGCGAGCGCGAGCAGCGCGATTGCGAGAACGACGAAACGAGACGTGGCGAGCATGGTCAACACCGCATCGAGGGCGACTTATACTGAAGGCAAGGCAGCGCCGCTTCGGCGGCGATGACGCGCCGATTGGCGAATGTACCGGAGAAATCGATGGCTGACGCAGGATTGGAAATGAAATTGGACGGCCAGGTCGCGCTGGTGACCGGCGCCGCGAGCGGGCTCGGCAGGGCGATCGCGCAGCGCTTCGCGCGCGCCGGCGGCCGGGTCGTCGTCGCCGACCTCGACCAGGGGGCGGCGCAAGCCACCGCACGCGAGATCGATCGCAATCCCGAGCGCGCGATGGGTATCGCCATGGACGTCACCGACGAGCGCGCCGTCGACAGCGGCGTCGCCGACGTCGTCGCGCGGATGGGAAGCGTCGACATCCTGGTCAGCAACGCGGGCATCCAGATCGTGCATCCGCTCGAGGAATTCAGCTACGCCGAGTGGAAGAAGATGCTCGCCATCCACCTCGATGGCGCGTTTCTCACCACGCGCGCGTGCCTGCCGCACATGTACCGCGCGAAGCGGGGCAGCCTGATCTACATGGGCTCGGTGCACTCGAAGCTCGCGTCGGTGCTGAAGGCGCCGTACGTGACCGCCAAGCACGGGCTCATCGGGCTTGCGAAGACGATGGCGAAGGAGGGCGCGGCGCACGGGGTGCGGGCGAACGTCATTTGCCCCGGCTTTGTGCGCACGCCGCTGGTCGAGCGGCAGATTCCGCAGCAGGCGAAGGAACTCGGCCTTTCCGAGGAGGACGTGATCAAGAAGGTGATGCTGAAGGACACCGTCGACGGCGAGTTCACGACCGTCGAGGACGTGGCGGACGTGGCGCTGCTGTTCGCGTCGTTCCCGACCAACGCGCTGACGGGGCAATCGCTCGTGGTGAGTCACGGCTGGTACATGCAGTAGCCGGGCAGCCGCCGAAAGAGGCACGCGCCTCGTTCAAGGCCTCTTCGTCGCGGCTACGCGGCGCGCGCGAGCACGCGGTTCAGTTCGGCGATGCTTGCCGGCTTGATCAGGTGGTGGTCGAAGCCCACCTCGCGGGCGCGACGGCTGTCCTCGGGCTTGCCGTAGCCTGTCAGCGCGACGAGCACGACGTTGCGCAGCGCGGCTCGCGCGCGGATTTCGCGCGCGAGCGCATAGCCGTCCATCCCCGGAAGACCGATGTCCAACACGACGAGGTCCGGCGCGTAGACGTCGATCATGGCCAGTGCGCTTGTCGCGTCATGTGCCGTCGTGACGTCATGCCCGGTGCTTCGCAACAGGATCGCGAGGCTTTCCACCGCGTCCACGTTGTCGTCCACGAGGAGGATCCGGCGGGGCGCATTCGTCGCGTCGCGGCCCTCGGCAGCCGGCGCGGCTTGTCCAATCTCCGCCGAGGCAGCCGGCAGCCAGAAGAGGAAACGACTGCCGCGACCCGGGCCGGCGCTGCGCGCGCGTACCTGTCCGCCGTGCAGTTCGACGATGCTGCGAACGAGCGTCAGGCCGATGCCGAGGCCGCCGTGCCGGTGATCGAGCGAATCGTCACCCTGCGCAAACAGGTCGAAGACCGAGGGGAGCATGTCCTTCGTGATCCCGATGCCGTCGTCGCGCACGCGGATCACGATCGCTTGCCGGGCCCGTCGCGCCGAGAGCCGGATTCGGCCGCCCGCGGGCGTGTACTTCGCCGCATTGTTCAGCAGATTGCCGACGACCTGCGTCATCCTGGTCGTATCGGCGTTCACGTGCAGTGGCGTGCACGGTAGCGCGACGCTGAGCTTCTGCCGTTTTTGCTGGATCAGCGGGTTCGCCGTTTCGATCGCCTGTTCGATCGACGTTCGCAGATCGTAGGTTTCGCGCTTCAATTGCACCTTGCCTTGCGTGATGCGCGAGACGTCGAGGAGATCGTCCACGAGGCGCGACAGAAGCGCCACCTGCCGGCTCACGATGTCCGCCGAGCGGGTCAGCAACGGATCGTCGCGCGTCGAGCGCCGGAAAATTTCGCCGGCGTTGCGGATCGGCGCCAGCGGATTGCGCAGCTCGTGCGCGAGCATCGCGAGGAACACGTCCTTGCGCCGGTCGGCTTCCCGCAATTGCGCGAGCACCCGCCGCATTTCATACTGCCGGCGCCGTTCGCGCAGCGCGGTTCGCGTCGCGGTGACGAACGTGCCGATACGGACGGGACGTTCGAGCAGGATCACGTTGCCGAGCGTTTCCATCACCTGCACCGCGGCCGCGGAATCGGGACCGCCACGCGTCACGGCGATGATCGGCAGGTCGGACCATTGCGGCTGTTCGCGAAGGCGCGCCGCCAGGTGCTCGGCGCGTCCCGCCGCAAGCGTCTCTTCGGTGATCACCAGCGCGCCTGCGCCGCACGCGATTTCGGCGCAAACGGTCTCGATGTCGCTGCAGGCGTACGTCGAGATGCCGGCGTTGCCCAGGATGTGGCTGGTGTTGAGGCCGTCACGCAGCGTCGGCGCGAACACGAGCACGCGCTCCTCCAACTTCTCATCGTCGCTCACGCCTGGCCCTTCGTGAAGATGCGCATCGGATACACGCCCCGTGGCGATTCCTCATGGCCGATCGCCCGCGCCCAGCAGCGGCTTCTCGCCGCCGGTATACGTCGGCACGCCGGTGAGTACACCATGGAAACCGGTGAGCGGCTCGCCGATGCGAATGCCCTGGGGACCGAAGCGGAACTCGCGGATCGTTCTTTCGTGGCGGCCACTGCGCCGCTTCAACACGGACATCGCCTGTCGAACCTCGCCGAAAGCCTCGAAATAGCGGAGCAGGATGACCGTGTCGGCGAGATAGCTCGCGTCCAGCGGTGCCACCATCTGCCCGACCATGCCGCTTTGCGCCATGACGAGGATGCTCGTTACGCCGCGCTGGCGGAGATACGACAGGAGCTCGTGCAGTTGCAGCGTCAGAAAGCGTTCGTCGGGGATGGCGTTCAAATACCCGTTCAGGCTGTCGATGACGATCATCTGCGATTCGCGCCGTTCCACCTCGTCGCGAACGAGCTGCACCAGTTCCCCGGCGGAAAGCTCTCCCGGATCGACCTCGCGCAGCCCGACGCGATCCTGCGCGACGAGCTCGTCGACGGGCATGCCGAGGCCCGCCGCACGCTCGCAAAGCGTTCGGTCGCTTTCGTCGAACAAAAACATCGAGACGCGTTCGCCGCCGGAGGCAACGCGCATCGCGTACTGCGTCGCGAATGTCGACTTGCCGGCGCCCGCCGGCCCGATGATCAACGTACTCGTGCCGCGGTCGAGGCCGCCGCCCATGAGCGCATCGAGCTCGGGCAATCCGCTCGCGATCAGGCCCGCGGTGTAGGGTTTCGCGTGCTCGGCTGCGACGAGCCGCGGGAAGACACGAATCCCGCCGGTGACGATGGCGAAATCGTGGTAGCCGGGGCGATACGCTCGTCCGCGCAACTTGAGAACCTGCAGGCGGCGCTGCATGACGCCGTAATCCGGCGTGCGGAGCTCGAGGCAAAGCACGCCGTGGACGATGCTCTGGACCTGGATGTCGTTCGGACCGGCCGAGCGATCGTCGAGGAGCAGCACGGTGCAATGTCGGCCGACGAAGAATTGCTTCAGTGCGAGGATCTGCCGTCGATAGCGCAACGGGCTTTGCGCCATCAGGCGAAGCTCGGACAGCGAGTCGATGACCACGCGCGACGGACGAAGCTTCTCGACGTCGCGGAGAACCCGGTCGGTCAACTCGCTCAATTCCACCTCGGACGGGTAGAACATCGTGTTCTCGGCGTCCGGGGAGAGGCTCGCTTCCGCCGTGGCCAGCTCCGAAAGCTGGATGCCACTCAAATCCCACCCATGCGAATGCGCGACCCCGCGCAACTCGTCGGTCGTTTCGGACAACGTCACATAGAGGGTGCGCTCGCCGCGCGCGCGACCGTCGAGGAGAAATTGCATGGCGAGCGTCGTCTTGCCCGCACCCGGGTCACCCTCGATCAGGTAGACCCGGTCGCGCGGAATCCCACCGAGGAGCACGTTGTCGAGTCCCGGGATGCCGAACGGAACGAGGCCGGTTGCATCGGCGTGTTCGCTCATGCTTGTCGTGGGCAGCGCTTGGAACGAGCCGGGATTCTAGTGGCCGGCGCGAGGACGCGGAATCGGTGCGGCGCCTACACGCACGATGCGTCGGAAGCCTTCGGCGAAGGCGGGCGCGACGCCGGTCCGGTGCACGGACGAAGCCGTGCACCGGATGGCCGGATCAGCGTACCTGAACGTCGATCTTGCGCGGGGTGAATTCGGCGCGCTTCGGGATGCGCACGGTCAGCAGACCGTCCTTGAGCGACGCGTCGATGCCTTCCGGATCGAGCTCGCTGCTCAATGCGAACGTGCGCCGGTATTTCGTCGCGCGCACGTCGGCGTAGACCGCCTCGATCCCCTGCGGCATGTCGATGACGACGTCGCCTTCGATGAGCAACTCGTTGCGGTCCGCCTGGACGTTCAGCCGGTCCCTGGAGACCCCCGGCATTTCCGCCTGAACGGTGATCCCGCGGCGATCCTCGAAAATATCGACCGCAGGCGCCTGTGCCGGCACCTGGTCGCGGGGGGTCGCCTGGGCGTTGGCGTCTTCGCGCCGTGTCACATCTGCCATGTTCGCCTCCTTGGTTGCGGTCATTGCACGGAAATTTGCCGGGGCCGCGAAGCTTCCCGGCGCTGCACGGTGATCTGGAGAACGCCGTCGCGGTAACTCGCCTGCACGCGATCGGAGTCCACGTCGTCGGGCAACGTGATCACCCGGCGGAACTCGCCGTCGTAGCGCTCCTTGCGGTAGTAGTCCGCCTCCGTCTGCGCGGGCGCGGGACGGGTTCCGGAAACGATCAGCAGATTCTGCTGGATCGTCAGGTCCAGCTTCTTCGGATCGAGACCGGCGGCGAACAGGTAGACGTCCACGCGCTCGGGCGTGAAGCCCACGTTGAGCGGCGGGAAGGCACCGCGACGCGGTGCGCGAATGCCGGTGGCGGGAGCCCAACGATCGAACATCTGGTCGATGTCGCTTTCGAAGC
>DASTIY010000020.1:0-9447 GCA_035717085.1 Casimicrobiaceae bacterium | reverse complement strand
GCGGCAGCAGCGCGTCGAGCGGCGACGCCGCGCAGGCGGCGATCGCGGCGACGCAGGCGCTCACGATCCAGCGCGAAATCAACTTCACCCGCGAAAACGAGTACGAGGCCGACCGCCTCGGCTTCCAGCGCCTCGACGCGGCGGGCTTCGACGTCACCGCGATGGCGACGTTCATGAAGAGGCTGCAATCGGCGATGCGCTTCGTCGAAGGCAGCGCGCCCAAGTACCTGCAGGACCACCCGATCACGTACGAACGGATCGCCGAGGCCGAGGCGCGTGCCTACGGGCATCCGTATCGGCAGGTCGTCGACTCGCTCGACTTCCACCTCGTGCGCGCGCTGCTCCGAAGCTACGAGGGCGAGCCGCGCGAGGCGGTGCGGTGGTTCGACGACGCGATCGCGCAGCGCAAGTACAACAACCCCATCGCCGCGCAGTACGGGCTCGTCGCGTCGCTGCTGCGCGCCGCCGACTACAAGCGCGCGAAGGTCGAGCTCGCGAAGCTCGAGAAGATCGCACCCGAGCATCCGATGATCGAGGCGATCGGCGGCCACGTCCTGCTCGAATCGGGCGACGTCGACGACGCCGTCAAGCGCTTCGGCACCGCGCTGGCGCGTTATCCGAACAAGATGCAGCTCGTCTACGACTATCCGGAAGCGCTGCTCAAGGCCGGACGCAACATCGACGCGGCACGCTTCGCCGAGCAGCAACTCGCGCGCTTTCCCAATGACGGCCCGCTGCAGCTCCTCGCCGCGCGCGCGTACGCCGCGCAGAACAGGCAAATGCTCGCGCACCGCCACCAGGCCGAGTACTACGCGTGGCAGGGCAACCTCAAGGGTGCGATCGACCAGCTCGAGATCGCGGCCAAGCAGAAGGACGGCGACTTCTACCAGGCGTCGGTGGTCGACACGCGGTTGCGCGCGCTGCGCCGCGAGGAAGCCGACCAGAAGAAGTCCGCGTTCAGCCGGCCGGGCTTCACGATCAGCGCGCACTAGCGCCGCAATCAAGTAGGGTCCGACCCTGCTCGATTGCTCTTCCCGCTTGGGGCCGCCACTGTCGGTTCTGACAGGTGCGCCCGGCGGCCGGCGCTGTGTAGATTGCCTTCAGGCTGCGCGAGCCACGCGCAATGCCGCGGAGGCGCCATGAAAGTCCTCGTCGTCGACGATCACCCGCTGATCCTGCAGGCGCTCGCCGACGCCCTGCCCGAACTCGATGCGGAACTCGAAGTGCTCGGCGCGATCGATCGCGACGAAGCGCTGTTCACGCTCGCCCGCCATCCCGATTGCGCCCTCGTGCTGCTCGACCTGGCGTTACCGGGCGCGCACGGCCTCGAACTGCTGGTGCAATTGCGTCGCGGGCATCCGCGCCTGCCGATCGTGGTGCTGTCCGCCACGCACGATCGCGGCACGGTCAGCGCCGCACTCGCGGCCGGCGCGCAAGGCTACATCGCCAAGACGTCGACGCCGCGCGAATTGCTCGAAGCGGTGCGCACGGTGCTCGGGGGTGGAAGCAGCGTGACGAACGATGTCGGCCCGCCGGTGCCGACGATCGGCGGCGTTCCGGGCGACGTGCTCGGCCTCACGCAACGCCAGGCCGACGTGCTCCGGTTGCTGGTGCAGGGAAAGCCCAACAAGACGATTTGCCGCGACCTGCGGCTCTCCGAGGGCACGGTGAAGGTGCACGTGAGCGCCATACTCAGGGCGCTGAACGTTCGCTCGCGCGCGCAGGCGATCGCCGAGCTCACGCGCCGCGGCGTGGCGCTCGACGAGTTCGCGGCGAAGCGTCACTGACACGCGCATCGCGCGATGTCGCCACTCGCGACGATCCCCTCGGGCCTGATCGCGCGCGCTCGCGCCGACCAGGTCGCGACGCTCTACGCCAACGGCCACCTGACGAGCGTCTCCATGGCGCTCGGCGCGCTGATCCTCTGCATGGCGATGTGGACGCAAATTTCCGGGAGCGCGATGCTGGTCTGGATCGCGCTGATCGCGCTCAACCAGCTGTGGCGAGTCGGGCTCGTGCGCGTGTTCGAGCGCAGGCGCCCGGGCCCCGATGCCGCGCCGCGCTGGGGACGCTACTGGGCGATCGGCTCGACGCTCGCCGGCAGCCTGTGGGGCGCCGCGGCGGTCGCGATGTTTCCCGAGTCGTCCGCGTATCAGTCGCTGCTGATCGTCTGCCTGTTCGGCGCGGCGCTCGGTGGCCTGAACCTCACCGCCGTCTACAAGCCATCGTTCTACGGGTTCGTGCTGCCCGCGCTCGTGCCGCTGATCGTGCGCGTCGCATGGGTCGGCGATTCGGTGCACTGGTTCATCGCCGGCGTGATGAGCGTCGTGCTCGCGTTCGTCGTCGGGTTCGGTCATCGGCTGAACGACCTGCTCACGCGCTCGCTCGCGATCCGTTACGAGAACGTCGACCTCATCGCCGAGCTCAAGGACAAGACGCGCAGCGCCCTCGACGCGCGCGCCGCCGCGGAATCGGCGAACCGTGCGAAAAGCCAGCTCCTCGCGGCCGCCAGTCACGATCTGCGGCAGCCGTTGCACGCGCTCGGGTTGTACGTCTCGGCGCTTTCGGCGCGCGCCCGCGACGCCGAGTGGCGCCCGCTCGTCGCGCACGTCGAATCGGCGGCGAATGCCCTCGAGATCCAGTTCGCACAGCTCATCGACCTGTCGCGCCTCGACGCCGGCGCGCTCGTGCCCGAGCGAGCGGAAATCGCGCTCGGCGGCTTGTTCGCACGCATTCGCGCCGAGTTCGCGCCGCAGGCGGCCGCACGCGGCCTCGCGTTCACCATCGTGCCGACGCGGCTCGTCGTCGAGAGCGACCCCGCGCTCCTCGAGCGCATCGTCGGCAACCTCGTCGCGAACGGCATCCGCTACACGAATCGTGGCGGCGTGCTCCTCGGCGCGCGGCGCGTCGGCAAGCGCGTGGCGATCGACGTCGTCGATACCGGCATCGGCATTGCCCCGGCGCACCGCGAGCGCATCTTCGAGGAGTTCTATCGCGTCAAGGAGCAATCGCGCACGGATCAACCGCGCCGCGGCATGGGCCTCGGGCTCGCGATCGTGCGCCGCTTCGCCGACCTTCTCGGGCACGACATCTCGCTCGACACCTGCGTCGGCCGCGGGTCGCGCTTCCGGGTGCTCGTTCCGCGCGTCGTGCGCACACCGTCACGCGCGCGGCTTTTGCGCGCGGCGCTGCATTGCGCGGAGCCCGGCGTGCCGTCATGCGCCGGGCGCGTCGTCGCCGTGATCGACGATGACGGCGAGACGCTCGACGCGATGCAGACCCTCTTCGAGACGTGGGGCGCGACCGTCGCGTGCGGCGACAGCGTCGACGCACTGCTCGCCGCGATCGGCGACGTCGAGCGCTACCCGGATCTCATCGTCGCGGATCTGCGGCTCGCGGAAGGCGCCTCGGGCATCGACGCGGTGCGTCGACTGCGCCACGAGCTGGGCATGCCGATCCCCGCGATCATCGTGTCGGGCGACACCGGCACGAGCGCCGATCGCGAAGCGCGCGCGGCGGGCTTGATGCTGCTGCCGAAGCCGGTCGTCGGCGCGACGCTGCGCGCCACCGCCATCGCCCTCATGGCGCAGGCGACCTACGTCGGCGCGACGGTCTGAGCTTGTCGCATGTCCGTGTCGCACGTCACGCGCGGGCGTCCGCCAACCACGAAATAAAGCGGGCGCGGGGATGCCCGCGCCCGCTGACGATCGACCGCCCCATCGGCCGGGTCGGCCCATCGACAAGAACTCGCGCGCGAAATCCCGCGCGCGTGCGGCGTGTCAGCCGCCCTGCCCGTGCCGCGCCCGCATCTTCTCGCGGAACTTTTCCATCTTCGCGAGCCGCTGCGAGAGCGCGTTCTTCACGACGCCCTTCTGGTCCGGTGTGAACGTCGCATAGAGGTTGAGCCACGCGTCGCGCACCTGCGCATGCAGTTGCGCGTTCGCCGTACGCGCCGAATCCGCGGCCGCGGATACCGCGGCGAGGTCGGGCTCGGACTTGGCGAGTTCGGCGGCGAGCGTGTCGTGGACCTTCTGCATGTTCGCTCGTGCCGCGGTTCGCGCGTTCTTGCCCGCTGCGACCGCGTTGTCCCACATCGCTTGCTGAGACGTGTTCAGGTTGAGTTGGTTCTTGAGCGCGACGATGCCCATGACGACGTCGCCGCCGCCCCGCGCGTGGTGGTGCATCGGTTGCGCCGAGGCGGCACCGCCGACGCCGAGCAGCGCCGCGGTGGCGACGATCGCGAGTCGTGATGCGAATCGAGAGGCCATTTCCGTTCTCCGTGATGTGCCGTTCGGGCGGCCGGCCCATCCGGACGCTCGCGAACACGCAGGCTTCGTCCCGATTCTGAAATGGCCGTTCGCACCGCTAGGCACCGGATTGCAACGGGTCGTTGCACGATCCGTGCAACGATACAATTCGTTACAGCATGCCCGAGCACGCGGCGTGCCTGCTCGCTCTAATCGACGTATACACCCGGCGCGCACAGCCACGCGCGCCTCGTTGGATCGTCACCATGCCAAAGGTTCCTTCGCCCAAGATCCTCGTCGTCGACGACGACGTGCGCTTGCGCGACCTCCTCACGCGCTATCTCGCCGAGCAAGGCTTCACCGTCTCGGCGCTGCCCGACACGACGCAACTCGATCGGCGCCTGCAGCGCGACCCGCCGCATCTGCTGGTGCTCGACCTGATGCTCCCCGGTGAAGATGGCCTCGCCGCGTGCCGCCGCCTGCGTGCGGCGGGAGAAACCGTGCCGATCATCATGCTCACCGCCAAGGGCGAGGACGTCGATCGCATCGTCGGCCTCGAGATGGGCGCCGACGACTACCTGCCGAAACCTTTCAATCCCCGCGAACTGGTCGCGCGCATCCATGCGGTGCTGCGTCGTCACGGCGAGCGGCCCGCGCCGGGCGCCCCCACCACGGAGGGCCGCGTGCCGTTCGGCGGGCATACGCTCGATCTCGCGGCGCGAACGCTCGAGCGCGACGGCGAGGTCAAGGCGCTCACGACCGGCGAGTTCTCGCTCATCAACGTGTTCGTCCACCATCCGCGCATGCCGCTCGCGCGCGAGAAGCTGATGCTCCTCGCGCGCGGCCGCGACCATGAAGTCTTCGATCGCGCCATCGACGTCCAGGTGTCCCGCCTGCGCAAGCTGATCGAGCCTGATCCGTCGACACCGCGCTACATCCAGACCGTGTGGGGCTTCGGCTACGTCTACGTGCCGGAAGGCGCTCCCGCCGATTCGCCGGCGCCCGCATGAGCCTGCGACCGGGCACTGCCGAGATGAATGCCAATCCCGCGATGCCGAGATCGGATGCGGCGCCACCCTCGACGCCGGTGGCGAAGCGACGCCTGGTAATCTGGCCACGCTCGCTTTTCGGCCGCCTCGTGCTCTTGCTCGTTGCGGTCGTCGCGCTGGCTGCGGTGACGACCATCGTCGTCTTCAACCGCGATCGCGCCGCGCTGATCGCGCATCAATTCAACGACACGAAGGTCGTGCAGATGAAGGCATTGCGGTCGTCGCTCGAAGGCGTCGACGGCCCGCTGCGCGGCGACGCGCTCGCGCGCCTCGGGCGCGAGTACGGCGTGCGCATCATTCCCGAGCGCGAGCGGGGCACGGTGGGTCTCGCGCCGCGCGGACCCGCCATGCAAGGCCTCGAGGATCGTCTGCGAGAAGACCTCGGCAACGACACCGAAGTGCGGATCGCGCCGCGCGCGCGCCAACTCTTCGTGCGCCTCTCCGCCGGCAACGAAGGTTACTGGGTCGGCTTTCCGCTGCCGCCGCGGCCCGAGGCCGATATCCCGGTGCGCGCGCTCGCGTGGGTCATCGTGATCATGGTGCTGCTGCTGCTCGCCGCCTTCGCGTTTGCGCGCTACCTCGCGCGCCCGCTCGGCGAGCTGCGCGGCGCGGTCGATCGCGTGGGCCGTGGCGAGACGCCGCCGCCGTTGCCCGAGTCGGGCACCTCCGAGATCGCCGCGGTGAATCGCGGGTTCAACGCGATGCTCGCCAATCTGCGGCAGATCGAGCGCGATCGTGCGATTCTGCTTGCGGGCGTGTCGCACGATCTGCGCACGCCCCTCGCGCGGCTGCGCCTCGGCCTCGAGATGTCGAAAACGGACGAGGCGACGCGCGCCGGCATGGTGTCCGACATCGAGGAAATGGACCGCATCATCGGGCAGTTTCTCGATTTCGCCCGCGTCGAATCGGCGGCGGCCGGCGAGCCGATCGACGTCGCCCGCGAACTCGCGGCGACGGTCGAGCGCTATGCGCGCGCCGGCCACGACGTTCGCTTCACGCCCGGCACGCCCGCCTTCGTGCGCATGAAGCCCGCCGCATTCTCGCGCGTCGCGACCAATCTGATCGACAACGCGCTCGCGTACGGCAAGCCGCCGGTGGACGTGGCGCTGCAACGACAACGCGATGAAGTCGTTCTCGACGTCGCCGACCGCGGGCCCGGCATCGCGCCGGGCGACGCCGAGCGCCTGAAGCAGCCGTTCACGCGCGCCGGCGAGGCTCGCTCGCGCGCCGACGGCGCACCCGGCGCCGGATTGGGCCTCGCGATCGTGGATCGCATCGCGAGGCTGCACGGCGGCAGTCTCGAGCTGCGCATGCGCGAAGGAGGTGGCGCGAAGGCCCGCGTTCGTCTGCCGGCGAGCGGGGAAGCCTGACGCTGTCCCGGCGTGCCGGCGCCCGGGCTCCTTGCATTCGCGTACACAATCCCAACCATGGGTGGATATTCCGACGGAGGCCCTATGGCGACGACCACGCAAGCTCGTGCATCGACCGCACCCCGACTGCAACATCCGCGCGCCGTCGAGCGCGTCGTCGCCGGCCAGCCGACCTCCGACGGCGCCGGCGTCAAGCTCACCCGCGTCCTCACGCAGCCGCTGCAGCGCCGGCTCGATCCGTTCCTGATGCTCGACGCGTTCGGCACCGACGATCCGCAGGATTACATCGCCGGATTCCCCGATCATCCGCATCGCGGCTTCGAGACGATCACGTACATGCTCGCCGGACGCATGCGCCACCGTGACAGCGCCGGGCACGAAGGCCTGCTGCAAAACGGCGACGTGCAATGGATGACCGCCGGGCGCGGCGTGATTCATTCCGAGCTGCCGGAACAGCAGGACGGGCGCATGGAAGGCTTTCAGCTATGGTTGAATCTTCCGGCGAAGGACAAGCTGCGCGCGCCCTGGTATCGCGACATCCGTGCCGATGAGATCCCCGCGTTCACGACGCCCGAGGGTGTGCGCGTGCGCGTGATCGCCGGCGCGAGCCACGGCGTCGAAGGCGCCGTGCAGCGCGACGTGACGCAACCCCTTTATCTCGATCTCGAACTGCCCGCCGGCGCCACGTTCGTCCAGGCGTTGCCTTCCACGCACAACGCGTTCGTATACGTGTTCCGCGGGGAGGTCGACGTCGGTACTACCAACGTTCCCGCACGGCGGATGGCGATCCTCGCCAATGAAGGCGACGGCATCGCGTTGCGTGCCCGCGTCGACTCGCGCGCGTTGTTGATCGCGGGCGAGCCGCTCGGCGAACCGATCGCGCAATACGGCCCGTTCGTGATGAACACGCAGGACGAGCTCGTGCAGGCGGTGCGCGACTACCAGTCGGGCAAGTTCGCCGCGTAACGGCAAGCGCGAAGCGCGCCGTGAGGGCGCCCTTCGCGCGTCCGACGCTTACGGTCGCGCCTCGAATACGAGGTTGAACGGCGTCTCGGTGGCGCGGCGAAATGTCGTGAAGCCACCGGCGGTCACGACGTCGCGCAATCGCGACTCGCCCGCCTGCGCGCCGAGGCAGAGTCCCACTTCCTGCGAGCGCGAGCACGGCGTGCAGAGCAGCGTCGAGAAGGCATAGTAGACGCGGCCCACCGGATTCAGATTGTCCTCAAGGCGATCCTTCGCGTACGGCTCGACGATCATCCACGTGCCGTCATCGGCGAGCGAGCGCCGCACGTGCGAGGCGGCCCCGACCGGATCGCCCATGTCGTGGAGGCAGTCGAAGACCGCGACGAAGTCGTAGCCCGTGCCGGGAAAGTCCTTCGCCTTCGCCACCTCGAAGCGCACGCGCTCACCGACGCCCGCGCGCTCGGCGGATTTGCGCGCAGTGGCGATCGACGCGTCGTGATAGTCGAACCCGACGAATTGCGAGCGCGGATAAGACTGCGCCATCAGGATCGTCGATGCGCCCTGCCCGCAGCCGACGTCGGCGACGCGCGCGCCCGCCGCGAGCTTTGACGCGACACCGTCGAGCGCCGGGATCCACGCGCTCACCAGGTTCGCGATGTAGCCCGGCCGGAAGAACTTCTCGCAGCCGTGGAACACGCCCTCCTCGTGCTCGTGCCATCCCATTCCCGCACCACTGCGAAACGCGTCGCCGATGCGCGGCACCGCCTGCAACGCACCCAGCGCGAGCTCGAATGCGCCGGGAACGTAGGCCGGGCTGTCCTCCACGGCGAGCGCCATCGTCTGCTCGTCGTCGAGCGCGAATCGCTGCGTCTTCGCGTCGTAATCCACGTAGCCGCTCGCCGCCTGCGCCGCGAGCCACTCGCGGACGTAGCGCTCGTCGGTGCCGGTCACTTTCGCGAGCTCGTCCGAGGTCATCGGCCGCTCGGAAAGCGCCTTGTAGAGACCGAGCCTCTCGCCGATCACCACCATGCCCGCGTTCACCGTCGCGCCGAGATCGCCGACGAACCTGCCCATGAACGCATTCAACTTGTCCATATCGACTGCCATGAGACCCTCCGCATCGTGTTGACAGCCGCTTCGACCTCCGAAGCGGCGCGAAGGATGCTGCGCGCGCATCGACCCATTGTCGTGAGGCTGCGGTCCCATTGCATCGCTGCCCCCGACGCGCCGGTCGGTCCCGCTCTGGGGCCGGTGTCCCGGCGTGCTACCGCCGTGCCGCCGTTCGCTCGCCCGTCCCCATCCCCGCATCGCGAGCGAGGACGATCGCCTGCGCGCGGGTGGTCACCCCGAGCTTGGCGAAGATGCGCGTGATGTGATTGCGCACGGTCTTGTTGCGAAGATCGAGTCGACGCGCGATGTCCTCGTTGTCGCGGCCTTCGGCGATGAGCTCGAGGAGCTCGCGCTCGCGGCACGTCAGGCTGCCGATCGTGCCGTCGTGCGCGAACGCGCGCTCGGGAGTGAGGAAGTCATGAACCGCGTCGACGAGCGCCGGCCACGCCTCCTCGTGCTCGAGGATGATGTGGTTGCGCGATGCGAGCGGCACGAAGCGGGCCTCCGGGATGAGGCTCGCGACGCGCCTTCCCTCGTCGAACGGCACGCGCGCGTCACGATCGGCGTGCAGGACGAGCGTCGGGCAGCGTACGCGAGTCGCGAGCGATTGCACGTCGATCTCCGCGTACCCACGCACCATGCGGCTCGCGCTTTCCGCCGAAGCCGACAGCTGTTGCAGGCGGTTGAACGATTCGATCTCTTCGGGCG
>DASTIY010000019.1:0-10808 GCA_035717085.1 Casimicrobiaceae bacterium | reverse complement strand
CGCCCGGGCGCTGCGTCGGATTCCAGGGGCCGGGATTCCCGGTGCCGTAGTAGACGAGATCGAGCGCCGGGTCGTACGACACGAAGCCCCAGACGGTGCCGCCGCCGATCTTCCACGCCTCGCCCGGCCACGTCGTCTTGCCGAGATCGGTGCCGCGATCCTGCGGATAGAACGGCTTGAACGACGGCCCGATCAGCACTTCGCTGTCGGGACCCGTGCTGTAAGCGCGCCACAGCAACTTGCCGCTCGCCGCGTCGATCGCCTGCAACCACCCGCGCACGCCGTATTCGCCGCCGCTGTTGCCGACGTACACCTTGTCCTTCACCACGAACGGCGCCATCGTGATCGTCTCGCCCTTCGCGATGTCGCCGAGCTGCACGCGCCAGTCTTCCTTGCCCGTCTTCGCGTCGAGCGCGATCGTCTGGTTGTCGAGCGTGTTGAAGAAGACGCGGCCGTCGGCGTAGGCGGCGCCGCGATTGACGACGTCGCAGCACGCTTCGCCTTGCGACGACGACGACGGATACGGCGCGAACTTCCACTTCATCGGCGCGCCCGGCTTCGTCAGGTCGAGCGCATACACGACGTTGGGAAACGGCGTGACGATGAACATCGTGTCGTCGACGACGATCGGCGCCGCTTCGTGGCCGCGCAGCACGCCCGTCGAGAACGTGAACGCGAGCGAGAGCTTGCCGACGTTGCTCGCGTTGATCTGATCGAGCGGGCTGAAGCGCGTGCCGGCGTCGTCGTGCGCGGCCGTCGTCCAGGTGCCGTCCGGTTGGCCGTCTTGCGCGAGCGCCGGTCCTGCGGCGACGGCGACGATCACGAGAGCGAGGCGGAGCGCATTCACCGGGGAGACTCCTCGCTCCGCCGAGCGCAAGGAGCGTACCAGTCAAAAGGCAAGCTCATTCAGTGACTTGCCTAGGCTCCTTCGTTGCGTACCGCAATAATTCACCGCGCTCCGCGGAAGAATTTGCCGACCGCGTACGGCTTGCGCCGACTACTTGCCGATGCAGAAGCGGGAGAAGATTTCGCCGAGCAGGTCGTCGGCCGTGAACTCGCCGGTGATCGACGACATCGCGTCCTGCGCGCTGCGCAGTTCCTCGGCGAAAAGCTCGAGCGTCGCCGGCGCGATCAACCCCCGCGCGCGCTCGAGATGCGAGCGGGCGTCACGCAAGGCATGCAGATGCCGCTCGCGCGCAAAGAACGCGTCTTCGACGGTGTGCTCGACGCCGACGATGCGCAGCATCTCGGCTTCGAGGAGATCGACGCCTTCGCCCGACAGCGCGCAAAGCCAGACGTGCGTCGATTCCGCACGATCACCTGCGAGGACGCGGTCGAGCGTCGCGGGATGTCGGGCGACGTGCACCGCCGCGAATGCCAGGTCGGATTTGTTGTGAACGATGATTCGCGGAAGTGCCGGCGGCAGCGCGGCGACGAGTGCATTCCGTTCGTCGCTCGTCGCACGATCGTCGTCGCACGCGTCGACCATCACCAGCGCGAGATCCGCACGCTCGATGGCCGCGAGCGTGCGCGCGATGCCGTGCCGTTCGACTTCGTCGCCGGTTTCGCGCAGTCCCGCGGTATCGACGATCGTCAACGGAATGCCTGCGATCTCGATGTGGCGCTCGACCGTGTCGCGCGTCGTGCCCGCGATCGGCGTGACGATCGCCGCATCCTCGCGGACGAGGCGATTCAAGAGACTCGATTTGCCGACGTTCGGCGCACCGACGAGTACCACCGAGAGTCCGGCGCGCAACCACGCGCCGCGGCGTGCGCGGGCGAGCATGCCATCGACCCGGTCGCGGATCGACTGCAACCGAGCGGCGACGTCGCCTTCGCGCAGCAGCTCGACGTCCTCGTCGGGAAAATCGAGCGTTGCCTCCGTGTACATCCGCAGTTCGACGAGCGCGTCGCGCAGCGCGTCCGCCTCGCGCGAGAACTCGCCGGTCAGGCTGCGCGCCGCGGCGCGGACCGCCGTCGCCGTCGCGGCTTCGATGACATCGGCGACGCTCTCCGCCTGCGCGAGATCGAGCTTCCCATTCAGGAAGGCGCGCTTCGTGAATTCGCCGGGCTCGGCCAGCCGCGCGCCGAGCTCGATGCAGCGCTCGAGCAGCAGGCGCATCACGGCGACCCCGCCATGACCGTGCCACTCGACGACGTCCTCGCCGGTGTAGGAATGCGGCGCGGGGAAGTAGAGCGCGAGGCCTTCGTCGATCGCGTTGCCATGCGCGTCGCGAAACGTGGCGAGCGTCGCGACGCGCGGTGACAGGCGCCGGCCGACGACGCCTTCGATCAGCGCGCCGAGATCGTTGCCCGATGCGCGCACGATGCCGATGCCGCCGCGTCCCGGCGGCGTGGCGATCGCGGCGATCGGCGCTAGCGCCGTTTCGCGGCGGTCGCTTCCGCCTCGCGCGTCAGCATCCGGTTCACGTGCCACTGCTGTGCGATCTGCAGCGAGTTGTTCACGAGCCAGTAGAGGACGAGGCCCGCCGGGAAGAACAGGAACATGATCGAGAAGGCGACCGGCATGAACTGCATGATCTTCGCCTGCACCGGATCGGAAATCGGCGTCGGCGACAGTTTCACCTGCGCCCACGCGGTGACGGCGTAGACGACCGGCAGGATGAACCACGGATCGGGCGCCGAAAGGTCGTGGATCCAGCCGATCCACGGCGCGTGGCGCAGCTCGACGGCGGAGAGCAGCACCCAGTACAGCGCGATGAACACGGGGATCTGCACGACGATCGGCAGACAGCCGCCGAGCGGGTTGATCTTCTCCTGCCGGTAGAGCTCCATCATCTTCATCTGGAGCTGCTGCTTGTCGTTCGCGTACTGCTCCTGCAGCGCCTTCATCTTCGGCGCGACGAGCTTCATCTTCGCCATCGAGCGCGCCGATGCCGCGTTCAGCGGATAGAACGCGCTCTTGATGAGGATCGTCATCACGATGATCGCGAAGCCCCAGTTGCCGATCAGCGAATGCAGCCACTTGAGCAGCAGGAACAGCGGCTCGGCGATGATCGTGAAGATGCCGTAATCGACGACGAGGTCGAGGCCTTTCGCGAGCTTGCCGAGCGTGTCCTGGTCCTGCGGGCCGACGTAGAGCCGCGACGAGATCGTTCCCGTGCCGCCCGGCGGAATCGCGCCGTCCTCGTAGCGCACGCCCGCCGTGTAGAGGCCGTTGTCGAGCTTGGTCGTGTAGAACGAGCGCTTCTCGCCTTCGGGCGGCAGCCACGCGGCGACGAAGTAGTGCTCGATCATGCCGATCCAGCCGTTGTCGGTGGTGCGCGTGTAAGGCGGCTTGCGCGAGCTGTCGGCCTTCTCCTTGTCGATCTCGCCGAAATCGATCTTCTTGAACTTGTCCTCGTTGTCGTAGAGGACGGGGCCGACGAACGACGCGGGCGCGAACGAGCTCTGCACGCCGAGCTTTTTCGTGTCGCGCATCAACTGGAAATAGGCTTCCGGCGTGATCGGCGCCTGCCCGTTGTTCGTCACGTGGAAGGCGACGTCGATCACGTAGCTCGCGCGATGGAACGTCAGCGTCTGCACGATCTTGTCGCCGTTCGGGCCGGTCGCAACGAGCGACAGTTGCAGCTGGTCCTGACCGGGCGCGAGGCTGCGCGGACCGGGAAGCGCCTCGTACTCGGTGCGGTGATTGGGGAAGCCTTCGCCGATCAGTCCGGCCTGTGCGACGAACGTGCCTTCCTCGGCGTTCCTGCGTAGCGCGAGATACGGCTTCGCCGGGTCCTCGGCGTCACGGTGCCTGTCGAGTGCGACCTGCGAGATCGTGCCGCCAATCGTGTCGACGTCGGCGACATAGAGGTCGGTGCGAATCTCGATCGTCTTGCCGGTCGGTGTCGCCGTCGCCGTCGGTGGCGCGCCGTTGGCCGTGGCCGCTGTCGCCGGCGAAGCGGTGCTCGGAACGCCGGCCGCCGGCGCGCGCGCGGCGCTGTCGCCCGGCATCGCGGGCGTCGCGACCGTGGGTGGCGCGACCGGTGCGTGCTCGCGCTCCCATGCCTGCCAGAGCAGCAGGCCCGAGAACGAGAAGATCAACCAGAGAATGAGGCGTTGCGTGTCCATGCGAAAAAGAAGAGGCGTCCCGCGATCGTCAGGGGACCGGGTCGTAGCCACCGTCGTGCCAGGGGTGGCAGCGTCCGATGCGCCGTGTCGCGAGAATCGATCCGCGTACCGCGCCGTGGCGCGCAATCGCTTCGCGCGCGTATTCGGAGCAACTCGGGTAGAAGCGACAGTGCGCGCCGAGCAGCGGCCGCACGAGGTACTGGTAGACCGTAATGAGGGCGAGCAGGACGGATTTCATCGTGCCGGGGTGAGCCTGGCGAGCAGGTGCGGGGCTTCCGCCGCCGCGTCGCCGATCTCGCTGCGCGCGACGCCGCGACGCACGCGCAGGATGATGTCGAACGCTTCGATGGCCGGGCGCGCGGCGCGAACCGCTTCGCGCAGCTTTCGACGAAGACGATTGCGATCCACGGCGAGGCGCATCGACTTGCGTGCGATGACGTAGCCGACGCGCCCCGGCGCTTCCGCGGCCGGCGCCGCGATCAATTGCAGGAACTCGGCGTCGTGCCGTGTCCCCCGGCGGAAGAGCGCTTCGAAAGCCTTCGCGCCACGCAGGCGATAGCGGGCCGAGCCCCCGGCGCGACGGGTCGTGTCAACGTCGGTCAGACGGAGAGCCGCGCGCGACCTTTCGCCCGGCGTGCCGACAGGACCTTGCGGCCGCCGACCGTCTTCATCCGGGCGCGAAAGCCGTGCGTGCGCGCACGACGAATCTTCGACGGCTGGAAAGTGCGTTTCATGGCGTAACTCCAAGGAGCGGTCCCGGCCGGTTGCGGCGGGAGGCTTGAACGTGCCGCGCACGTCGTGGCGCGAGCGAAGAAGGCGGCCTGCAGCCGCCCTCTCGAAAAGCCTTACATTAGAACACGTTGAACGACGCCGGTCAACGCCACGCTCGCTTCAGAATTGGAATCGTCTCGCCGCAACAGTAGCGTGGGAATGGACGTGCGCGCGTGCGTCATCGCGAAGGAACGTCGAGGAACGAAGTTTCGTTCATCCGGCAATTCTGCGTGCAGGTCGATGACGACATCGATCGACGTCGAAGTCGCGCGCGATGCCGATCGAATGTACGGCTGATCGCATCAGACGCGAGTAATCACTTTCGTTGCCCGGCGCGCCGTTCGATGCAAGCGATGCATCCGCCGAACGGGCTGTGGATAACCTGCACGCGCATCGCTACAATGCGTCGCTGGCCAGCTACAACAAGCTGTCGCATTCGTCGCAAGATCCATTTAATCCACTGGCCGCAATCCCCTTGCATTCCGTCAGCCCTTCCCCGGCGTGGGCCGCCTGTCTTTCGGCCTTCGAGCGCGAGCTCACGCCTCAGCAATTCGCGACATGGATCCGCCCGCTCGCCTGCGCCGACGAGCAGGGCCGCCTTCGCCTGATCGCGCCGAATCGTTTCGTGCTGCAGTGGGTGAAGGACCGTTTCGGCGGGCGCATCGAGACGCTCGCGCGGCAGGCGACCGGCGAGACGATCGCCGTCGAATTCGCCGTTGCCGATGCAAAGACGCAGGCCGCGAGCAAGGCCGCCGCTGCCACGGCCACCGTGACACCGACGTTGAGCGAGCCGCGCATCGCCGCGCCCGGCGTCCCGGCGCGACCGCACGGCATCACGACGCCGACGCCCCTCGGGACCTCCCCGGTTCGCCGCGATCCCGGCAGCCTCAACCCGACGTTCACGTTCGGCTCGTTCGTCGCCGGCAAGGCGAACCAGCTCGCGCGCGCCGCGGGCCTGCAGGTCGCCGATCATCCGACGTCGTACAACCCGCTCTTCGTCTACGGCGGCGTGGGGCTCGGCAAGACGCACCTGATCCAGGCGATCGGCAATCAGATCCTCGAGCACAACCCGTCGGCGAAGATCCGCTATATCCACGCCGAGACGTACGTGTCGGACGTGGTTCGCGCCTATCAGCACAAGGCCTTCGACGACTTCAAGCGCAACTATCGCTCGCTCGATCTCCTGCTGATCGACGACATCCAGTTCTTCGGCGGGAAGAGCCGGACGCAGGAAGAGTTCTTCTACCTGTTCAACACGCTGATCGAGGCGCACAAGCAGGTGGTGATCACCTGCGACACGTATCCGAAGGAAATCGCGGGCATCGAAGAGCGGCTGATCTCGCGCTTCGGCTGGGGCCTCACCGTCGCGCTCGAGCCGCCCGAGCTCGAGATGCGCGTGGCGATCCTGCTTTCGAAAGCGCTATCGCAAGGCGTGCGGCTCGACGAGCAGGTCGCGTTCTTCATCGCCAAGCACATCCGCAGCAACGTGCGCGAGCTCGAGGGCGCGCTGAAGCGCATCCTCGCGTACGCGACGTTCCATGGCCAGGAAATCACGCTCGCGATGACGAAGGAGGCGCTGCGCGACCTTCTCGCCGTGCAGAACCGGCAGATCTCGATCGACAACATCCAGAAAACCGTCGCCGACTACTACAAGGTGCGCGTCACCGACATGCACTCGAAGAAGCGCTCGCGGGCCGTCGCGCGGCCGCGGCAGGTGGCGATGGCGCTCGCGAAGGAGCTCACGCAATTGTCGTTACCGGAGATCGGCAGCAACTTCGGCGGTCGCGACCACACGACGGTCCTGCACGCGTGCCGGCAGATCGCGAAATTGCGCGAATCGCTGCCCGAGCTCAATCACGACGTCAATTTCCTGCTTCAGGTGCTGCGCAGCTGACGCGCGCCACGCGGCGTTCGGGGCCCCGGGCGCGGCGGATGGACGCGCTGGAAGGAAGGGTAAGGAAACGTTATAATTTGTGGATTAAGCGGCCGGGGGACGAAAGCGCGAAAAAGCCCCCAGTTCATCCACAAGCCGCAGCCGTTTAATACACGCGCTGGCGGTTCGGCAAGCGCTTGAAGCTGCAACGGATTCGGCGGTTGCAGCGCTTTTGGGCAGCCTCCTATCATCGTTCTCATTGTTCGACATGCAATTAAAGCAGATACCGCGTGATGCGCTGCTGCGGCCGCTGTCGGCCGTGTCGGGAATCGTCGAACGCCGGCACACGCTGCCGATTCTCGCGAACGTGCTGCTCGAGCAAAAGAACGAGCGCTTGCACGTCACCGCGACCGATCTCGAGATGCAGATCACCGCGGTCGCCGAAGTCCCGGGCAAGGACGGGCAGGCGACGACGGTCGGTGCGCGGAAGCTGCAAGACCTGTTGCGCGCATTGCCCGACGACGCGCAGCTCAACGTCGACGCTTCGGGCAGCAAAATGACGGTGAAGGCCGGGCGCTCGCGCTTCAACCTGCAGACGCTGGCGGCGAGCGACTACCCGCGCATCAGCGTCGGGCCCGACCAACTGCAGTCGATCACGCTGCCGCAGCGCGACTTCCGGTCGCTTTTGAAGCTCGCCGAATTCGCGATGGCGCAGCAGGACATCCGCTACTACCTGAACGGCATGCTGGTCGTCGTCGACAACGGCGCGCTGCAGGTCGTCGCGACCGACGGGCACCGCCTCTCCTGGGCGAGCCTCGCCATCGAAGGCGAGCACCCGCACGCCGAGGTGATCCTGCCCCGCAAAACCGTGCTCGAGCTCTCGAAGCTGCTCGAGGACTCCGACGCGCCGATCACGATCGACATCCTCGCCAACCAGGCGCGGTTCCGCTTCGGCAACGTCGAGCTGGTCTCGAAGGTCGTCGACGGCAAGTTTCCCGACTACAACCGGGTGATCCCGACCGGACACGGCAAGCGCATCGAGATCGACCGCCTGACGCTCCTGTCGGCGCTGCAGCGCGCCGCGATCCTCTCGAACGAGAAATTCCGCGGCGTACGACTTGTTTTAGGGGACAACCAACTCAAGATACTGTGCACGAACAGCGAGCAGGAAGAAGCCGAGGAGGAGCTGCCGGTGGGCTATGCCGGCGAAGGGCTCGACATCGGCTTCAACATCAATTACCTGCTCGACGTGCTTTCCACGGTCACCAGCGAGAAGGTGTACTTCGCCTTCGGCGATGCGAATTCGAGCGCGCTCGTGACCCTTCCCGAGCGTGACGATTACAAGTACGTCGTTATGCCTATGCGCATCTGATGACCCCTGCCCAGACCAAGCCCCGCCAGCCCGGCGACGCGTACGACTCCTCGAGCATCAAGATCCTGAAGGGCCTCGACGCGGTTCGCAAACGGCCGGGGATGTACATCGGTGACACGTCCGACGGCACCGGACTGCACCACATGGTGTTCGAGGTGCTCGACAACGCCATCGACGAGGCGCTCGCGGGATTCTGCGACGACATCAAGGTCGTCATCCACGCCGACAACTCGATTTCGATCGTCGACAACGGACGCGGCATTCCCACCGACATCAAGCACGACGACGAGCTCAAGCGTTCCGCGGCCGAGATCGTCATGACCGAGCTGCACGCCGGCGGCAAGTTCGACCAGAACAGCTACAAGGTGTCGGGCGGACTGCACGGCGTCGGCGTGTCGGTCGTCAACGCGCTGTCCGACTGGCTGAAGCTCAAGATCTGGCGCAACGGCCAGATCCACCAGATGGAATTCCGCCAGGGCGTGCCGGTCGCGCCGCTCGCCGTCGTCGGGCCGACCGACCGGCGCGGCACCGAAGTGCACTTCATGGCGTCGAATTCGACGTTCAGCCGCATCGAATACCACTACGAGATCCTCGCCAAGCGCATCCGCGAGCTCTCGTTCCTGAACAACGGCGTCAAGATCGAGCTCGTCGACCAGCGCGACGGGAAGAGCGAGAACTTCGCGTACTCGGGCGGCGTGAAGGGCTTCGTCGAGTACATGAACCGCAGCAAGAGCGTGCTGCACCCGAAGATCTTCCACGCGATCGGCGAGCGCGACGGCGTCGGCGTCGAAGTCGCGATGCAGTGGAACGATTCCTACGCCGAGTCGGTGCAGTGCTTCACGAACAACATCCCGCAACGCGACGGCGGCACGCACCTCACGGGCCTGCGCCAGGCGATGACGCGCACGCTCAACCACTACATCGAGAAGGAAGACATCGCGAAGAAGGCGAAGGTCGAGACCACCGGCGACGACATGCGCGAAGGTCTCACCTGCGTGCTGTCGGTGAAGGTGCCCGAGCCCAAGTTCTCGTCGCAGACGAAGGACAAGCTCGTGAGCTCCGAGGTGCAGCCGATCGTGCAGGAGGTCGTCGGCGCGATGCTCGCCGACTTCCTGCTCGAGAACCCGGCCGACGCGAAGATCATCTGCACGAAGATCGTCGAGGCGGCGCGCGCACGCGAAGCGGCGCGCAAGGCGCGCGAGCTCACGCGTCGCAAGGGCGTGCTCGACGGTATGGGGCTTCCCGGCAAGCTCGCCGACTGCCAGGAGCGCGATCCCGCGCAAAGCGAGATCTACCTGGTCGAGGGCGATTCCGCCGGCGGCTCGGCGAAGCAGGGACGCGACCGCAAGTTCCAGGCGATCCTGCCGCTGCGCGGCAAGATCCTGAACGTCGAGCGCGCGCGCTTCGACAAGCTGGTCTCGTCGCAGGAAATCGTCACGCTGATCA
Source organism: Casimicrobiaceae bacterium (assembly GCA_035717085.1). Classification (GTDB taxonomy): domain Bacteria; phylum Pseudomonadota; class Gammaproteobacteria; order Burkholderiales; family Casimicrobiaceae; genus VBCG01. Next base: position 1,269 of record DASTIY010000019.1, on the reverse strand, counting down.
CGGCGCTCGGCACCGGCTTCGGCAAGGACGAATACAACATCGACAAGCTGCGCTACCACCGCATCATCATCATGACCGACGCCGACGTCGACGGCTCGCACATCCGCACGCTGCTGCTGACGTTCTTCTACCGACAGATGCCCGAGCTCGTCGAGCGCGGGCACATCTACATCGCGCAGCCGCCGCTCTACAAGGCGAAGCAGGGCAAGGAAGACGTCTACCTGAAGGACGACCACGAGCTCAAGCAACACCTGCTGCGCGTCGCGCTCAAGAACGCGGAGCTCGTGCCGGGCGAAGGCCGCTCGCCGCTTTCCGCCGAATCGCTCGGCGACGTCGCGCGCGAATACCTGCTCGCCGAGGCGGTGATCGAGCGGCTCGGCCGCGTCGTGGAGCCGGCGGCGCTCCGCGCGATCCTGAACGGCGTGCGCCTCGATCTCGGCAGCGAAGCGGCGGCACGCCGCAGTGCCGACGCGCTGCAGACCGCGATCGACGATGCCGAAGTGACGGCGGAAGCGCGCTACGACGCGACGAACGAAGTGCATCGCATCGTGATCGTGCGCACGCACCACGGCACGCCGCACGTCACCGCCATCGATGCCGACTTCCTCGCGAGCGGCGACGCCGAGCAGATCCGGCACGCGGCCGACGTGCTGCAGGACCTGATCTACCCCGGCGCGGTCGTCAAACGCGGCGAGAAGCAGCAGGCGGTCAAGTCGTTCAAGGAGGCGCTCGACTGGCTGCTCGGCGAGGCGCGCGGCAGCGTCGCGATCCAGCGCTACAAGGGCCTCGGCGAGATGAATCCCGAGCAACTGTGGGAGACGACGATGGATCCGGCGGTGCGCCGGCTCCTCAAGGTGCAGATCGAGGACGCGATCGGATCCGAGGAGATCTTCTCGACGCTGATGGGCGAGCAGGTCGAGCCGCGCCGCGCGTTCATCGAGACCAACGCGCTCGGCGTGCGCAACCTCGACGTCTAGCGGGAATCCGGCCCGGATCGTTGCGGCCATCGCGCGCCAACGCGACGCTGACCTTCGCCGCGTTCGCGCGTAGACTTTCCGACCCTTGCGTTTCTCCCGTTCCCGATGAACGCTGTCGTCCGCCGGGCCGTCGCGCAGTGCGCGCTCGCGCTCTTCGCCTTGGTTGCGGTCAGCGCGGTTCGCGCCGAACCGCTTTCCGTCAAGGACTTCTTCCGCAAGCCGGCGTACGGCGGCGCGATGCTGTCACCGAACGGCCGCTACCTCGCGGTCATCGCGCCCGTCGAGGGCCAGC
>DASTIY010000018.1:0-7727 GCA_035717085.1 Casimicrobiaceae bacterium | reverse complement strand
CAGCGCGGCATCGGCGCGGTGCTCAACAATCAGGGCTTGCTCGCCTACGAGCAGGGCGATTACGCGCGGGCACGCACCCTTCACGAGCAAAGCCTCGCCATCGACCGCGAGCTCGGCGACCGCTGGGGCGTCGCGGTTTCGCTCGTGCATCTTGCGAGCCTCGCGTCGATGCAGGGCGACTATCGATCGGCGCGCACGCTTTCCGAGGAGAGCGTGGCGATCTTTCGCGAACTCGGTGATCGCAGCCACGTCGCCAACGCGCTTCGAAGCCTCGGCCATGTCTCCATACAGCAACGCGACGACCGCGCCGCAACCCATTTCCAGGAGAGTCTCGCCATTTGCCGGGAGCTCGGCGATCGGCCAGGCATCGCGCGCGCCTTGCACGGACTAGGCGTGCTCGCGCGGCACGCGCGGGATCCCCAAGCCACAGCGCTCCTCGACGAAAGCCTTTCGATCGCGCGCGAGCTAGGTGACAAGGAGGGCGAAGCGAACACGCTGCACGATCTCGGCAAACTGGCCGCCGAGCGCGGTGAGTTTGCATACGCGCGCCGACTGCACGCCGACAGCTTGAAGATCTACCGAACGCTCGGCGAACGCTGCGGCAGCGCCGCCGCGATCGAAGCACTCGCCTGCGTCGCATGCGCAACGGACGACGCGGCCGGCGCGATCGAGTTGTGGGGCGCCACGGGTCGGCTGCGCGAGGAGATGGGCGCGCCCGTGCCGCCCCGCGACCGTGAAGCATATGAACGCGATCTCGCGGGCGCTCGCCGCGTACTGGCCGATGAGAATCGCTTCGAACGCATTTGGCAGGGCGGTCGGCGGCTATCGCTTGACGAAGCGATCGAGCAGGCGCTGAAAGATGACTAAGGCGGCCGCCAACGTCTAAACTGCGCGCTCCGCGTTACGACGGAGAGGTCCATGCTTCGCATGCTCGTCGTTCTGCCCGTCGTTGCCATCGGATTCGAATGCGTCGCAGCCGTCGAGATCGGCGCAAGCGGCTTTCGCGTGCGGCACGAGGTCGTCATCGCCGCATCACCCGCGAAGGTCTACGACGCGCTGAGCGGTCACGTCGACCGCTGGTGGAATGCTCAGCACACGTACTCCGGCGACAGCCGCAATCTCACGATCGACGCGCGAGCGGGCGGCTGCTTCTGCGAGAAGCTCGCGAACGGCAGCGTCGAGCACATGCAGGTGGTCCACGTGCGACCCAATGAAATGCTGCGGATGACGGGCGGGCTCGGTCCGCTGCAGGCGTCGGGTGTCGCCGGTGCCATGACGTGGCGACTGTCGCCTGCGCAAGACGAGACCCGACTCGAACTCACGTACAGCGTAGGCGGCTACATCGCCGACGGCTTCCAGGGCATCGCGCCGGCCGTGGACCGCGTGCTCGGCGAGCAAGTGGATCGGCTCAAGCGCTACGTCGAGACGGGCGCGGCCGACGCGCCGAAGTAACGTCGCTCCGCGTCCGTCGGCCGCCGCGACGCCGGCCGCGGCCGTATCATCGCCTGCATGCGCCTCGCCGACTGCCACAACTTCCACGACTTTCGCGAACTCGCGCAGCGACGGCTGCCCGCGCCGATCTTCAACTATATCGACGGCGCCGCCGACGACGAGGTGACGTATCGCCGGAACACGGAAAGCTTCGAGCGCTGCGACCTCGTGCCGAACGTCCTGCGTGGCGTCGATTCGGTCGATCTATCCATCACGATCATGGGGCAGCGCCTCGCGCTGCCCGTCTACTGCTCGCCGACCGCGTTGCAGCGACTGTTTCATCACGACGGCGAGCGCGCGGTGGCGGCTGCCGCCGCCCGGTTCGGGACGATGTTCGGCGTGTCCTCGCTCGGAACCGTGAGTCTCGAGGACGTGCGCAAGGCGTATGCGACGCCGCAGGTCTACCAGTTCTACTTCCACAAGGATCGCGGGCTGAACCGCGCGATGATGCAGCGCGCGAAGGAGGCGAACGTCGACGTGATGATGCTGACGGTCGACAGCATCACCGGCGGCAACCGCGAGCGCGACTTGCGCACCGGCTTCTCGATTCCGTTCCGGTTGACGTTGCCCGGCATGCTGGAGTTCGCGCGCAAGCCCATGTGGGGCATCAACTACGTCACGCACGAGCGCTTCTCGATGCCGCAGCTCGACGCGCACGTCGACTTCGGGGGCGACGCGCTGTCGATCGGCCGCTATTTCACCGACATGCTCGACCCGTCGATGACGTGGGACGACGTCGCGCAGATGGTCGGCGACTGGAACGGCCAGTTCTGCCTGAAGGGCGTGATGTCGGTCGAGGACGCGCGACGCGCGGCCGCGATCGGTTGCACCGGCATCGTGCTGTCGAATCACGGCGGCCGGCAACTCGACGGCTCGCGCGCAGCGTTCGACCAGCTCGCCGAGGTCGTCGACGCGGTCGGTGACCGGCTCGACGTCATGATGGACGGCGGCGTGCAGCGCGGCACGCACGTGCTGAAGGCGCTGTCGCTCGGCGCGAAGGCGGTCGGCCTCGGCCGTTATTATCTTTTCCCGCTCGCGGCCGCCGGCCGGCCGGGCGTCGAGCGCGCGCTCGAAATCATGAAGACGGAGCTCGAGCGCGACATGAAATTGATGGGCTGCCGGTCGATCGGGGAGCTTTCGCGCGACAATTTGCGCTTCCGTTGACCGTGCCGCAGTCGATCGAGGAACCGAGATGAGCGATCCGGTGGTCCGGGCGATCCGTCCCGACGTCGAAGTGATGACGCGGCAAGGCCTCCCCTACTTCGTCGGTATTTCGGGCCAGACCGTCGGGGCGCAGGGACTTGCGATGCACGTCGTCGTCATCCCGCCCGGCGGCCGCGCACAGCCGCACGTGCATGTCGGCTACGAAACCGGCATCTATGTGCTCGAGGGCCGCGTGCGGACGCGCTGGGGCGCGCGTCTCGAGCACGAAGTCGTCAGCGAGCCGGGTGACTTTCTCTTCGTCCCGCCCGGCGTGCCGCACGAAGCCATCAATATGAGCGACGCCGAGCCGGCGCGCGCGATCGTGGCGCGCAACGACGCCGCCGAGCAGGATAAGGTCGAGCCGTACGATGCGGGGAAGTCGTTCGTCCGCAATGCTGGAACGTATCCATAACGTTGCCTGGCATGTCCCAGACGACGACGAGCTCTTTCATGTCCTGTCCGGCTCACTGCGCATCGAGATGGACGAGCGCACCGTGGTGCTCGGCCCGGGGCGACGTGTTGGTGGTACCCAAGGGCGTGCGTCACAATCCGGTCGCCGACGAGGAGTGCCTGGTCATGCTGATCGAACGCAAGAGCACCCGGCATACCGGCGATGTCGTGACGGACAAGACGCGCCCCATCGACGAGCAACTGCGGCCCGTGTAAGCCGCATCGCGGGAGACACAACGTGCCTGAAACGCATTTCGTCGCCGTGCACGCGCCCGGGCCGCACTGGGACCCCGCCGTTACCATGCGGGAGCAGATTGGGCTGCAGGACCATGTCGAGCACTATCGACGTCTCTTGCAAGCCGGCACGCTCGTGCTCGGCGGACCGTTCAGCGATGAAGCATCGGGCGGAATGATGGTCTTCGCAAGTTCCGTTACCGAATCCGAAGCGCGTGAACATGCAGCCGCCGATCCCGCGGTGCAGTCCGGACTCCTCACCTGCGACGTCCGCGCATGGGTTTGGGTGTTTAAGGCTTAGCGGCGCTTTCATGGCGAGAAGAGGAAACGCATGACCACGAATACCATTCGTCTGCATCGCGTGCTGCGTGCACCGCCCGAGCGCGTCTATCGCGCATTCCTCGACGCAGACGCGCTCGTGAAGTGGCTGCCGCCGAACGGCTTCACCGGCAAGGTTCACGCGCTCGATGCGCGGGTCGGCGGAACCTACCGGATGTCGTTCACGAGCTTCGGCAACGCCAGCAGCCACGGCTTCGGCGGCGAGTACTTGGAACTCGTTCCTGGCGAACGCATTCGCCATACCGATCGCTTCGACGACCCGAATCTGCCAGGCACGATGGTCACGACGATCTCGCTGCGACAAGTGTCCTGCGGTACGGAGCTCGACGTCGTGCAGGAAGGCGTGCCGGCCGCCATCCCGCAGGAGGCGTGCTATCTCGGTTGGCAGGAATCGCTCGCGCTGCTCGCACTGCTCGTCGAGGCCGAAATTCCGGGTTGATGGCAGACAGGTGACGATCGTCGAGACCGAACGCCTCGCGCTGCGCCGCTTCGAGCCGAGCGACGCACCGTTCGTGCTGCGGTTGCTGAACGAACCGTCGTGGATCGAGCACATCGGAAACAAGGGCGTGCACACCGTCGACGATGCCGCGAAGTACCTCGTGGCCGGTCCGATCGCGATGTACGAGCGCATCGGGTTCGGGCTCTACCTGGTCGAACTGAAGGAGAGTCGCGAGCCGATCGGCATGTGCGGCCTGATCAAGCGCGAAGCCCTATCCGACGTCGACGTCGGCTTTGCCTTCCTTCCCGAACACTGGGGATGCGGATTCGCCTATGAATCCGCCGCGGCCATCGTCGACTACGGGCGGCGGATGCTCGGCCTGTCACGCATCGTCGCGATCGTGTCGAAAACCAATCCGCGCTCGGCTCGTCTGCTCGAACGGCTGGGCTTCGCGTGCGAAGGCACGACGAGCGTGAGTCCGGGAGAAGAGCTGCTTCTTTTTGCGTCGGGCGCGACAGATGCATGAGCGCCGAGCCGGCGCGGCTCGTTCTTCGTCGCTGCACGCCAGTTTGCGAATGCTTGCGGTCGCACTTTTCGTCACACCTTGCTTCGCGCTCACCGTCGACATCGCGTCCTTGTGGAACTTCGACGACCCTGCCGGAAGCGAGCAACGTTTCCAGGCATTGCTCGCCCATTCGGAGGGCGACGACGCATTGATCCTGCAAACGCAGATCGCTCGGACGTATGGCTTGCGGCGTCAATTCGCGCGGGCGCAAAGCATCCTGCATGCGGTCGATGCGGAGTTGCCGAAAGCGGGTCCCGAGGCCCGCACGCGCTACTGGCTCGAGCTCGGCCGGACCTATTCGTCGGCGACACACCCGCCTGAATCGCAGACGTCGGCCGCCAGGCAGCATGCGCGAACCGCCTATCTCCGCGCCTACGAGTACGCGAGGTTCAATCGACTCGATGCGCTCGCGGTCGACGCATTGCATATGCTCGCGTTCGTCGATACTGCGCCCACCGACCAATTGCGGTGGGGTGAGCTCGCGCTCGACGCGGCGCTGTCGTCTCCACAACCGGCCGCCCGCGCGTGGGAGGCGTCGCTGCGCAACAACGTCGGTTACGCCCTCCTCGAGCTCAATCGAAACGACGAAGCGCTCGCGCAGTTCCAGCGAGCGCTGGCGCTCCGCGAGAAAGCAGGCAACGCCGAGACGACGTGGATCGCGCGGTGGATGGTTGCGCGAACGCTCCGCGCGCAAGGGCGCATCGACGAGGCATTGGTCATTCAGCATCGGATCGAACGCGAGCGCGACGAGGCGCACGCACCGGATCCCGACGTCTTCGAGGAACTGGCGCTTCTCTATCGCGAGAAAGGCGACGCCGCGCACGCCGCCGCGTACGCGTCGCGCGCAAATCACCCGGCGAAGTAGCGTCCGTTCCGAAGAACTTCGATTCCGTCCGCCGGCAAACTGTCGAGCGGACTCGCGACGCCTCGGCCTCCGCGGTTCAGCACGTGCGTGTAGATCATCGTCGTGCTCACATCCGCATGGCCGAGCAGTTCCTGGACGGTGCGAATGTCGTACCCTGCCTCGAGCAAATGGGTGGCGAACGAATGCCGCAACGTGTGGGGCGTGGCCGGCTTCACGACGCCCGAACGCCGCAATGCCTCACGCATCGCGCGCTGGAAGGACTGGTCGCTGATGTGGTGACGGCGCACCTCCCCGCTCCGTGGATCGACCGCACGGCGCTCGGCCGGAAACACGTACTGCCACGCCCATTCGCGCGGCGCAGTCGGGTACTTGCGCGCGAGTGACGAAGGCAGCCAAACGTCACCGAATCCTTCGGCGAGATCGCTCGCATGAATCTCTTTCGTGCGCGCGATTTGGCGTCGCAGGGGCGTGAACAACCGACGCGGCAACATCGTAACGCGATCCTTTGCACCCTTGCCGTCGCGCACGAGGATCTCCGCGCGGGCGAACTCGACGTCCTTCACGCGAAGACGGAGCGCCTCCATAATGCGCAGGCCGGTGCCGTAGAGGAGTTCGGCGACCAGCCGATGCGTCCCCTGCATGGCACGCAATAGCCTTTCCACCTCATCGACCGTCAAGACGACCGGAAGGCGCGTTGGAGCCTTTGCACGCACGACGCCTTCCAACCAGCGCACGTCTTTCGCCAGAACCTCACGATACAGGAACAACAAAGCGCTTTGCGCTTGGTTCTGGGTCGAAACCGCGACGTTCAGGTCGACGGCGAGGTGCGTGAGGAATTGCTCGACGTGGTCGGCCGCCAGCTCACCGGGGGAGCGTTGCCCGTGGAAGCGAACGAAGCGGCGCACCCAATCGACGTACGCCTGCTCCGTGCGTAGGCTGTAGCGCCTGTAGCGAATTCGGTCACGCAGGCGCCCGAGCAGCCGGTCGAGTTCAGTCTGCACGCGGATATTCGGTATAGGATGCGTCAATGGCACGTTTCCCCTTGATTCTGCTCATGAACGCCGCCACGCCATATCGTCCATTTGGCCTAAGGACGCGACGTAAGGCGTCGATTAGGCCGGGAACGACGGGAATTGGGATTGCTACTTCACGTTAGGCCACTTCCCTCGCCCCAAAGTCGACGGTGGTCCGTGTGTTCGTGCTCTCGTCGGATGTCCGCGTATCCTCGACGCAGTACCGTTTTGCGTGCCCGCGCGTGCTCGCCTCGTCGGCGCTCCGCACTGTCCTGCAGATTCGGAACATCCAGCCGGCTGTCGCCGGCGCCGTCGGGGCTGCGCGCGCGCTCGTCCGTGGCTTTGTTCGAGAATCGCTAAGCAGCAGCGTCGCTACTCACGTCCAAGCTGATGTCGCATGCCGTTGTGGGCCAAATGACACAGCTCGCCGGTTCCGCTCGGCGCACGTCGGTGGCCATCGCACGCATAGTGGCCTAACCTTTCGGTCAACCGGACCCGCCGGCACATGCTTTGATCTTCGGTCCGCATCTCGTCGGCGGGCCGGTTACCTCCAACGTTAGGCCGCGCCGTCGCCATAAACCCATCATGCAGCATCTCGAACGCGTCGTTGTAGTTGGAACAAGCTGCGCCGGGAAGACTACTTTTGCGCGCGATTTGGCGACCGCTCTTGCCTGCTCAGTAATTCAGCTCGATGAGCTGTATTGGGGGCCCGATTGGACAGCTCGGCCGCAAGAGGAATTTGTCGGCTCGGTTGCACGAGCCACGGCCGGACCTCGCTGGGTAGTCGATGGCAACTACAGCATAATTCGAGATGTTGTCTGGACGCGGGCTACAGCAATCATTTGGCTGAATCTGAGCTTTCCTGTCATCTTCGCTCGTGCGGTTCGTCGCACTGTGGTTCGAAGCATTTCTCAGGAGCCGCTGTACGCCGGGAACCGTGAGTCGTTGCGACGCGCGTTTTTTACGCGCGAATCGATCTTGCTTTGGGTGCTGACCACGTATTGGGAGCGTCGGCGTCGCTATCCGACTTTGCGTGCGAGTCCAAATTACCCCGGTTTGGCTTGGTTCGAGCTCAAACGGCCGGGCGATGTGTCAGCGTTTCTCAACAATGTTCGTGTCGCGGCCTAA
>DASTIY010000017.1:0-2305 GCA_035717085.1 Casimicrobiaceae bacterium | reverse complement strand
GTCGCTGGTGATGCCGTACGCGAGCTCGTGCAGGTTGGTGAGACCGATGACGACGGCACCGGCGCGCCGAAGTCGCGCCACAACCTCGGCGTCGTCGCGCGCAACGTCGCCGTCGAGCGCGCGGGTGCCGCCCGTCAATGGTGCGCCCGCGACGCGCATCAAATCCTTCACCGCGATCGGCACGCCGGCGAGCGCGCCCCGCGAATGCTGCGAGACGTCGCCGGCGAGCCACGTGAACGCGTGCAGATCGTCGGCGCGTTTTGCGCGCGCGAGCGCATCGGACGCGTCCGCCGGCATCGCATGCGCGCGTCGCGCGAGACCGGGTGGCGGCGGCGCGACTTCGGTGACATGCGGTACGTAGGGCTGAGCCTGCGGCGTGCGTGCCGAGCGCAGTGCATCGAGCTCGGGCGTGTTGACGTCGAGCCGCGCGACCCACGCGTCGCTGCGCTCGCCGTGCCCGTAATGAAGCCAGTCGGCATAGCCGACCAGCGCATCGCGCAGATTCGTCATGTTCGGAAAAGCGAAGTCGGCGCGCGCCTTCACCGAAGGCGCGCGCGATGGGTTTACTTGGCCTTCTGCAGCTTCGACACGTCGAGCGGCTGGCCCGGCCCCTGGATCAGCAGCGACTGCGAGACGGGCTGATTCACCGCGGTGAGCTCGTAGTTCACGTACGGAATGTCGACCCACTGCTGGTACGTGTAGCCCGGTTCCTGGCTGAACTTGAACGAGCCGCGCGTGCCGCTGAAGTTCATCGTGCGCAGCGCTGCCTCGATCGCCTTCGGATCGGTGCTCTTCGCCTGCTTGATCGCGTCGACGATCAGCAACAGCGAATCCGCCGCCTGGAAGATGAGGCGGTTCGGCTCGGACTTCGTGCGCTTCGTGTATTCCGCCGCGACCTGCTTGCCGAGCGGCGGAATGTCCATCTTCGGGTGATAGAGCGCGAAGCACAGCATGTCCTTGCCGGCCTCCTTCACGTTCTGCCAGAAGTCCGGATAATCGGCGAGCCCGGCGCCGTCGTAGCTCCACGTCTTCGCGCTCGGCGCGACGCCCTGCTCGTAGAGCTGGTTCATCAGGATGTACGCGGCCGGCGGCAGCATGATGTTGATCACCATGTCCGGGGGGCTGCCGCGCAGCGCGAGCACGGCCGGCGTGAAGTCCTTGCTCGCGCGATCGAGCGTCTCGTAGCGGAATTTCGTCTGCGGCGACTTCTCCTTCAGGAACTTGTCGAGAAGCTTCGCCTGGCCGATGCCGTAGTCGGTGTTCTCGGCGAACGCGACGACGCTCTTGAGCTTCATCGCGGCGATCGTCTCGGCCATCGCCATCGACACGCGCGTGTTGTAGTTGCCGGGATTGAAGACCTCGGGGTAGTGCTTGATGCGAACGTCGTCGGACCAGCAGTTGGTGTTGATGTACGGAACACCGTAGCGATGCGCGACCTCGATCTCGGCCAGGCACACCGAGCTCTGGTGGCCGCCCGTGATCGCGACGACCTTGTCCTTCGTGATGAGCTTCTCGCTCGCCGCGCGGCCTTTCTCCGGGATGCCCTGGTTGTCCTCGTAGACGAGCTCGAGCTGCCGGCCGAGCACGCCGCCTTGCGCGTTCACCATGTCCTTCACGATCTCGATGCCGTCCTTGACCTGCGTCCCCTGCACGACGGATCCGGGAGGCGACTGGGCGATGCTGATGCCGACCTTGATCGGATCGGCCGCGAAGGCGACGCTCGATGCGAGCATGGCGAGCGAAGCGATGAGCGAAACACGGAACATGGGTCTCCTCCTCCTTGTTCGATGCCGCGTGGCGGCTTGGCGATGGGCACTATACCGCGCGCGGTGCGACGCGACCAAATGCCAGGCGTTGCAGTCGACCGAACGAAGCCGCCGTCGGCATGACAAACTCGACGCATGTGGAACTGGCTCGGACGACGCAAGCCCGAGGCGCCGGCGCGGCCCGCGCGATTCAACGCGCGGCAGCTGTCGCGGATGCTCGCCGACTGCGCGAGCGAGGTCGGCGGCGAGGCGTCGGCACGCTCGCGCACGGCCGCGCTCGCGTCGCTCTACGAGGGACTCGACGACACCGGCAGGCGCGGCTTCCTCGAATTGCTCGCCGCGCAGGGTGATGCCGACGACGCGAAGACCGGGCCGCTCGTCGACGAGTACACGCGAACGCGCGGCAGCGAGCACCAGCTCGCCGGGCTCCGGCTGCGCGCGGCGCTCGCCGGCACGTCGCTGCACATCCTCCGCCAATTCAACCTGCTCGAGGACGGCGTCAAGTTCCTCGTCGATCTTCGCGCCGATGCGATCAGGCT
>DASTIY010000016.1:0-2474 GCA_035717085.1 Casimicrobiaceae bacterium | reverse complement strand
CGTCGGTTGCCGTGACCGCTGCCGTGATGACGATCGCGCTCGGCTTCGTGGAGCGACGCGCGATGCCGTGGCGGACAGGAACGTGAGCAGGTCAGCGGGCGTTCAGGGCAAAGCGGTCACGCAGCTCGCGCCCGCTCGGCTTGCTCTCCCCGCCGGCGAGAGGCCGGGGGTGAGCGGTGGGCGCGGCCCACTGCGTTCCACGCATGGCCGTGCATCAGGCGCGTCGCCGCTACCCTTCCGCACCTGGCTCGCGTTGTCCGCCGCAGGGTTCGTGACCTTCTTCGCGATCTGGTGGGCCGTCGCCGCGAGCGGACTCGTGTCGGCGCAGTTCCTGCCTTCGCCGCTCGCCGTCGCGGAGCAATTCGTGAAGCTCACGCAGACGCCCTTCGTCGGCTACACGCTGCAGCAGCACCTCGCGTCGAGCTTCGGCCGCTTCGCACTCGGCTTCGGGCTCGCGGTCGCGATCGGCATTCCGCTCGGCCTCCTGATGGGCTGGTATCGCGGTCTCGACGAAATCGTCACGCCGCTTTTCGACGCGCTCCGCTTCGTCGCGCCGATCGCGTGGGTACCGTTCGCGGCGCTCTGGTTCGGCACCGGCATCGGCGGCCCGGTGCTCGTCATCTTCACCGGCGCCTTTCCGCCGTGCGTCGTCAACGCGTATCGCGGCGCGCGCTTCGTCGAACCGCGCTTCATCGAGGCCGCGCGTACGCTGGGCGCCGGTCCCTTTCGAATGATCACCGAGGTGCTCTTGCCGGCGTCGGTGCCGTCGATCGTCGCCGGCTTGCGCATCAGTGCAGGGCTCGGCTGGCAATCGCTGGTCGGTGCCGAGCTCATCGTCGCCTCCAGCGGAATTGGCTACCTGCTGGTGAAAGGCCAGTCGAACATCAGCACGTCGATCGTGATGAGCGGCATGATCGCGATCGGCATCGTCGGCTTCGCGATCGACGCGCTGCTGCGTGCGACCGAGCGGCGCATCCAGCACCGCCGCGGTCGCTGACCCCTTTCCCGCGTTGCGTCGTTACGTTCGCGCCGTGAGCGCGCGCCACCCGGTCGGCTTCGCGAACGCGCGCGCGATCAGGTAACCGCCGATTGCGAGCACGCCCGTCATCGCGGCCGTTGCCGCCGGGAACGTGCGCGCGCTACTGACGGCGATCTCGCCGGCACGCGGGCCGACGAGTTGCATGCGCCGCCGCGTCATCTCCGCACCGAGCTCCGCGAGCCGCTCCTCGCCGAGCACGCGCTCGGCATCCGGAAAGAGTCGTGTCTCCTCGTCCGCGACGTGGTTGATGACGACGCGCATCAGTTGCATCAGCGTCGAATCGAACGCGCGATCGGCCGGACGCAGGCGCCGCAGCTCCTCGATCAAGCCCTTCATCTCGCCGTGGTCGTTGTAGCTGTCCTGGACGAGATCCGGATCGACGCTGCGCATCGCGGGGTCGAAGATTTCCTCCTCGAGCTTCGCGTGGATCTCGAGCGCGGTGCAAAGCGTCTCGGCGATCGCGCGTTTGCGCGCGGGCGTCGTATCGGTGTGGTAGCGATGGAACGTCATCAACGCGTGCGTGTGATCCATCTTGAGCATCGTGGGCGCGCTCGGCGTGATTCGACTCATCATTCTGTTCATGGGGCCTCCGTGATGTGGGCGAACCGCGCCAATCGCTTCGCACTTGCGCCCCGATGTGCGCAGACCGCCTTCGGCGTCGACCACTGTGCGGCCCTTCCGTTCGCATCGACGGGTACTTCCAAGTTGAAGGTATCGTCAAATTCCCGCTTCGTGTCGTTGCAGGGAAACTCCATTGCCGGTGCACGGTCGCACCGGACGGCACGGCCGGTTAGGACGCGCCGGGTGCCTCCATGAAGCGAGGATCGCAAAGGAGTGGACATGGCAAACACGCAGACGGGAACGACGGGCGGGACGAGCGCGACACGTGGCTCGACCACGAGCGGGATGCAGGCGGGGATGGGGGGCCAGATCCCCGACACGACGTACAACCTGATCAGCGTGCTCTATCACACGCTGCAGGGATGCCAGACCTACGAGCAGTACGCGCAGGATGCCGAGCAGGCGGGTCAGCAGGAGATCGCGCAGTTCTTCCGCAAGACGGGACGTGAATTCGAGCAATGCGCACAGCAAGGCCAGCAACTGCTCGCGCAATGCCTCCAGCAGGGACAGGACCAAGGCACAGGCCGGTCCGGGCAGCTCAACAGCCAGATGAGCGGATCACCGGGTCAGCAAGCACAATCGGGCAAATCGTCCGGCCAGCATTCGCAATCTGGCACGTCCTCCGGACAACACGCTCAGTCCGGCACGTCGTCGGGTCAGCCGGGCGCGGGTCGCAGCAGCAGCAACCTGGGCAGCTCGAGCAGCAACATCAGCGGATCGGGGTCGAGCCGCAACAAGCTCTAGTCGTCGCCACCACATCGTAAAAGGGCGGCCGTGGCCGCCCTTCGCATTTCAAGCGCCGGCACTCGGCGCG
>DASTIY010000015.1:0-2934 GCA_035717085.1 Casimicrobiaceae bacterium | reverse complement strand
TCTCGGTGCGAAGCGCCGTCTGCACGCGCGGCACGTTGTCGCCGGCACGCGCCAGCAGCGACGCCGTTCCGGCGTCCTCCTGCATCAGGAGCGCAGAAAGGAGATGCTGTGGCTCGATGTAGCCGTTGTCGTTGGCGAGCGCCATGCTCTGCGCCTCGGCCAGCGCCTGTTGGAACTTGGTGGTGAGCTTGTCGAAGCGCATGGTCGTGGATTCGAATTGGACGATCGAGCAAAAAATGAGGTGGTTTCGCGGCGTTTCAAGCGAGGGACCCGGCCACGGCCGCACCGTTCCAACGCGGAGACTCGCGGTCCGACCCGGGGCCTTGCGCTGCTTCTCGGTGCCGCGCGGACCGTCCGCCGTTTTCGATACCATCCACCCATGCCCGACGTTCCTCCCCGCGAGCCGCCCGACGCATCGAACGGGCCGCTGCCCCCCGCCACGTTCGGAAAGGTTCTCCGTGCGGTGTTCTGGAGCTTCTTCGGCGTGCGCCGTGGCGACGCCATGCGCCGCGACCTGGTCACGATCCGGCCGCACCAGTTGATCATCGTCGGCATCCTGATGGCTGCCGCGTTCGTCGCCACGCTGCTCATCATCGTGCGCATCGTCACGCGGACCCTTTGAGCGTGGCGACCCGACGTCTCGCGCGCGTGGGCGCGCTCGTCGCGTGCGCGCTAACGGTCGCGCTGCTTTCGGGATGCAGCGAGACGGTCGTGCCGACGCGCAGCATCGCGCTCGCGGCGTGCCGGCTGCCGAAGCTCGCCCAAGAGGCGCAATGCGGACACATCGACGTTCCCGAGCATCGCGGCGACCCGGCGTCGCGGCGCATCGCGATCTTCGTCGCCGTGCTGCCCGCCAACACGCTTTCGCCCAAGCCCGACCCGCTGTTCGTGCTCGCGGGGGGGCCGGGACAGGCTGCATCGAGCCTCGGCCCGTTCGCGCGACTCCTTACCGGCGTGCGCCGCACGCGTGACATCGTCCTCGTCGACCAGCGGGGAACCGGTCGCTCGGCGCCGCTCGACTGCCCCGCGTTCGCCCCCGACGAGCACGCCGAGTTCGACACCGATCCGGTGCCGAAGGCGACGCTTTGCGCCGCGCAACTCGCCGCCCGCGGCATCGATGCGGCGCAGTACACGACGAGCGCGTTCGTCGCCGACCTCGACGACGTGCGCCGAGCGCTCGGCTATGCGCGCTTGAACCTGTGGGGCGGCAGCTACGGCACGCGCGTCGCCCAGGAATACCTGCGCCGCCATCCGGAGCGCGTGCGCAGCCTCGTGCTCGACGGCGTCGCGCCGCCGTCGCTGCGCATCGCGTTCGACGTCTGGCCGACGCGCGACGACGCCCTCGACCGCGTCATCGCGGCATGCAAGGCGTCGGTGCCATGCGCGAAGGCGCATCCCGACGTCGACGATGCGTTCGCCCAGTTGCGGCGCGAACTCGCCGCGGGGCGCGAGGTGACGTTGCGCGATCCGCGCACCGGCGACGATCGCGTGCTGCGCATCGACTTCGACACGCTGCTCGCGGCGCTGCAACCGCTCACCTATCTGCCGGAAGCGGCGAGCCTCGTTCCCGAACTGCTCGCGCTCGCACGCCGCGGCGAATACGGTCCGGTGTTTGCCGCGTCGTTGTCGGTGATCGGGGACCTGCCTTCCGAATTCAGCCCGGCGCTCTACTACTCGGTCACGTGCGCCGAAGACGTGCCGAGAATCTCGCCGGCGGAACGGGCGCGAGGCGTCGGCGATGCGCGCATTCAAGCGCTCGCCACGCGCTCGATCGCGGTTTGCGAGCATTGGCCACGCGGCACCTATCCGGCCGACTTCGGGACGCCGGTCGAAAGCGACGTTCCCGCGTTGCTGCTTTCGGGCGGTCTCGATCCCGTGACGCCGCCGGCGTACGCAGCGCGCGTCGCGAAACATCTGTCGCACGGCCGCGAGATCGTCGCGCCCGGGTACGGTCACATCGTGTCGGGTCAGGGCTGCGCGCCACGGCTCATCAGCGCGTTCGTCGACGTCGCGGGATTCTCGGAATTGCCGCAGCGTTGCGTCGACTTCCTCGCCGCAACCAAGCGACCGCCCACCTGGCCGGATCGGCTCGCGCCGCAGGTGAGCCCGTGATCGACGTCGACGCACTCGCGAAAGCGTTTGGCCGCCGCGGCGAGGTGCAGGCGGTTCGCGGCGTGAGCTTCGTTGCGCCGGACGGCGAGATCACCGGGCTCCTCGGGCCGAACGGCGCCGGCAAGACGACGCTCCTGCGCATGATCGCGACGCTGGTCGTCCCCGACGCCGGGCGCGCTCGCGTCGACGGTCTCGACATCGTCGCCGATCGCTACGCCGTGCGACGCCGCATTGGCGTGCTCTCCGATGCGCGCGGGCTCTATCCGCGCCTCACGGCGCGCGAGAACGTGCGCTATTACGGTCGCCTGCACGGCCTCGCCGGCGCAGCGCTCGAAGCGCGCATCGACGTGCTGTTCGCCACGCTCGGTGCGACGCCGATCGCGGATCGTCGCGCCGCCGGTTTGTCGCATGGCGAACGGATGAAGGTCGCGATCGCGCGCGCGCTCGTGCACGACCCCCGCACGATCCTCCTCGACGAGCCCACGAACGGGCTCGACATCATCAGCGTGCGCATGCTCCGCGACGAATTGCGCAAGCTGCGCGCGCAGGGGAAGTGCCTGCTGTTCTCGTCGCACGTGCTGCAGGAGGTCGCGGCGCTGTGCGACCGAATCGTCGTGCTCGCGCAAGGCCGTGTCGTCGCGATCGGCACACACGCCGAGCTCGTCGCGCGCGCCGGAACCGGGAACCTCGAGGATGCGCTGATCACGCTGATCGGCTCGCCCGAAGGGCTGGCCGCGTGATCGCCAAGAGTCGCTCTTGAACACGATGACTCCGCGCAAGGGCGCGACGGCGCGCGTCCTCGCGATCCTGCGCAATGAACTG
>DASTIY010000014.1:0-10363 GCA_035717085.1 Casimicrobiaceae bacterium | reverse complement strand
TTCGTCGCGCGCGGCTTCCTCGAAGTCGAGACGCCGATGATGCACGCGATCCCGGGCGGCGCGGCGGCGCGGCCGTTCGCGACGCATCACAACGCGCTCGACATGCCCCTCTATCTGCGCATCGCGCCGGAGCTCTACCTGAAGCGGCTCGTGGTCGGCGGCTTCGAGAAGGTATTCGAGATCAACCGCAACTTCCGCAACGAAGGACTTTCGACCCGGCACAACCCCGAGTTCACGATGCTCGAGTTCTACGAGGCGTACGCCGACTATCGCGACCTCATGGACCTCACCGAGGTGCTGCTGCGCGAGGTGGCGCTCCGCGTTTGCGGGACGACGTCGATCGTCTACCAGGGCGAGACGATCGACCTCGGCCCGCCCTTCGCCCGGATGACGATGGCCGAGGCGATCCGCCACCACAATCCGGAGTATCGCGACGCTGCGCTCGACGACACGGCAACGCTGCGCGGCCTGCTCGAGCCGTTCGACGTCGACGTATACGAAAGCGACGGCGTCGGACTGCTGCAATTGAAGCTCTTCGAGGCGACGACCGAGGAGAAGCTCCTGCAGCCGACGTTCATCGTCGCGCATCCGACCGACGTGTCGCCGCTGGCGCGCGCCAACGACGCGAACCCCGCGGTGACCGATCGCTTCGAGCTCTTCATCACCGGCCGCGAGATCGCGAACGGCTTCTCCGAGCTGAACGATCCCGAGGACCAGGCCGCGCGCTTCCTCGCGCAGGCGAAGGCGAAGGAAGCGGGCGACGCCGAAGCGATGTACTACGACGCCGACTACGTGCGGGCGCTCGAATTCGGGCTCCCGCCGACCGCGGGCGAGGGCATCGGCATCGACCGGCTCGTGATGCTGTTGACGGACACGCCGTCGATCCGCGACGTCATCCTGTTCCCTCACCTGCGGCCGGAAGCCGGTTGAAACATACCCCACGCGGGTATATAGTGGCGACATGGGAGTCGCCGCCGCCCTGCCGTCGTCGCGGTCCGCCGGCCGGCCCGCCGCGCACGTCGACCTCGCGCTCGAGGGGATGACCTGCGCGGCGTGCGCCGCGCGCATCGACAAGATGCTGAACCGCGTGCCCGGCGTCGCCGCGGCCGTCAACTTCGCGACCGAATCCGCGAGCGTCGACTACGACCCCCGGCAGGCGAACGTCGACGCGTTGATCGCGGCGGTGACCCGCGCCGGATATGGCGCACGCGTACGACGCGACGAAGCGGCCGAGCGGAATCTCGAGTCGGCGCAGCGCGAGGCGGCGTGGCGGTCACTGCGCCGCGACGTCGTCGCCGCGATCGTTCTGACCGCGCCGCTCCTCGCGCAAATGGCGTTGATGTTCGTTCCCGGCGCGCGGCACGAGGACCTGCTGCCGCGCGTGCTGCAACTCGCGCTCGCGACGCCGGTGCAATTCGTGATCGGTCGGCGCTTCTACACCGGCGCGTGGCATGCGCTGCGGGGGGGCGGCGCCAACATGGACGTCCTGATCGTGCTCGGCACGTCGATCGCGTGGCTGTGGAGCGCGGTCGTCACCGTGCTCGGCATGCAAGACGAGCACGTTTACTTCGAGGCCTCCGCGGCGATCATCACGCTGGTTTTGCTCGGCAAGGCGCTCGAGACGCGGGCGCGCGCCGGCACGTCGGTTGCGATCGAAGGGTTGCTGAAGCTCGCGCCGCGCATCGCCCACCTCGACCGTGACGGGCACGAGGTCGACGTGCCGCTCGGGCAGGTCGTGGTCGGCGATCGTTTCATCGTCCGCGCCGGCGAGGCGATGCCCGTCGACGGCGTCGTGCTCGAAGGGCATGCCGCAGCCGACGAAAGCATGCTGACCGGCGAGGCGCGGGCCGTGCCCAAGGCAGCGGGCGACAAGGTGTACGCCGGCACGACCAATCTCGACGGACGGCTGCGCTGCGAAGCGACCGGCGTCGGCAGCGCGACGCTGCTCTCCGGCATCGTCCGTCTCGTCTCGGAAGCGCAAGGATCGAAGGCGCCGATCCAGCGACTCGCCGATCGCGTGTCCGGCATTTTCGTTCCGGTCGTCGTCGCCATTGCCGTCGTCACGTTCGTCGTCACGTGGATGGTGGCAGGCGGCGCTACACCCGCGATCGTGAATGCGGTCGCCGTCCTCGTCATCGCCTGTCCGTGCGCACTCGGCCTCGCGACACCGACGGCGATCATCGTCGGTACCGGACGCGGCGCGCAACTCGGCGTGCTCATCCGCAACGCCGTCGCGCTCGAGAACGCCGGTCGTCTCACGACGCTCGTCGTCGACAAGACCGGGACCGTCACCGAAGGCACGCCGCAAGTGACGAACGTTCACGTGCTCGCGGGGGCATCGTCCGACGATGTCCTCGCGACGGCCGCCGCGCTCGAGCAGGGGGCGCTGCATCCGCTTGCGCAGGCGATCGTCGCCCGCGCACGCGAACGTGCGCTCGCGTTGCCGGCGGTGCGCGATTTCGGCGTCATTCCGGGGCAGGGCACGTTCGGCACGCTCGGCGACGACCCGGTGCAGGTCGGCTCGCTCGCGTTCCTCGCCGCGCGCGGCATCGCCGTCGATCAGGCGCGCGCCGCCGGTCTCCTCGCGGCCGGTGAGAGCATCGTCGGCGTGGCGCGCGGCGGCCAGATGATCGGTGTCGTGGCGCTGGCCGATCGCGTGCGCGATACGTCGCGCACCGCGGTGGCCGAGTTGACCGGCCAAGGCATCGATGTCGTCATGCTCTCGGGCGACAACGCCGCGACCGTCGGCGCGATCGCCCGCGACGTCGGGATCGTGCACGCACGAGGCGCGATGGCGCCCGACGCCAAGGTCGAGGCGATCCGCCGCCGGCAGGCCGCGGGCGAAGTCGTCGGCATGGTGGGTGACGGCATCAACGACGCGCCGGCGCTCGCGGCAGCCGATGTCAGCTTCGCGATCGGCGCGGGTTCCGCGATCGCGATCGAGGCGGCCGACGTCACGGTCGTGCGCAACGATTTGCGCGCGGTCGCCGACGCGATCCGGCTGTCGCGCGCAACGCGACGCAAGATCCGGCAGAACCTGTTCTTTGCGTTCGCCTACAACGTGCTCGGCATTCCGCTCGCGGCGCTCGGCTTCCTGAACCCGGTCATCGCCGGCGCGGCGATGGCGATGAGTTCGGTGTCGGTGGTCGGCAACGCGCTGACGCTGCGGCGCTTCCGGCCGCGCGGAACGACGTCATGAAAGGAGACGAACGATGGAGACGGCGAGAATCGACGTGCAGGGCATGACGTGCGGCGGCTGCGTGGCGAGCGTCACGCGGGTGGTGAAGGCGCTCCCCGGTGTCGCGAACGTGGACGTGACGCTCGATCCCGGGCGCGCAACGGTCACGTACGACGCGGCGCGCACCGACGTGAACGCGATCGAGCGGGCGATCGAGGACGCCGGGTACGACGTTGCCTAGCGTGGACGACGCGGGCGCCCGCAAGCTGCCGACGCGCATGAAGCGCTCGCATCCGGCGACTGCGCGCAGCCATGCCGACGCCGTCGCGCTCGGGAAGCGCCTGAACAGGATCGAGGGCCAGGTCCGCGGCATCGCGCGGATGATCGACGAGGACCGCTATTGCGTCGACGTGCTGACGCAGATCGCCGCCGTGCAGTCCGCGCTCGATGCACTCGCACGCAAGCTCCTCGAGCACCACCTGCATGGCTGCGTCGCGCAGGCGGTACGGTCGGGCGACGGCGCGGCTGCGATCGACGAGGCGCTCGCCGTCATCCGCAAGTTCGGGCGCTGAGCGCCCCTCCGATCACGCCGCCTTGGCTTGTTGTTGCCGTGACGCGGAGGTGCGCTCGATCCACTGCGCGAATGCGGCGAGAAATTTCTTCATGAACTCGCGCGTGGATTCCTTCGTGAGGTTGCCTTGCGCGTCGAAGAGCTCGGCGGCGCCGCCGATGTAGGCCTCGGGCTGTTGCAGCGTCGGCATGTCGAGGAAGACGAGCGACTGCCGCAGGTGGTGATTCGCGCCGAAGCCGCCGATCGCGCCCGGCGACACCGTGACGACCGCCGCCGGCTTGCCGCTCCATGCGCTCTTGCCGTACGGCCGCGACGCGATGTCGATCGCATTCTTCAGCACGCCGGGCACCGACCGGTTGTATTCGGGTGTCACGAAGATCACCGCGTCCGCCCGCTGGATCCGCGCCTTGAACGCCGCGGAGTTGGCAGGGGGATTCGCGTCGTCGTCCTGGTTGTAGAGCGGCAGGTTGCCGATCTCGACGATTTCGAGGTGCAGCGACGGCGGCGCGAGCTGCTGCAGCGCCTTGGCCATCTTCCGGTTGAACGAATCCTTGCGCAAGCTGCCGACCAGCACTGCGACGTCCCATGGCTTGTTCATCGTGGTCCTTTCCCGTCGGCAGCACGAACGCGTCGCGCCGGCGACGACTGGCTATTCCGATACGAATGGGGCGGGCGGCGGAAGTTCCTCGCCGCGCGGCGTCGCGGCTGCCCGGGGCCGGAATGTCATAATCGCGAACGCGGGGTGTAGCGCAGCCCGGTAGCGCGCTTGCTTTGGGAGCAAGATGTCGGAGGTTCGAATCCTCTCACCCCGACCACCGCGTTTGACACGCCGCCGCCGCCGGGGCAGATTACCGCTCCCCTTTCGACGCGATCGAGGACACGATGCGACGGGAACTGGTGAGCGTGCTGTTCGTCACGGCTGCGATCGCCGCGTGTGCGTCCGTCGAAAAGAGCGCGAGCGTGCGCCACGCGGGCTGGGAAATGCCCTTCGGGCACGGCACCGCCACCACCTACGCGGATGTCGACGAGGCCGGCCGGCCGGCGAGCATCGGCGTCGTGCTTTCCGCCAAGGCGCTCGACGGGTTGCCCGCGGGCTCCGACATGCATCACTGCGTGAGCCGCAGCCACGACGGGAGCGTCGGCCCGGGGACGAAATGCGTCGAGACGTTCGAGCACGTGCTCGCGCTTCCCGACGCGGTCGCGCGGCGGGCCGACATGCCGTTCAAATGGATCCTGCTCAACTGGAACCACCAGGGCCACATTCCACCGGGCATCTACGACCGGCCGCACTTCGACGTGCACTTCGTGATGGTCCCCGTCGCCGACGTGTTCGCGATCCAGGCCGGCGACTGCGGACCCGAACGCGTGCGCTGCGACCAGTTCGCGATCGCGAAGAAGCCGGTGCCCGCCAATTTCATGCACGCCGATTTCAAGGATGTCGACGCCGTCGTGCCGGCGATGGGCAACCACCTGATCGATTTGAGCGGCGAGGAATTTCGCGGCAAGCCGTTCACGCGGAGCTTCATCTACGGCGTGTACGGCGGCGACGTCATTTTCTACGAGCAGATGGTGACGCGCGATTTCCTCGAATCGCGGCCCGATGGCTGTGCGGAGATCAAGTTGCCGCAGGCGTACGCGAAGGCCGGCTATTACCCGACGCTGACCTGCACGCGCCACGATCCGCGCAGCGGAAGCTATTCGATCTCGATGGAGAAGTTCGTGCTGCGCGAGGCCGGCGCGGCACGGTAGCGCGCGCCGTCGCGCCGCACGCGCGGCGCTTTCTCGCCGCAACGGTGCGTCGATGACCGGCGCGGTCGACGTCGACGCGTACTTCGCGCGCATCGGCGACGTGGATGCGCCGCGTCGCGATCTCGCGACGCTCGCGCGTCTTCTGCGCGCGCACATGCACGCCATTCCGTTCGAGAACCTCGACGTCCTGCTCGGGCGCGGCATCGACCTCGATCTTTCCGCACTGCAGGCGAAGCTCGTCGGCGCGCGTCGCGGCGGCTATTGCTTCGAGCACGCAACGTTGTTTGCCGCCGTGCTCGAGACGCTCGGCTTCGCCATTCGCCGGCATTCGGCGCGCGTCGTACTGGTCGCACCCCGCACGCAGTCGCCGCGCGCGCACATGTTCGTCACCGTCGAGCTTTCCGAAGGGACCTTCGTCTGCGACCCGGGGTTCGGCGCGCTCGCGCCCGACGTGCCGCTTCCGCTCGTCGACGCAGGCCCGCCGGACGACGCGACCCACTGGATGGCGCGCGGCGAAGACGCGTGGGTGATGCGCGTGCGGCACGACGGCAACGTCGTGGACGCGTGGGTCACGTCGCTCGAGGTCGACCATCCGGTCGATTTCGTCATGGCCAATCACTACGTGGCCACGCACCCGGCGTCCGCGTTTCGCCAGCGACTGATGCTGCGGGCGCTGACGCCCGCCGGGCGCGTCGGCGTCATGAATCGCGACGTCACCTATCGCGAAGAGGGCCGCGTTCGCACCGAGACGCTGGCCGATCGCAAGGCGCTGCGAACGCTGTTGCGCGTTTACTTCGGCTTCGATCTGCCGGAGGTGGAAACCCTTAAGGTGCCGACCGTCGAAGCATGGGCCTGATCGCCCGATCTCGGCGATCGGCTCACGGCGCCTCGGGCGGCGCCGCGTCGTCTCCCCCGCTGCGAATTACGATGCGCGGCGAGCTCGCCTCGCTTTCGCTCGCCGCCTTCGCCAGCATGATGTCGATGCGCATCTGCGATCCGCTGCTGCCCGCGCTCGCGCGACAGTTCGCGACGACGACCGGCGTCGCGGCGCAGGTGATCTCGGCGTTCGCGATTGCCTACGGCGTGCTGCAACTCGCCTACGGCCCGCTCGCGGATCGCTATGGCAAGTTTCGCATCGTCTCGATCGCCGTCGTCGGATGCGCCGCTGCCAATGCCGCCGCGGCGTTCGCACCATCGCTCGACCTGCTCGTCGCGTCGCGCGCGGCCGCGGGCGGGACCGCAGCCGCGGTCATTCCGCTGACGATGGCGTGGATCGGGGATGCGGTGCCGTACGCGCAGCGCCAGGAGGCGCTGGCGCGACTGCTCGGCGCAACCGTGCTCGGGATGATCGCCGGCCAGTGGTCGGGCGGACTGCTCGCCGATACGCTCGGCTGGCGAAGCGTCTTCATCGTGCTTGCCGTGCTGTTCGTCGCCGTCGCGATCGTGATGCGCGCGACGTCGCGCGACGTTGCGGCGACTGCGACGCAGGCGCGCGGCGATACCGCGGGCTATTGGACGCGGATCCGCGGCGTGCTCGCGACCCCGTGGGCGCGCGAAGTGCTGGCGCTCGCATTCATCGAGGGCGCGATCGGCTACAGCGCGTTCGCCTTCGTGCCATCGCACTTGCACGCTCGCTTCGGCCTCGCCATGACGTGGGCGGGCGCGGTGCTCGCGCTCTATGGCGTCGGCGGATTCGCCTACAGCCGCCTTGCGCGAACGCTGCTGCGGCGGCTGGGCGAGGCGGGTCTCGCGCGTGCCGGCGGCCTCCTGCTCGGTGTCGCCTTCGCAGTGCTGGCCGCGATGCCCGACTGGCGCTTCGCGATACCTGCGTGCCTTCTCGGGGGCCTCGCCATGTACATGCTGCACAACACGTTGCAGACGCACGCGACGCAGATGGTGCCGAAGGCGCGTGGGACGGCGGTGTCGCTTTTCGCGTGCACGCTGTTCCTCGGCCAGTCGCTCGGCGTCGCCGGCGCGTCGTTCATCGTCGATCACGCGTCGGCGAGGGTCGTGTTCGTCATCGCGGCGCTGACGCTGCCGCTTCTCGCCGCCTGGTTCGCGCACAGGATCGCAAGCGCAGGCCCGCGGAATCGAGGTGCGCATGCGGTAGAGTGATCGCTTCGCCGTTACCGCCGTACGCTCGATGATCGTTGCAAGCTGCGCCGAGATCCTGGAGGGCCGCGCGCCCGTCGATACGCCCGTCACGCTGCGCGGGTGGGTTCGCACGCGGCGCGACTCGAAGGCCGGGATCTCGTTCGTGCACGTCGGCGACGGCTCCGCGTTCAATCCGGTGCAGGCGGTGGTGCCCGAGTCGTTGCCGAATTACGCGCGCGACGTCCTTCATCTGACCGCCGGCTGCGCGGTCGCGGTCACCGGCAACGTCGTGCCGTCCCCCGCGAAGGGGCAGCCGTTCGAGATCCAGGCGACGAAGGTCGACGTGCTCGGCTTCGTCGAGGATCCCGACTCGTATCCGATCCAGCCGAAGCCGCACACGCTCGAATTCCTGCGCGAGGTCGCGCACCTGCGTCCGCGCACGAACGTGATCGGCGCGGTGAGCCGCGTGCGCGATTGCGTGGCGTTCGCGATCCACCGCTTCTTTCACGAGCGCGGCTTCTTCTGGGTGAGCACGCCGATCATCACCGCGTCCGATGCCGAAGGCGCCGGCGAGCTCTTTCGCGTGTCGACGCTCGATCTCGCGAACCTGCCGCGCAACGCGCAGGGGGCGATCGACTTTACGCAGGATTTCTTCGGTCGCGAGGCTTTCCTGACCGTATCCGGCCAGCTCAACGTCGAGGCGTACTGCCTCGCGCTTTCCAAGGTCTACACGTTCGGCCCGACGTTTCGTGCGGAGAACTCGAACACGAGCCGTCACCTCGCCGAATTCTGGATGGTCGAGCCGGAGATCGCGTTCGCGGACATCCACGACGACGCCGACCTCGCCGAAGCGCTGCTGAAGCACGTGTTTCGCACCGTGCTCGAGGAGCGCGCCGACGACATGGCGTTCTTCGACCAGCGCATCGAGAAGGGCCTGATCGCGAAGCTCTCCGGCATCGTCGACGCCGAGTTCGTGCGCATGGATTACGGCGAGGCGATCCGCGTGCTCGGCACGGCTGCGCAGAAGTTCGAGTTCCCCGTGTCGTGGGGCATGGACCTGCAATCCGAGCACGAGCGCTACCTCGCGGAGACGTACGCGAAGAAGCCGGTGATCGTCATGAACTACCCGAAGGCGATCAAGGCGTTCTACATGCGGGTCAACGACGATGCGCGCACCGTCGCGGCCATGGACGTGCTCGCCCCCGGCATCGGCGAGATCATCGGGGGCAGCCAGCGCGAGGAGCGGCTCGACGTTCTCGATGCGCGCCTGGACGAGATGGGCCTCGACAAGGCGCATTACGGCTGGTATCGCGATCTTCGCCGCTACGGCACGGTGCCGCACGCAGGCTTCGGACTCGGCTTCGAGCGCACGATCGCGTATGTCACCGGACTCTCCAACGTCCGCGACGTGATTCCGTTCCCGCGCACGCCGGGAAACGCCCGTTATTGATCGAATCCCGACGCCGGCGACGGCGATGAACGTGCTTCACAGGATCACGCGGGGCATCGCGGTCGCTTCGGTGCCGCTGGCGATCGCGGCGTGCGCGACCACCGAAACGTCGACCGCGCCCGCCGGCGTACCGCGCCTGACCGTCGCCGAAGGACGGGCGCTCGTCGACCGGTTGCTTCCTGCAAGCCTCGCCGATCGGGAGGGCTGGGCGACCGATATTCACGCGGCGTTCGCCGCGCTCGGCCTGCCGGAAACGCGCGACAACGTCTGCGCGGCGATCGCCGTGGCCGAGCAGGAGTCCGGGTTGCGCGCCGATCCGACCGTGCCCGGACTCGCGCGCATCGCGCGCAAGGAGATCGATACGCGCCGCGAGCGTGCGGGCGTTCCGGCCTTCGTACTCGACGCCGCGCTCGCGCTGACGTCTGCGAACGGCAAGCGCTATGGCGAGCGGCTCGATTCGGTGCGCACCGAGGGGCAGTTGAGCGAGCTCTACGACGAGTTCATCGACCGCGTGCCCTTCGGCCGCTCGTTGTTCGCCGACCGCAACCCGGTGCGAACGGGGGGGCCGATGCAGGTGAGCGTCGCATTCGCCGAGGCGCAGGCGGAAGCCGCACCGTATCCGTATCCGGTCGACCGGTCGCTGCGCCACGAAGTGTTCACACGCCGCGGCGGCGTCTACTTCGGCATCGCGCATCTGCTCGACTATCGCGCGCCGTACGATCGCTACCTCTACCGCTTCGCCGACTTCAACGCCGGCCGCTACGCGAGCCGTAACGCGGCGTTTCAGCGCGCGCTGACGCAGGTGTCGGGCGTTCCGCTGACGCTCGACGGTGCGCTGTTGCGCTACGAAGGCGGGAAGCCGGCCGATGAAGCGAGCGCGACGGAGGCCGCCGCACGCGTCGCCGGCCGTCGCTTCGGCATGAGTGCCGAGGACGTGCGACGCGACCTCGCGCGCGGGCGCAGCGACGCCTTCGAGCGGACCGCGCTCTACGTGAACGTGTTGGCAGAGGCGGACCGCATGACGGGCACGCGCTCGGCGCGGGCGCTCGTGCCGCAGATCGTGCTGCAGAGTCCGAAGATCACGCGCAGGCTCACGACCGAATGGTTCGCGCAGCGCGTCGAGGCGCGCTTCGAAAGCTGTACGAGGCGGGCTGGTTCGTAGTGCCCTGAATCAGCACACGTGTGCTGAGTCAGAAATTCGCTTGATAGTTCGCGGTGAAATCGGCCCCCATGCTTCGTTGCTCAGCCTCACCGTACCACGCGGTACGCTTCGGCTTCGCGCCTCGCCTGGGGGCCGATTTCATCCGCTCCTTTATCGTCG
>DASTIY010000013.1:0-2958 GCA_035717085.1 Casimicrobiaceae bacterium | reverse complement strand
GCTTCCTGCAGCAGGAGCAGATCGGCGCGTCGCGACAGCGACTGCAGATCGTGCGGCCAGCCGGCGTCCGCCTGCTTGTGGATGTTCCAGGTGAAGACGCGAATCGCATCCGGATCGAGTCCGCTCGCAGCCGCGGGCGACGCCCGGAACTCGACGCGATCGGCGGGACACGCGAGGACGCGTACGGCGATACCGTCCGGCGTGCGCACGATCGCACGCGGCTCGGATGTCAGCGTGACGCAACCCGCGAGCGCGAAGGCGAGCGCCGACGCGCCGGCGGTTCGAAGGAACAATGCGGATAGGCGCGTCGACGGAAGCGGACGCGCGAGACGGGATTCCCCGACGTGCCGAGGAATCCCGGCCGAAGGATCAGTCGCCGCTGCGCATCAGGCGACCGAGCACGTAGCCGATCGCGGCGGCAACACCGATCGCCATGATCGGGCGCGACGTGACCGTGTCGGTCAGGGTGTCCATCAACGCGGCGTTGCGGTCGCGCAACTGCGTCGCCTTGTCCGCCGCCCAGTCGAGGCCGGCCTTCGCGGATTGCGCGGCGGTGTCGACGCCTCGCCTCGCTGAATCCGTCATCTTGTCGACGCTCGTCGACGCTGCCTGCGAGGCGCGGTCGAGGTAATCCTGCGCCCGGTCGGTCGCGTCCTGCACGCGCGCCTTGCCGGTGCTTTCCAATTTCGCGGTGGTTTCTGCCATGGTCTTCTCCGTAGTTCGCCGTCGCGGCGCTTATCGAGCATGCGTGATTCGCGGCCGGCTCGTTATCGGACGCACGCGTGATCCAACGTAGGCGATCGTCCGACACGCATGCGGGTATCGCGCGGCGGCGCGACGATGGGTATCGCGCGGCGGCGCGACGAACGATGCCGCCTCGAACTTCACCGCGCGGGCCGTCTCCAAGCGGGCATGACAGCCGAAATCATCATCGGAACGTACGATTCGCGCGAGGAAGCCGAAGCGGCGCGCGCGCGACTGGTCCGCGACGGCGTCGCGGACGATGCGATCCACGTCGAATGCGGTCCCGAATCGAACCAGGTAGCGCTGCCACCCGGCGACCGCTTCGCGATGCGCGAAGTCGACGACTCGCGTCCCGAGGAACGCGGGCTCGCAGGGTTCATCGGCCGCATGTTCAGCGGCGCGCTGATGGACGACGCGAAAATCGGGCAGTACACCGAAGCGCTTCACAGCGGCCGCTGCCTGCTCGCGGTGCGCTACGTTTCGGAGCACGAGCGCAAGATCGCCGCGGCGGTCCTCGCGCCACGCGTGCCGCAGATCTACTCGCTGCCCAATGCGCCGACCGCGTGGAACGAGGCGCGCGCCAACGACCCGCCGAGCATCGGAGGCGTCGATCAGGATCCCGCGCGTCCCGAAGGGCTTTTGACCGACGTCGAGGGCATCTCCGCCGACGCCGACGTCGATCGCCTGTCCCAGGCACGCCGCACCCCTCGGACGCGCTAGCGTCTCGGCTTTGTCCCCGTTCGGCGCGCGCGTTCCGCACGCTTTGCGTCGTGCGACGCCGCGCGTATCCTCGCCGTATCCGCCGTCGTGAGGGATCGCTTCATGCCGCTACGCTCTCTGCGCTCGATCGTCGCCGGGCGCCCTCCCGTCGAAGCCGCGTCGATCACGACCGTCGTCGAGGCGGCGCGCCTGATGCAGCGCGAAAACGTCGGCGCGGTGCTCGTCGTCGACCATGCGCGGCTCGTGGGAATCTTCACCGAGCGCGACGCGCTGTTTCGCGTGCTCGCCGATGCCCGCGATCCGCATGCGACGCGGCTTGCCGAGGTCATGACGCCGCGCCCGCAGACGATCCACCCCGACGAGCCGTTCGTGCGCGCGCTGCGCATGATGCACGAGGGCAAGTTCCGCCACCTGCCGGTCGTCGAGTTCGATCGTCCGCTCGGCGTGGTCTCGGTGCGCGACGCGCTCGACGAGGATTTGCACGAGTTGCGCGTCGATCTCGAGCAGCGCGCGACGATGGGCGAGTAGCGTGCGCGCGCTCGGCCTCGCGCTTCTCGTGGTGATGGCGGTGGGCGTCGTCGTCGACGCCGACGCCCACGACGCGCCGCTCCAGCCGCTCGTTCCCACGACCGTGGCGTATCGCTGGCAGCTCCTGGTGCCGCAATGGGTCGTCGAGCATCGCGTCGTTCGCGCGCCGGCGTCGCTCGAATGGGACGCGGGTCACGTCGACTACGCACTGCCGGAATTCGCGTTCGTCTCGCGCAGGATCGGCTCGCTGCCGCACTTCGAATGCAAATACGTCGACTTCTGGCTGCCCAATACGTGCACGACGACGTGGCGCGACGTCTACGTCGACGTGCCGGTGGCCGGCGTTCGGTACGGCCGTCTCGACGTCGACGTGCCGCGCTGGAACTCGCCGGGGGACGCGACGATCGTCGACGTGCCGCATCTCGAGTGGAAACCGTCGACGCTCGACGTGACGCTGCCGGCCCTCGCGCGGCCGGCGTGCACGTCGAGCGCCGATCAACGCTGTCCGCGCTGAGCGGCGGCCAATACCAAGGAGACCCGATGGCCTCGCATGTCTACAAGCTGATCGAACTCGTCGGCACGTCGCCGACGAGCACCGACGACGCGATCCGCAACGCGATTCAGAAGGCGGCGGTGACGGTGAAGCACATCGACTGGTACCAGGTCATCGAGTCGCGGGGCCACGTGCAGGATGGTCAGATCGCGCACTTCCAGGTGTCGTTGAAGGTCGGCTTCCGCATCGAGGACGACTGACCGCGCAAAGTAGGGAGTCCGGGTCGGACCCTGCATTTGGTGCGCGCAGCGGAAAAGCAGGATCTGACGCAAGTGTGCTGAGTCAGAAATTCGCTTGATAGTTCGCGGTGAAATCGGCCCCCATGCTTCGTTGCTCAGCCTCACCGTACCACGCGGTACGCTTCGGCTTCGCGCCTCGCCTGGGGGCCGATTTCATCCGCTCCTTTATCGTCG
>DASTIY010000012.1:0-3466 GCA_035717085.1 Casimicrobiaceae bacterium | reverse complement strand
GGCGTGCGCAATTCCTGACGGCCGGCGCCGCGCGCGCCTGCCACGCGCGGCCATCGTCGGGCTCGCGATCCTCGTCGGCGCGTGCGCGACGAACGAGGCATCGGTCACGGTGCCCGCCGATGCGATGCTAGCCCCTCCGCTGCGCGCGCTCGCTGCACCGATCGCGGCGCGCCTTCGTGCCCTCGATTGCGAAAACGTCGCGGCGTCCGACGTGCACGACGTGCTCGCGCACGTGCCCGCGCCGCGCATCGTGCTGCTCGACGGGAGCGTGCCCATCGTCACGATGGCGTCGTTCGCGCGCTTGTTGACCGCAATGGGATATCCGGAGGCGAGGCTTCGCGATCCACGGACCGGCGAACTGTCGTCGAGCAGCTTCACGAGCAGCGCGATGCTCGCCGGTGAACTGGCGTTCGACTACGAGCGCACCGGGCTTTCGGCAATGCTGATCGGGCACAGCCAGGGCGGCATGCAGGTCATTCGCACGCTCGACGAATTGGCCGGCGAGTTCGACGATGCGCTCGACGTCGTCGATCCTGCGACCGGTCGCGCGCTGTCACGCACGTGGATCGTCGATCCGTACACGCACACCAGGCGTCCGGTGGTCGGCGTGCGCGTCGCCTATGCGGCCGCGCTCGCGACCGGGTGGCTGCCGCGTCTCGTGCTCGGGCAATGGACGATGCTGTCGCGTCTGCGAACGATTCCCGACAGCGTCGACGATTTCACCGGCTTCATCCTCCCGCACGATCCGATCGCCGGGAACCTTCTCGGCGACCGCCCGTACGTCGCGACGCGACGTGCGCGCGTGCGCAACGTCACGCTGCCCGACGGCTATCATCACGTGACGCTGCCGTCCGTCGACCGTCTGGCGGCCGATCCCGTCATGCGCGCCTATCTCGATGCGTGGCGGCCGGACCGGGCCGCAGCGCCTCCCGCCGGCGACACGACCAACCTCGTCCATGCAGCCGACATCTGGTACAGCGTCAAGCGCCACTGGTGCATTCAGGCGCAGCGTTTGCTCGCAGTCCCTGCATCGTGAGGATGCAAGACTTCCATTCGCAGGCCAGCGTCGCTGTACGCCGCCACCCGGCGCGTGCAGCCCTCGGCCTTGCGGCCGGTGCCGGCGCTGGCAAATTTTGCATGCGGCGTGATGCAAAAACCCGGGCGCACGTGGGACGACAGGCAGTGCACGGTCGCCACGAGGCGACGCTCGTCGACACCGCGACACTGAAGGCCGCGATGCAGCACGTGACTTCGCGACTGCCCGGCCGGCTCAACCTGTTCCAGGCGGCGATGCTGGAATGGCGCGACCAGCATCCGTACAACGCGGTGCATGCGGCGCGGGTGACGCGCGCGTTCGATCGCGCGGCGCTCGCCGCGGTGATCGACGCCGAACTGCTCGAATCGGGCCTCACCGGATTCGTGCTCGATCGTGCGCGCGGTCGCTACGCGTGGCTGGGTGGCGCGCCGTCTGCGACGATCGAGGTCGTCGAAATCGACGGAGCCGGATGGGAAGGGGCGATCGCGCAGGCGTTCGAGCGGCACCTGAACCTTCCGTTCGCGCGCGAAGGTGCGCTCGATCCGTTCCGCTTCTTCGCCGTGCCCGACCGCGACGGGTTCTTCCTGGGCCTCGCGTACGACCACTTCATCGCGGGCGGCGACGCGATCGTCGCGTTGCTCGAAGCGATCGCCGCGCGGTATCTCGGCGTGCGCGATCGCGCCACGCCGCTGCATCGCTACCCGCCCACGCACGCGCGACTCTTCGCGCGTCATCCGCTCGCGTTCCTCCGCGGATTTGCGCGCTTTCCCGCGCTCGCCGCGAGTTGCCGGCGCACGATCCGGCCGCGCTACCGCGACATCGGCGACGGCTACAACGGGTTCCTGCTTTTCACGCTCGACGCGCACGACTACCACGCGCTGCGCGGCGCCGCGAAAAAGTGGGGCGTCACGCTGAACGACGCGCTGATGGCGCTGCTGCTGATCGCGCAGGATGCGGCGATGCCGGGGCGCGATCGGCGCAAGCGCCGCCACGAGCTCGCCGTCGCATCGATCATCAACCTGCGCAGCGCGCACGGCGACGACGCGCACGACACGTTCGGCCAGTATCTCGGCTCGTTTCGTGTCTCGCATCCGGTACCGCCCGGCATCGCGCTGGCGAACATCGCCGCCGACGTGCATCGCGCGACGCATCGCGTGAAGCACGAGCGGCTCTATCTCGCGACTCTCTTCGCGATGGCCGTCGACCGCCAGCTCGGCCGCCTGCAGACGGCAAAGCAACGGATGGGGATCTACGCGAAGAACTATCCGGTCGGTGCCGGCGTGTCGTCGTTCGGCGTCGATTCGCTCTGGCGCGATGCCGCGTCGAAGCCGCCGCTCTACGTGCGCGGCGTGCCGACCGGTCCGCTGACGCCGCTCGTCGCGGCGGTCACGACCTGTGGCGAGCGCATGTGCATCGGCCTTTCGTTCCGAACGACGGCGATCGCGCGCGAAGACGCGAACGCCCTCGGTCGTGATTTGGTCTCCCGCATCAGAACGCTCGCTCATGAATCATCCACCTGACTCCCGTCCGCTGCGCGCGCTCGCCGCAGCCCTCGCCCTTGGCATCGGCCTCGCCGGCTGCGCGCTGCAGCCCCTCGAAGAACCGGCCGGCCCGCACCACGCCGCCGCGCCCGCGAAGCCGCTCGTTCCCGACCGTGCGCTCGCCGATCGCATCCTCGCGCTCGATCCCGATCACCTCAGCGACTCCGATGTGCGCAACGTGCTCGCGAAGGGACCGACGCCGCGCATCATGCTCGTGTACGGCGGCGTCGTCATCGTCAAGCCGATGATGCAGTCGTTCGGTTACTTCCTCGTGCGCATGGGCTATCCGGAAGCGCGCATTCGAGACCCCGGAGATCGCGACTGGTCGTACAGCCCTTACGACAGCGCCGAGAAGCTCGCCGGCATCGTCGCGTGGGACTACGAACGCACCGGCGTGCGCCCGATGATGATCGGCCATAGCCAGGGCGGCATGCAGGCCGTCAAGGTGCTCTACGAGCTCGCCGGTCAGTTGGACGAGAGCGTGCGCGTCTACGATCCGACGCGCGGGAGTTTCGAGGACCGCACCACGATCGTCGATCCGCTCACGCACAAGACGCGACCCGTCGTCGGTGTGTCGATGTCGTACGCGTCCGCGGTGGGCGCCGGCGGGGCGACCTTTCTCATGCCGAACCAATGGATGATGGTCGACAAGCTGCAGACGATCCCGAACACCGTCGATGAATTCACCGGCTTCGCGATTCCCATCGACGTGCTCGGCGGCGACTCGCACTACACGCACAACGGCACGGCGAACGTGCGCAACGTCGACCTGCCCGTGACCTACAGCCACGTCTTCGTGCCGGCCGCGGGCAAGCTCCCCGAAAACCCGGAAGTGCGCGACTGGATCAACGATTACGTACCGAGCGGCAAGCACGACACGTCGTCGCTG
>DASTIY010000011.1:0-7230 GCA_035717085.1 Casimicrobiaceae bacterium | reverse complement strand
GTGATCGAGCCGCTGCCGAAGGACGTGGTCACCGACGGTAACGTGCTGAACATCGAGCTCGCGAGCGACGTGCTGAAGCGCGCCTGGAAGCGGCTCGGCAGCCGCAACCGCAACGTCGCCCTCGCGCTGCCGGCCGCCATGGTCATCACCAAGAAGATCATCGTCGCCGCGGGCCAGCGGGAAGAGGATCTCGAGCTGACCGTCGAGGCCGAGGCCAACCAGTACATACCGTTCGCGCTCGACGAGGTCAACCTCGACTTCCAGACGATCGGCGCCGCCCCGAACAACCCCGACGAGGTCGAGGTGCTGATCGCGGCGTCGCGCAAGGAGAAGGTCGAGGATCGCGTCGCCGTCGCCGAGGCCGCCGGCCTCAAGGCGAAGGTCATGGACGTGGAGTCGTATGCGACGCAGGAGGCGTTCCGGCTGATCGCGCCGACGCTGCCCGCCAACGGCCGGGACCAGAACATCGCGCTCGTCGACATCGGCGCGCACGTCATGCACTTCTACGTCCTCCGCAACGGCCAGATGCTGTTCTCGCGCGACCAGGCGTTCGGGGGCAACCAGCTCACGCAGGACATCCAGCGCGCCTTCAACCTGTCGTCCGACGAGGCCGAGTCGGCGCGACGCAACCAGGGGTTGCCGGAGAACTACGACCACGACGTGCTGCAGCCGTTCATGGAGTCGCTCGCGCTCGAAGTGACGCGCGCGCTGCAGTTCTTCTTCACGTCGACATCGTACAACCAGGTCGACCAGATCGTGCTGGCGGGCGGCTGCGCGCTGCTGCCGGGCCTCGACGAGCTCGTCGCCAAGCGCGCGGGCGTCGCGACGATGGTGGCGAATCCGTTCGGCAGCATGCAGGCCAGCGATCGCATCCGGCCGCGCCAGCTCGCGCAGGAGGCGCCGATGCTGATGATCGCGACCGGCCTCGCGATGCGCAGTTTCGAATAGGGGGCCCTCATGCGCATCAACCTGCTGCCCCATCGCGAGCAGAAGCGCCAGGCGCGCCAGCGCCAGTTCGTCTCGCTCGCCATCGTCCTCGCGCTCTTCGGCGTCGCGATCGTCGCGCTCGTGCACGTCGTCCTCGCCGCGCGCATCGACAACCAGATCTCGCGCAACACGCTGTTGAAGACGAAGATCGCCGAGCTCGACAAGCAGATCGCGGAGATCGACAAGCTGCGCGACCAGATCCAGCAGGTGCTGGCGCGCAAGCAGGTGGTGGAAACGCTGCAGGCGAACCGCAACGAGGCGGTGCACCTGCTCGACCAGCTCGTGCGGCAGTTGCCCGAGGGCGTCTACCTGCAGTCGGTCAAGCAGACCGACAAGAAGGTGCAGATCGTCGGCTTCGCGCAGTCGAACGCGCGCGTGTCGACGTTGATGCGCAACATCGAAGGCTCGCCGTGGCTCGAGCGGCCCTCGCTCGTCGAGATCAAGCTGGTGAACGTGCCCGCGCAGGGACGCATGCCCGCGCAACAGCTCAACCAGTTCACGCTGAACTTCGAGATCCGGCGCGCGACGCCTGAAACGGTCGCCGGCACGCCGGCGCCCGCGAAGACCGCGTCGGCGAAGGGAGGCAAGGCATGACGCTCGACGATTTTCGCCGGCTCAATTTCCGCGAGGTCGGCAAGTGGCCGACCGCGCCGAAGGTGATCGTTCTCGCCGTCATCGTGCTGTTCATCGTCGCGATGGGCGCGTTCTTCGACTGGAAGGACCAGTGGGATTCGTTGCAGGCCGCGCAAGCGGAGGAGGCGAAGCTCAAGGATCAGTTCAAGGAGAAGAAGGCGAAGGCGATCAACTACGACCTCTACGTCGCGCAGCTCGCCGAAGTCGAGCAGTCGTTCGGCGCGCTCGTCAAGCAGCTGCCGAACAAGTCCGAGATCGATGCGCTGCTCACCGACATCAACCAGGCGGGGCTCGGCCGCGGCCTGCAGTTCGACCTGTTCCGTCCGGCGCCCCAGGAGCGGATGGCGGACTTCTACGCCGAGCTGCCCATCGCGATCAAGATCACCGGCAACTACCACGACATCGGCGCGTTCGCGAGCGACGTCGCCGCGCTGCCGCGCATCGTCACGCTGAACGACCTCGCGATCGCGAACGACAAGGGCACGCTCACGATGGACGCGGTCGCCAAGACGTTCCGCTACCTCGACGAAGAGGAAGTCGCGAAGCAGCGTGCCGCCGCGAAGGGCGCCAAGGGAGCGGCGAAGAAATGAAGCGCAGCTCATTCGTCACCCTCGCCTCCGTCGCGTTCCTCGCCGGCTGCGGCGCTTCGAGCCACCAGGACCTCGTCGACTGGATGGCCGAGCAGGGCAAGGGCATGCGCGGCCATCTCGATCCGGTCCCGCAGATCAAGCCGTACGAGCCGTTCACGTACAACGACTTCGATCTGCCCGACCCGTTCAAGCCGCGCAAGATCGAGCCGACCAAGAGCGACAACACGAACAAGCTCGCGCCCGACTTGAACCGGCGCAAGGAGCCGCTCGAGGCGTATCCGATCGAGTCGCTGTCGATGGTCGGCACGCTGGAGAAGGGACGGACGCTGTACGCGCTCGTCAAGACGCCGGAGAAGGACATCTACCAGGTGCGTCCGGGCATGCACATGGGGCAGAACTACGGCGTCATCGTCGGCATCACCGACAACGACATCAAGCTCAAGGAACTGATGCAGGACGGCTCTGGCGACTGGTCCGAGCGCAGCAGCACGCTCAACCTGCTCGCGGCCGATCAGAAACAGGAGCCTAGAAAATGAATACGAATGGCGTCGGTGGGCGCAAGGGCCGGGGGAGCCTCGCCGCCTGCAGAAGGTATCTCGCCTGCGTCGCAGGCATCGTCACGCTCGCGATCGCGGGTGGCGCGTACGCGCAGGCGTCGAACGCGATCGAGAAGGTGTCGGTGACGCGCGCGGCGTCGGGCAGCACGATCGTCACGTTCGATCTCAAGGAGGCTCCGCCGAATCCGCCGGCAGGCTTCGCGACCGCCTCGCCGCCGCGCATCGCGCTCGACTTCTTCGATACCGCCAGCGCGCTGCCATCCAATCAGCGCGCCGTCGACGACCCGGCACTGCGCGCCCTGCAGTTCGTGCAGGCGGGCAACCGCACGCGCGTCGTGTTCAGCCTGAACAAGCCGCAAGTCTTCGACACGAAGGTCGAGGGCAAGACCGTGGTCGTCACGCTGAACGACAGCGTGACCGCGCAAACCCCGACGGCGCCCGCGCCCGTGCAGCGCTTCGCCGAGGCCGGCCCGAGCAACGAGCAGCACGCGCTGCGCGACGTCGACTTCCGCCGTGGCCGCAACGGCGAGGGCCGCATCATCGTCGACCTCTCCGACAACAACACGGGCATCGACATCCGCCAGCAGGGACGCCAGCTGATCGTCGATTTCCAGAAGACCTCGGTGCCGCGCAATCTCGAGCGCAGGCTCGACGTCGCCGACTTCAACACGCCGGTCGTCACCGTCGACACGTTCGAGCAGAACGGAAACGCGCGGATGGTGATCCAGCCGCAAGGCCTGTGGGAACACTCCGCGTACCAGGCCGACAATCGCTTCATCATCGAGGTGAAGCCGATCGTCGACGACCCGAACAAGCTCGTGCAGGGGACGCGGCCCGGCTACAAGGGCGAGAAGCTATCGCTCAACTTCCAGAACATCGAAGTGCGGTCCGTGCTGCAGGTGATCGCCGACTTCACCGGGTTGAACATCGTCACGAGCGACACGGTGAACGGCAGCCTGACGCTGCGACTGAAGGACGTGCCGTGGGACCAGGCCCTCGACATCATCCTGCAGACGAAGGGCCTCGACATGCGCAAGAACGGCAACATCGTTCTGATCGCGCCGCGCGAGGAGCTCGCGCTGAAGGAGAAGCAGCAGCTCGAGTCGCAGGCGCAGATCAACGAACTCGAGCCGTTGCAGACCGAGACGTTCCAGCTCAATTACGCCAAGGCGGGCGACATCCTCAACATCATCAAGGGGACGACGGGCGCCGGCGCCGCCGGTGCGCCCACGGCCGCGCAGTTCCTGTCGAAGCGCGGGACCGCATTCGTCGATCCGCGCACGAACATCCTGTTCGTCACCGACATCGCGGGCAGGCTCGAGGAAGTGCGCCGCGTCATCCGCCAGGTCGACACGCCGGTGCGGCAGGTGCTGATCGAGGCGCGCATCGTCATCGCCGACGACACGTTCAGCCGCCAGCTCGGCATCCGCTTCGGTCAGCAAACGGGCGCGACGCTCTTCAACCGCCGCTATGCGATCGGCACCGGCGGCTCGCTCGCGACGCAACCCGTCGTGTCGCTGTCGGGCGGGACGGGCGGCACGGTGACGCGCACGACCGAGACGCAAACACCGTTCGAGCTCGCGTCGGGTATCGCGACCGCCGGCTACTCGAGTCCCAATCAGCTCAACATCAACCTGCCGGTCGCCAATCCCGCCGGCCAGCTCGCGCTGACGCTGATCAACCTCGGCAGCGGCAACCTGATCAACCTCGAGCTCTCGGCGCTCGAAGCCGACAATCGCGGCAAGGTCGTGTCGAGCCCGCGCGTGATCACCGGCGACAACCAGAAGGCGCACATCGAGCAGGGTACGGAAATTCCGTACGTGACGCCGGGCAGCGCGAACTCGCCGGCGACGGTGTCGTTCAAGAAGGCGGTGCTCGCGCTCGACGTCACGCCGCAGATCACGCCTGATGGTCGCGTGATCATGCAGGTCGAGATCCGCAAGGATTCGGTCGGTCAGCTCGTCAACGTGCAGGGTGGCGGCCAGGTGCCGGCGATCGACACGAAGAACGTGCTGACGCAGATCGCCGTCAACAACGGCGACACGGCGGTCATCGGCGGCATCTACGAGGAAGTGATCCGCAACGACAAGACGCAGGTCCCGTTCCTCGGCGACGTTCCCGTCGTCGGCAATCTCTTCAAGACGACGAGCCGCTCGAGCCAGAAGACGGAACTGCTGATCTTCCTGACGCCGCGCATCGTGCGCGAGACGGTCACGTCGATTCGGTAGGCGACCGGCCACCGCATCGGATCGGAGTACGACGCGGTCAGCGATTTCGCTGGCCGCGTTTCGCTTCGACCCCTATAGAATGACCCGATGTCGCTGCATCGGGGCAACCTCTTTCTCGTCGGGTTGATGGGCGCGGGCAAGACGACGCTCGGGCGACAGCTCGCGCGCCGCCTCGACCGCCCGTTCGTCGACGCCGATCACGAGCTGGAAGCACGGCTCGGCGTTCCCATTCCGACGATTTTCGAGCTCGAAGGCGAAGCGGGATTTCGCGATCGCGAGGAGGCGCTGATCGGCGAGCTCGCGATGCGCACGAACATCGTGCTCGCGACCGGCGGCGGCGCGGTGATGCGCGAGCGGAACCGCCTGTGCTTGCGCGAGAACGGCACCGTCCTCTATCTGCACGCGGAGCCGGAGATGCTGTGGCAGCGGCTTCGCAACAGCAAGCATCGGCCGATGCTGCACGCCGGCGATCCGCGCCAACGGCTCGTCGAGCTCTATCGCCTGCGCGATCCGCTGTATCGCGAGGTCGCCGACCACGTGATCGACTCGGAACGCGAAGCGGTGATCCGCTTCGTGCGCTGGCTCGCGGCGGAGGAGCATCCCGGCGCGACGACGACGGACGCGACGCAGCGCGACGAAGCGCTTCCACATCCTGCGGACGGCGAAGAAGCGCTTCCACTCCCCGCGCAACGTGGTGAGCGTTGGAGCGAGGGGCGATGAAGACCCTCGATGTCGGGCTCGGGACGCGCGCCTATCCCATCCACATCGGCGAGCGCGTGCTGCCGCACGCGGCCGAGTTGATCGGAGCGCACGCGCATGACCGATACGTGATCGTCACCAACGCGATCGTTGCGTCGCATTGCCTCGCAGCGTTGCGTGGCGCGCTTCGCGACGCGGGCGCACAGGTCGACGTCGTGCTGCTGCCCGACGGCGAGGCGCACAAGAATCAGCGCACGCTCGACGACCTGCTGACGCGCCTGCTCGAGCTACGCGCGGAGCGGTCGACGACGCTCGTCGCGCTCGGCGGCGGCGTCATCGGCGACATCACGGGCTTCGCCGCGGCGATCTACCAGCGCGGCATTTCCTTCGTGCAGGTGCCGACGACGCTCCTCGCGCAGGTCGATTCGTCGGTGGGCGGCAAGACCGGCATCAACCATCCGCTGGGCAAGAACATGATCGGCGCGTTCTGGCAGCCGCGCGCCGTGCTGATCGACACGACGGTGTTGAAGACCCTCCCGGAACGCGAACTTCGCGCCGGCATCGCGGAAGTGATCAAGTACGGCGCCATCCGCGATGCGGGATTCTTCGCGTGGCTGGAAACGAACATGCACGCGCTGCTCGCGAAAAACGCGGACGCACTCTCGCACGCGATCCTGCGCAGCTGCGAGATCAAGGCCGCGATCGTCGCCGCCGACGAGCGCGAGACCGGTGAGCGCGCGCTGCTCAATTTCGGCCACACGTTCGGTCACGCGATCGAGGCTGCGCAGGGCTATGGCGCGTGGTTGCACGGTGAGGCGGTGGCCGCGGGGATGGTGTGCGCGGCGCGACTGTCGCAGCGCGTGAGCGGTCTCGGTGACGACGATTCGCGCCGCCTTGCTGCGTTGATCGCGACGGCTGAACTGCCGACGGCGCCGCCGGCGATCGCGACGGATCGCTGGCTCGCGCTCATGGAGCGCGACAAGAAAGTGCAGTCGGGCGTCTTGCGGTTCGTGCTGCTCGAGCGGCTCGGTCACGCCATCGTGCGCGGCGACGTTGCGAAGTCCGATGTGGTCGCGACGCTCGATGCGCGGCAGGCGCGATAAGCGATGAATCCGGGGACGTTCGGATTCTCGGGGTTCGGCACTACACGCTGAATGCGTGGATCGACGACGAGATCCATCTGCTTCATCGGGACAGCGCCGAGCAGAACCTGGTCGCCCATGATCGCGGCGCTGGTGAAGCAATCGCGCCCGGCCATTTCGATCTTGATTGGACCCGCGTAGCGAACGAGCCTGCGGCCGCCGTCAGCCCACCGAAAGGCGCGCGAGCAACGAGAAACGGCGCCCGCAGGCGCCGTTTCTTGCGACGCTCAGCGACGGATCACTGACACGTCACGGTCGCCGCCGAAATTGCGGATCCGGACGACACGTTGATCGTGAACTTGCCGGTCGCACCCGCGGCACCTGCGCTCACCGTGATCTGTCCCTGTGCGGGCACGGCGAGGATTTGACCGCTCGCGCCGGCTTGCGGGATGAC
>DASTIY010000010.1:0-2079 GCA_035717085.1 Casimicrobiaceae bacterium | reverse complement strand
GTATTCGCGCAGCGTCGCTTCGTTCAACATCGTTCCGCTGCCTTGGCGCGGGAGCCCGAGACGCTCAATGCTGATCCGGGTCGTGGCCGCGCCTGCCGCGCAGGATGTGTTTCGCGATGCTGTAGCGATGTACCTCGGAGGGCCCGTCGTAGATGCGGAACGCGCGCAGGTCGGCGAAGATCCGCGCGACGATCGTCTCGTCCGTGACGCCTTGCCCGCCGAGGATCTGCACGCAACGATCGACGACGCGCCACGTCGCTTCGGAAACGATCACCTTCGTGCGGCTCGACTCGTGCAGCGCCAGGTCGCCGCGGTCGAGCACCCACGCGCAATGGCGGATCGCGAGCCGCGCCACATGCAGGTCGATCTCGTTGTCGGCGAGCATGAAGCCCACGCCCTCGTGCTCGCCGATCGGCTTGCCGAACGCGGTGCGCTTGCGCGCATATTCGGCGGCGACGTCGTGCGCGCGGCGCGCCGCGCCGAGCCAGCGCATGCAGTGCGTCAGGCGCGCGGGCGACAGTCGAACCTGCGCATACTTGAAGCCCTTGCCGACCTCGCCCAGCACGTCGGTCGCCGGTACGCGCAGGTCCTCGAAGCGGACGACGCCGTGGCCACCGGGAAAGCACGTGTCGAGACTGACCATCGACCGCTCTACGACGATGCCGGGTGCATTCATGTCGGACAGGAACATCGTCGCGCCGGCATCCTCGGCATTCGCCATCACGATCGCGACAGCAGCGCCGTCGGCACCGGTGATGAACCACTTGGCTCCATTGATCAGGAAATGATCGCCGTCGCGCGTCGCGGTCGCGGCGAGCATCGACGGGTCGGACCCGGATCCCGGCGCGGGCTCGGTCATGCAGAAGCACGAGCGGATCGTCGCCGTCGCGAGCGGGCGCAACCAGCGTTCTTTTTGCGCAGGCGTCGCGACTGCTTCCAGCAGGTGCATGTTGCCCTCGTCGGGCGCGGCCACGTTGAGCGCGACGGGCCCGAGCGGCGAGTAGCCGGCTTCCTCGAACGCCACCGCGCGGCCGACGTGCGACAGCGCGAGCCCGCCGTATTCCCGCGCGACGTGCGGCGAGAGCAGCCCGGCCGCACGCGCCTTGTCGTTCAGCGCCTGCTTCAGATCCTCCGTCGGCCCGTGCGGCGTGCACCGGGCGTCGCGCTCGAGCGGGATGATCTCCGCGGCGATGAATGCGCGTATGCGCGCCTGCAGGTCGCGCAGGTCGGCCGGAAGCTCGAAGTCGATCGCCATGGCGGGTGCCCGCTGTCCGAGTATCAGATGTCGAAAAAAACCGTTTCCTGCGGTCCCTGCAGATGAATGTCGAAGCGATAGAGGACGGCGCTGCCGCGCGTCTCACGTTCGCCGATCAGCGTCTTGCGACGCACGTCCCACTCGATGAGGTTCAGCACCGGATCGGCCGCATTGGCCTCGGTCTCGTCGGAGAAATACATGCGCGTCGAAAGCCCGATGTTGATCCCGCGCGAGACGATCCACAGGTTGACGTGCGGCGCCATCGGTTTGCCCGCACGGCCGGCCACGGAGCCGGGCTTGATCGTCTCGAACGTCCAGATGCCGGTCTTGAAATCCGAACAGGCGCGACCGAAGCCGCGGAATGCCGGGTCGAGCGGCTTGTCCTGCCGGTCGGCCGGGTGGTTATAGCGTCCGGCCGCATTCGCCTGCCACAGCTCGATCAGCACGTCGCGCACGGGTGTGCCCGAGCCGTCGATGACGCGGCCCTCGATCGTGACGCGCTCGCCCGCGACGCCAGGCGGCGCGACCGCGTTCGTGAAATTCTTCTCGAAGATGTCGAAGCCGGCCTGGCTGGGCGCGAGGCCGATGTGCACGTACGGGCCGGCGGTCTGCGACGCCGATTCCTTCAGGTAGTCGAGCTCGTTCACCATGGCGTCACTCCCGTTGCATCGACGGCTCGCCCTGCACGCGGCTCTCGAACCACGTCGCGCGCGCGCCGCGCAGCACGATGTCGAAGCGGTACGCGAGGCTGTCGAGCTGTACGGCGTTGTTGCGGTCGAGCACGGCGATGAGCTGGCGGATCGCGGCCTCGCTCGGCACCGTGC
>DASTIY010000009.1:0-2661 GCA_035717085.1 Casimicrobiaceae bacterium | reverse complement strand
GGATCTCGCGCAGGCGGGAGCGTTCCGTGCGCGAATCCAGCCTCGCGGCCACCGGTTCGCCAAGCGCGTTCATGGGGAACTATCGATGATAGCGCAGCGCTTCTCGTGCTCGCTGGCACGAGGAGCCTTTGCGTGAGCGCGATGTGGCCCGCGAATGACGCGATCAGGACGCTTTGGCGAGCGGCGACGAGCGGTCGTGCGTATTGCCTTCGACGCGGGGCGCGGTCACCAGCCGGTCGCCGCCCGCTTCCTTGGCGCGATAGAGCGCCGCATCGGCCTGCTGGATCCAGTCCTCGACGTCGGCCATCTCGACGTGCGCTTCGGCGGCGCCGAACGACAGCGTGACGTGCAGATCCGACGCGTGCTCGAAGACGGCCGCCGCGAGCTTCGCGTGAATGCGCTTGGTGAGCTCGTTCGCACCCTCGAGCGTCGTCGCGGGCAGCACGAGCAGGAATTCGTCGCCGCCGTAGCGCGCCGCCGTGTCCGTTACGCGGATGGCATCGCGCAGCGTACGTGCGACTTCGCGCAGCACCTCGTCGCCCGCGGCGTGACCGTAGCGATCGTTGACCTGCTTGAAGTGGTCGAGGTCGACGACGACGAGCACCGCGCTGCCGCCATGGCGGCGTTGCAACGCCAGCGCGTGCTGCGCCAGCGCGAGGCCGTGGCGCCGGTTGGCGAGGCCGGTCAGCTCGTCGGTCGAGCTGACGTGCGCGAGCCACCGGTTCTGCTGCGCCACCCTGACCGCCAGCGTGCGCATCACGCCGCTGATGGCGATCGGATAGGCGACGAGGAACGGAACGCTGGCGACG
The DNA here is from genome assembly GCA_035717085.1 of Casimicrobiaceae bacterium. Classification (GTDB taxonomy): domain Bacteria; phylum Pseudomonadota; class Gammaproteobacteria; order Burkholderiales; family Casimicrobiaceae; genus VBCG01. Next base: position 1,852 of record DASTIY010000009.1, on the reverse strand, counting down.
ACGACGGACATCGGCGTCGCGAGGTCGATCGCGAAGCCGAGCGCAGCCGACGTCAGCAGGCAGGCACCGGCGAGAACCGCCGCATTGCGTCCCGCGAAGCGAAAGCCGCCGACACCGATCTTGTCGACGACGAGCATCGTCGCGAGCAGCACGCTCGGCAGCAGGCTGAACTGCATGAGCGCGATCCACGCGCCGCCGAGCGCGGAATCGATCGTCAGGTTGTGCCGCTCCAGCGCCGCGGGATCGGCGCCGCGCGACGCGATCAGCCATGCGATGTGCGGCCACGCGAACGCGTTGACGACGAGAAGCGCCCAGAGGAACCACGCTGCGTCGTGAAGCCACAACACCGACGCGACGCAGAAGAACCCGAGGCCGAGACCGAGCGTACGCATCCAGTGGATGCGCGCAACGAAGCGCAACGCACGCGTCCGATGGGCGGCTTCGCCCAACGCGTCGGCGGCCGCGCGCGCGTCGGGCGGCGCGGGGGTCGAGGATTCGGTCATCTCAGGTCCGCCCGGAATTCCGGCGCGGGTTCGACACGCCAGCAACTATCCTGCCATCGTCGCTCGCTGGATTGAAGCCGCCTATCCGTGGCGTGCGTCGATCGCGCGCCGGTAGCCGATGGCCTCCGCGGCATGGGGGATGTCCACTACAACGGAGTCCGCGAGGTCGGCAATCGTACGCGCCACCTTGAGAACGCGGTGATAGCCGCGTGCGGAGAGCGACATCTTCGACATCGCGCTGGCGATCAGCTGCTCCGCGCCCTCCGATGCCTGCGCGAGGCGCTCGACCTCGCCCGCCGAGAGCTTGGCGTTCGGCCGGTCCTGGCGCTCGATCTGCCGGCGGTGCGCGCCGGCGACACGCTCGCGCACCATCGCCGACGATTCGGGCGCCGGCGCGCATTCCGGCCGCTTCGTCATCTCCTCGGCGGAAATCGCAGGCACGTCGACCGCCATGTCGATGCGGTCGTAGACCGCGCCCGACACGCGTCCGCGATAACGCCGCACCTGCTCTTCGCTGCAGTTGCAGCGGCCGCTCGCATGGCCGCTCCAGCCGCACGGACATGGATTCATCGCCGCGACGAGCTGGAAATCGGCGGGGAAGCGCGTCTGTCGCGCGGCGCGCGAGATCAGGATCGCGCCGGACTCGAGTGGCTCGCGCAAGACCTCGATCACATGGCGATCCCACTCGGTCAATTCGTCGAGGAAGAGCACGCCGTGGTGCGCGAGCGAAATCTCGCCGGGACGCGGCACGCCGCCGCCGCCGACGAGGGCGACGCCGCTCGCCGTGTGATGCGGCGCGCGAAACGGGCGAACGCGCCAGTTTCCCGCGTCGAAACCGGCGTTCAACGACGCGATCGCCGCGGTCTCGAGCGCCTCGGCGTCGGTCATCGGCGGCAACAACGCAGGCAGCCGATGCGCGAGCATCGACTTGCCGGTGCCCGGCGGACCGATCAGCAAAAGCGAATGGGCGCCGGCCGCGGCGATTTCGAGCGCTCGCTTTGCGTGCGCCTGTCCGTGTACCTCCGCGAGATCCGGCGCGCTGGCTTCGCCCACCGGCGACGCGCAGGCATCGAGCGCGGGCAGCGCGGCGGAGCCCGTGAGATGCGCGCACACCGCGAGAAGCGTGCGCGCGGGGAGGATCGTCGCGCCGCGTACCAGCGAAGCTTCCGCGGCGCTCGCATCGGGTAGAACGAACGCGCGGCCGTCGTGGCGCGCCGACAGCACCATCGCGAGCGCACCGCGCACCGCGCGCAACTCGCCGGTCAAGGCGAGCTCGCCGGCGAATTCGTGCGTGTCGAGCTTGTCGGCGGGCAGCTGACCGCTCGCCACGAGGATGCCGATCGCGATCG
>DASTIY010000008.1:0-14208 GCA_035717085.1 Casimicrobiaceae bacterium | reverse complement strand
CGCACTTGGCGTGGTGCTTGCGGTGGATCGCCACCCACTCCTTGGTCACCATCCCCGTGGTGAGCCACAGCCACAGGCGGAAGAAGTGCGACACCAGCGGATGCAGATCCAGCGCGCGATGCGCCTGGCTGCGATGCAGGTAGATCGTCACCGACGCGATGGTGACGTGCGTGAGCGCGAGGGTGACGACGACGTAGCCCCACCACGGAAGATCGAACAGGCCGTGCGCGGCGAGGGCCAGCAAATCCGAATTCATTGATTGTCCGTAAAAATGCAACCGCGGGCGCGGCGACGGCGTCGCCGGCGGGCTGGTTGCGGTGCCGATTGTACGCGAGCGGCGTTCGCCACGATATGACCCCGGACGGCCCGCGGCACAAGGGGCCGACAGGCGATTGTTTTCGTTCGCGCGTTCGACAAACGATGCGCGTCGCGCGCACCTTTTGCCGGTGGATTCTGCACTTGGACCGGATCAGCGCGCGGGAGTGCGCTCGATCGTGTCGCTCGCGTTCGAATCGACGCGTGGCTTCGCGCCGAGGATGCGCACGTCGCGGCGCGGGAACGGAATCTCGATGCCTTGCGCCGCGAATTCCTTCAGGATCGCGCGGCTGATCGCGCTGCGCAGGTCGAGGTGGCCGACGTGCGGATCGTTGATCCACATGCCGAGTTCGAGCGCGACGCCGCTGTCGGCGAAGCTCGTGACGAACGCCTTCGGCGCCTGCGCGCCGCGCAGGATGCGTGGCTCGCGCTCGGCGATCTCGACGAGGAGCGCCAGCGCCTTCTCGATGTCGCTGTCGTACGACACCTGCACCTGCACCGCGATGCGGACCTGCGGCGTCGTGTACGAGTGATTGAGGACGGTCGTCGTGACGACGGTCTCGTTCGGCACGATGGCCTCGACGCCGTCGCCGCTGCGCACGACGACGTAGCGTGAGGTTGCCTTCGACACGATGCCCGTGCGATTGTCGATGGTGACGAGATCGCCGATGCGGATCGAGCGGTCGAGCAGGATCGTGAAGCCCGCGATGTAATTCGATGCGAGCTTTTGCAGGCCGAGGCCGATGCCGACGCCGAGCGCGCCGCCGAAGACCGTGAGGAGCGTGAGGTCGAAACCGATCTGCTGCAGCGCGACGAGCACGGCGACGACGATCAGCACCGCGCGCACGATCTTCGACAGCACGACGCGCAGGTTCGGGTCGAGATGCGGCGCGAGGGCGAGGCGCTGCTCGATCATGCCCGAGATCCACAGCGTGACGACGAGCGTGACGACGACGACCGCGATGCCGGTGAAGATCGTCAGCAGCGAGACGTCCGACTTCCCGATCGGAATCACGAGCTCGCCGAGCGCAGCGTGAATCTCGGGCAGGACGCCGAGGAAGTAGAGGATCGCGAGGCTCCAGATCGCCGTGCCGATCGCGACTTCCGAGGCGGGCAGCCACGTCTGCGCGGGGAAGAGGCGATGCAGCGCGTAGGCGAGCATGCGGATCACCACGAGCGCGACGAAGATCGGCACCGCGATCGCGAGGAAGAACGGCGTCCCGATCGCGCGCTCCCACGCGAGCGACGCGACGTAGACAAGCGCGAGCGCGATCAGCGGGAACGCAAGGTGCGGACGGACGCGTCCCGGAACGGCCCCGCGGGCGTTCCGCGCCTTCGTCATGCGGCGGTCGATCCACCAGCCGATCGCGATGCAGGCGAGCGTGAGCAGCAGCTCGAGCCAGCCACGAGGCATCGACAGCGCGCTCTGCAGGCGGGTGAAGTCGATCGGCGCGATCATCCGGGCGGCGGGGGTGCAGGGAAGCCGGCGCGAAGTATGCACGCCTTTCCTCACCTCTGACACGTGTCAGAGGAGTGTCAGACACGTGTCAGAGGTGGCGTTCGAGGACGAAAGTCAGTGGCGTTCGAGCACCGCGGCGAAGAAGCCGTCGCAACCGTGCAGGTCGGGGCGCAGGCGCAGGCGAGGGCCGGTGTCGAGGGGTATTTCGGCACGTTCGAGGAGCGCGGCGACGTCGCGCTCGACGAAGGCTGCGTTGTTCGCGAGGAACGCGTCGACGATCGCGTCGTTCTCCTCGGGCAGCACGCTGCACGTCGCGTAGACGAGGCGTCCACCGGGCTTCACGAGCGTCGCCGCCGCCGCGAGGATCTGTGCCTGCTTCGTCGTGAGTTCCGCCAGGTCCTCGGGCGTCTGTCGCCACTTGAGATCGGGATTGCGGCGCAGCGTGCCGAAGCCGGTGCACGGCGCATCGACGAGCACGCGGTCGATCTTGCCCGCGAGGCGCTTCACCTTGGCGTCGCGCTCGCTGGCGATCGTTTGCGGATGGACGTTCGACAATCCGGAGCGCGCGAGCCGCGGTGTGAGCTTCGCGAGGCGCTTCGCGGACACGTCGAATGCGTAGACGCGTCCCTGCGAGCGCATCATCGCGCCGAGCAGCAGCGTCTTTCCGCCGGCGCCGGCGCAGAAGTCGACGACCATGTCGGTGCGCCGCGGTGCGACGAGCAGGCCGACGAGCTGGCTGCCTTCGTCCTGCACTTCGAGACGACCGTTGGCGAGCCACGGATGGCGCGCGAGCGCAGGACGGCCCTGGATGCGCACGCCGAACGGCGAGTAGGGCGTCGCCGCGACGGGCAAGCCTTCGGTCGAGAGTTCGGCGAGCGCCGCGCCGCGCGTCGTCTTCATCACGTTCGCGCGCAAGTCGACCGGGGCCGGCGATTGCCATGCGCGTGTGAGCGACGAACGCGCCTCGTCGTCGTACGTTTCGCCGAGCCGATGCCAGAGCCAGTCGGGGACGTCGGCGGCGACCGCGGGAGCGAGCGGCGCATTCAGCCGTGATTTGAAGGCTGCCAGCCAGCGCGCGTCGGCGGCGTTGATCGCGGGCTCGAGCTCGCGCACCGAGTGATTCAATTCGCGCACGGCGACCGCATACGCGAGGAAGCGCGGATCGTCCGTTTCCGCGAGCGTTTCGAGCGACGCCTTGCGTCGCAGATACGCGAACGCGCCGTCGGACACGAAGGCGCGGTCGCGCGCGCCCATCTCGGCGTGCGCTTTGAAGAACGTCGACAACGCGGTGTCGGCAGGCATGTCGAGGCGGCGCACGCGCTCGATCGCACCGGCCAGGGCGAGCAGTTGGTTGCGATGGATCATTGGCCGGTCTTGTCCGGACCCGGACCCGGCGCCATCAGATCGGCCGCCTTGAAGGGCGGATCGGGCTCGGGCGCGATCGCCTCGCTCACATCCGCGCCATCGGCGTCGGTCCGGATCGCGGCGAGCTGCGCTTCGAGTGTGCCGCGCGACGTGCGCGTGACGCGCATCTTGATCGGGATGTAATGCATCGACGGCGCGAGCCAGAACCAGCCTTCGGTCTTGCCGTCGTCGCTCTTCTGGTACCAGCGCTGCGTCATCACTTCGGTGTTGCGAAACACGACCGGCTCCTCGGCCTGCAGCGTCAGCGTGTAGCGCGTCACGCGCCGCGTCGTCGCCAACGTGAAGCTCTGCGGATCGCGCGTCGGCGGCGCGAAATACGGCTGCCACAGAATCGTCAGCGGATCGAATGCGGGCGGCTCGAGCGTGACGAGGTCGCCGCCGTTCAGCACGACGTTGCCGGCGTCCCAATCGAAATACGCGACTTCGCGCTTGTCGGCGCTGCCGCGCTCGACGACGAACTCGTACGGCCGCAAACCGTGCTCGGTGATCCTGCCACGGCTTTCGACGAGGCCGCGTCCGTGCACGAGGAGCGCCGCGAGGCCGCGCGGCTCCGCGACCGTCGAGATCCGATAGTCGTCGCCTGTGTGCTCGAACCGGTACGTCGCGGCACCGATCATGAATCCCTGCGTGCCGTAGAAGACCTTGTAGGCGAGATCGAGTCGCGGCGGCAGCACGACTGCGGGTTTCGCGTCGTCGCGGGGCGGACCGATGGCGACGTCGGGCGGAGGAGGCACTGCGGACGCTGCGACAGGCGCGGGCGGCGCACTCGCGACCGGTGCATGTGATGGCGCTTCGATCGCGGGTGTCGCTTCCCTGACGACCGGCGACGGCTCGACGCGCCGGGGTGCGCGTACCACGCGCTTCGGTTGCGGCAGCGACTTCGGCGTGGGCGTCGCGGCGGGCGGTGTCACGGGCGGCGGTGGCGGCGCCGGCATCGTTTCGAGCGTCACGCTCAACGGTTCCGGTGGCGGGACGACGTCGAATTGGACCGGCCACAGCGACCAGACGGCATGCAGCACGAGCGACGCGACGAGCGCCACGAGCAGCGCCGGGCGCACGTGCCAGCGTGACGTGGCGGGCGACTGCGCGTCGCGCTTGTCCGTCGACGAATGCATGGCCAGACGGACCCGGCGCGTTACGCCGAGTTCGCGCGCGAAGCGATCCGCGCCCCGCTTTCGTCGAGCACGACGCGGCCTTCGCAGAATGCGGCAACGACGCGCGGCAGCAACCGATGCTCCTGCGCGAGGACTCGGGCGGCGAGCCTCGTTTCGTCGTCGCCGTCGTGCACCGGCACATCGGCCTGCGCGATGATCGGGCCGCCGTCGACGGCGGGCGTCACGAAGTGAACGGTGCAACCGTGACGCGTCGTGCGGTCGGCCAGCGCACGCGCGTGCGTACGCGTTCCCGGATACGCCGGCAGCAGCGACGGATGAATGTTGATCATGCGTCCGGCGTAACGCTCGACGAACGCGGCGCCGAGGATGCGCATGAAGCCGGCGAGGACGATCAGATCCGGCTCGCCCCGGTCGATCGCGTGTGCGAGCGCGTCGTCGAACGCGTCGCGCGTCGTGAACGCGCGGTGATCCACGATCGTGGTCGCGATGCCTTCCCGCTCGGCGTGTTGCAGGCCCGCGGCGTCGGGCCGATTGCTGATGACGTGCGTGATCGCGCCCGCGATCCTGCCTTCGTTGGCTGCGTCGAGCAGCGCGGCGAGATTCGAGCCGCGGCCGGAGATGAGGACGGTGATGCGCGCGAGCGCCATGGATCAGAGTTCGGGTGTCGGAGGAGTGTCGGAGGAGTGTCGGAGGTGCCTGCGACACTCCTCCGACACCGCCACGACGCTTACCGCAAAGTCATACGACGATCGCGGCCGGTGCGCCATCCGATCGAGCGACGATCTCACCGATCGCGTACGCCTGTTCGCCGGCCGCGACGAGCGAGCGGATCGTCTCGTCGACGTCCTTCGCCGCAACGGCGAGCACCATGCCGATGCCGCAATTGAAGACGCGGTGCATTTCGTCGTCGGCAACGTTGCCGCCACGTTGCAGCCAATCGAACACCGGCGGGCGCGGCCAGCGTGTGCGGTCGAGCCGCGCCTGCACGCCGTCGGGCAACATGCGCGGGACGTTGAGGACGAGTCCTCCGCCCGTGATGTGCGCCATGCCTTTCACCGCGACGCGCTTCAGCAACGCGAGGACGGGCTTGACGTAGATGCGCGTCGGCGCGAGCAGCGCGTCGGCGAGCGTGGTCGCAGCGCCCGTCGACGCGGTGTCGAGCGGCGCATCGAGGTCTGCATTCGTCACGTCGACGACGCGCCGAATCAGCGAAAAGCCGTTGGAATGCGGGCCGCTCGACGCGATGCCGACGAGGCGATCACCCGGGACGATGTCGCGGCCGTCGATGACGCCGCTCTTCTCGACGATGCCGACCGCGAATCCCGCGAGGTCGTACGCGTCCTTCGGAAACGTTCCGGGATGCTCGGCGGTCTCGCCGCCGATCAATGCGCAGCCCGCGAGCTCGCAACCCTTCGCGATGCCTTCGATCACCCGCGCGGCGACGTCGACGTTCAGCCGTTCACACACGAAGTAGTCGAGAAAGAAGAGCGGCTCGGCGCCCTGCACGAGAATGTCGTTGACGCTCATCGCGACGAGATCGATGCCGATCGTGTCGTGACGCCCGACGCGTTGTGCGAGGTCGATCTTGGTGCCGACGCCGTCGGTGCCGGCGACGAGCACCGGCTCGCGAAAACGCTTGCCGACTTCGATCAGCGCGCCGAAGCCGCCGATGCCCGCCAGCACCTCGGGGCGCATCGTGCGACGCGCGAAGGGCTTGATGCGCTCGACGAGCGCGTCGCCCGCGTCGATGTCGACGCCGGCGTCGCGATAGGAGAGGGGGGCCGAAGCGGCGGGCACAATGCGGTAAAGTGCGGCGTTTTTCGTTGGCGATTCTACGCTACGCGACTTCCTCGACGATGAGCGCGGTCCGGCCACCGGTGACGCCGATCGAGCCCGACACGGACGTGTCGGATCCACGCGCGCGTGCGCCTGCAAGCGCCCCTTTCCCTGAGACCGCGCCGCGAGAAACCGTGCTGCCACCGCGCCGGCATCCGCTACAGCCCAAGCACTACCTGTGGATCGTCGGCGCGCTCGTCGTCGTCGGTCTCGCCCTGACGTGGCTCGGGCCGGTACTGACGCCGTTTCTCATCGGGGCGATCCTCGCGTACCTCGGCACGCCGATCGTGGCGCGCGCGGAGCGGCGCGGCGTGCCGCGCTCGCTGTCGACGCTCCTGGTGATGCTGTTCATGGGGATCCTGCTCGCGGGCCTGTTCCTCGTGCTGATTCCGCTCGTGCAAGCCGAGGTGACGTCGATCACGAGGCGGTTGCCCGACCTCGTCGCGCAATTGACCGCGCGCGTCGGCCCGTTCCTGCAGGAGAAGTTCGACATCACGCTGAGCCTCGATTTCGATTCGATTCGCACGTTCATTTCCGACAACGCGGAACAGGCGCGGCAGCTCTCGGTGCGGCTGCTGTCGGGCGTCAAGACCGGCGGCGCGATCGTGCTGTCGCTGCTCGTCAATCTCGCGCTGATTCCCGTCGTGATGTTCTATCTGCTGCGCGACTGGAACATGATCCTCGCGCGCCTCGACGATTTGTTGCCGCGTCGCTGGGGCCCGAAGGTGCGCGCGATTTCGCGCGAAGTCGACGGCGTCCTCGCCGAATTCCTGCATGGACAGTTGCTCGTAATGATCGCGCTCGCGGCGTATTACACCGTCGCGCTGTCGATCGTGCGGCTCGATCATGCGGTCGCGATCGGCATTCTCACCGGCTTGCTGGTGTTCATTCCCTACGTGGGCTTCGGGCTCGGTTTCCTGCTCGGCGTCACCGCGGCAGCGCTCGAATTCAACGGCTGGCCCGGGTTCTTCGCGGTGCTCGCCGTGTATGGGGTGGGGCAACTGCTCGAAAGCTACGTGCTCGTGCCGTTCATGGTCGGCGATCGCATCGGTTTGCATCCGCTCGCGGTGATCTTCGCGCTGCTCGCGTTCGGCGAACTGTTCGGCTTCGCCGGCGTGCTGATGGCACTGCCGGTCTCCGCGGTGCTGCTCGTGGGATTGCGACATCTGCGGCGCGCGTACGTCGAGTCGCCCGTCTATCGCGACGACTGAGTGGTGTCGTCACCACAACTGATCCTCGATCTCGCGCAGCCCGAGCCGCCGTCGTTGCAGAACTTCGTCGTCGGCGGCAACGGCGAGGCGGTCGCCGCGGTGCGTGCACTCGCCGATGCGAACCTGGTGCATCCGGGCCTGCTGCTGTGGGGTGCGCCGGGGGGCGGCAAGTCGCATCTCGTGCAGGCGGCGATCGGCCATGCCCGTGCCGGGGGTCGCCCGGTCGTTGTCTGCGGCGAAGCGGTCCGGGAACCGGCCGAGATTGCGCCTCGTGCCTTGCTCGTGATCGACGACATCGACGTCGTCGACGCGCCGACGCAGGCGCGTCTCTTCACGCTCGTCAACGGGTTGCCTGCGCAAGGCGCGCAGTGGCTCGCGACCGCGAAGCTGCCGCCGGCGCGGCTGTCGCTGCGCGACGATCTTCGTACGCGGCTCGCGCTCGGACTCGTGCTCGAGGTCGTGCCGCTCGCCGATGCGGACAAGCCGGCCGCGCTCGCCGCCTATGCGCGCGAGCGCGGCTTCGCGCTTTCCGATGACGTCATCATGTACCTGCTCGCGCATGCGCGCCGCGACATGAAGAGCCTCGTCGCGACACTCGCGGCGCTCGATCGCCACTCGATCGCGGCCAAGCGGAACGTCACGGTGCCGTTGCTGCGCGAATGGCTGCAGCGCGATCTCGGCCTGTCCCGTTAGCTTGCTTGTCGCTTCCGGGCGACATCGCAGTGGCGCTCCAAAGGGAGAGTCTGGCGTCCGACCCTACGTCTCCGAATCGCGTTGATGAGCATCAAGCATCGCGCAACGACGGTAGCGAGCGACCAGCGGCGGCCGCGAGTGACTGTCAACCCCGCCGGGCAGGGCCGCGTTAATGGCGTCGACGCGGCAAACCCCGTGTCGCACTCCAACCACCACAGGACCCGCAACCATGAAGAAACTGCTCGCAACGCTCGTTGCCGGCGCGTTCGCCGTGTCGACGACGGTCGCGATGGCGCAAGCCACGCCCGCCACGCCCGCGACGCCGGCCGCCCCTGCCGCGCCTGCGACGCCGGCCGCCCCTGCGACGCCCGCTGCGTCGTCGTCCGGCTCGATGAAGTCGTCGATGAGCCACGACAGCATGTCGAAGAAGACGGCGAAGAAGTCCGTGAAAAAGTCGTCGAAGAAGAAGGCCGCTGACAAGGACGAGAAGGCCAAGGCCAAGTAATTTCCGTGTCGGCCACGGGAAGGCAGGCTTCGGCCTGCCTTTTTCATGTTGGGGGTGAGGAACAACGGCCCATCGGAGTTGGGGGAAAGCGCGCGATGAACGGTGTCGAAGGCAGATCGGAGGTGGGGCAGACGTCCTTCCGTCGGAACCGTACCTTCGTCGCGTCGCGCCGGGCGTGCAAGTTGCAGCCGCTATCATCCGGCTACCTTGCCAAACGTCATGACCGTCAACCGCACCCTGCCGCTGACACCGGACGCGATCGAGCCCGCGAACGAGCCGTTCGAGCGGGCGGTGCCGCGACGCCCGGTGATCACGGTCGCGACGATCGCCGAGCAGAACGGCCGCTTTCTGGTGATCGAGGAGGAGACCCGCGTCGGCGTGCGCCTCAACCAGCCCGCGGGTCACGTTGAAGTGGGCGAATCGATCGCCGCGGCCGCCGCCCGCGAGACGCTCGAGGAGGCGGCGTGGCGCGTGGATCCGACCGCGCTCGTCGGTGTCTATCATTGGCAATCGCCGCTCTACGGCACCTACGTACGCTTCACGTTCGCCGCAACCCCGCGCACGCACGAGCCCGCCCGTCCGCTCGACACCGGGATCGTCCGCGCACTCTGGCTCACCTACGATGAGATCGCCGCCCGCCGCTCGATGCACCGCAGCCCGTTCGTGCTGCGCTCGCTCGACGATTACCGCGCGGGCTGTCGCTGGCCGCTCGGGATCATCTCCGGGCCCTGACCGTGTCGGGTGAACGCGTCGTCGTCGGCATGTCCGGCGGCGTCGACTCTTCCGTCGCAGCGTGGCTTCTGAAGCAGCAGGGCTACGACGTCGTCGGCGTCTTCATGAAGAACTGGGAAGACGATGACGACGACGAGTACTGCTCGTCGCGCGAGGACCTCGTCGATGCGGCATCGGTCGCCGACGTGATCGGCATCGAGCTCGACGCCGTCAATTTCGCCGCCGAGTATCGCGAACGCGTCTTCGCGCATTTCCTGCGCGATTATTCGGCGGGCCGCACGCCGAATCCCGACGTGCTTTGCAACAGCGAGATCAAGTTTCGCGCGTTCCTCGATCACGCGCTCGCGCTCGGCGCCGATCGCATCGCGACCGGGCATTACGCGCGCGTGCGTCGCGATGCACGCGGACGCGCCGAGCTTCTCGGGGCGCGCGATGCGGCGAAGGACCAGACGTATTTCCTGCATCGCCTCGCGCAGGCGCAGCTCGCACCGGTCCTGTTTCCGCTGGGTGAGATGACGAAGCGCGACGTGCGCGCGATCGCGAAGCGCGAAGGCTTGCCCACGCACGCCAAGCGGGATTCGACCGGCATCTGCTTCATCGGCGAGCGACCGTTTCGCGACTTTCTCGCGCGCTACCTGCCGCGTACGCCGGGGCCGATCGTCACGCCGGAGGGGACTCGCGTCGGCGAACATCAGGGCCTCGCGTACTACACGCTCGGGCAGCGGCAGGGGCTCGGCATCGGTGGAAAGCGCGACGGCGACGCGCTACCGTGGTACGTCGCCGGAAAGGACATGGCGCGCAACGCGCTGATCGTCGTGCAGGGACGCGAGCATCCGTTGCTGTATCGGCGCGACGTACGTGCGAACGACGTGCATTGGATCGCCGGCGAGTCACCGCAGCTTCCGGCGCGATTGTCGGCGAAGACGCGTTATCGCATGCCCAATGCCGCATGCGAAGTGCGCATCGCGGGCGATGATCTCGTCGCGGCATTCGATGCGCCGCAATGGGCGCCGACGCCGGGACAGTATCTCGTGCTCTACGACGGCGACGTGTGCCTGGGCGGGGGCGAGATCGAGGTGCCGGTCGAGGTACGCGACGCGCTTTCGTCGAGTGTCGAGGCTACCTGCTGAAGAATTGCTGGACGAAGAGCGCGGCGAACATCGCGACGGTGGTGCCGAACATCCAGTGCAGCGTCGCAATCTTGCCCGTGAGCTTGACGTCGAGCGCATCGATTCTCGCGTCGAGCTTCGACTCGAGTTGCTCGAAGCGTGCATCGACCTGGTCGAAGCGTGCATCGACCTGGGCGAAGCGTGCATCGACCTGGTCGAAGCGTGCATCGACCTGATCGAACCGCCGATCGAGGCGGGCAATATCGTCGTGCAGCGGATCCACCTGCGCGAGCGCCTCGCCGAGCGCCTTCGCCTGCAGCGCAGCCTGATCCCGCGGAACGCCTGCGCGCTCGAGCTTCCTCGCGTAGTCGAGGGTGTCGAAACGAACGGCCGCCATGGCGCAGTGAAGTCAGAGTCGGACGCGCTTCGATTCGAAGTAGGGCCTGACCTACCTCTCGATGTCAGAACGGAATGTCGTCGTCGAGCTCGTCGACGTTCTTCTTCGCGCCGCCGCTGCGGCCGCCACTGCCACCGGCACCCGCCGGGGGGGGCTCGCGCCGTGATGGCGCGCCGCTGCTCCCGGCGTTGAACTCGACGTCGCCGCCGCTCGAATCGCGCGGTCCGCCGATCAGTTGCATGCGGTCGCCGACGACCTCGGTGGAGTACTTCTCGATGCCGTCCTTGTCGGTGTACTTGCGCGTCTGCAGTCGGCCTTCGATGTAGACCGAGCGACCCTTCTTCAGGTACTCGCCGGCGATCTCGGCCTGCCGTCCGAAGAGAACGACACGGTGCCACTCGGTGCGTTCCTGCTTCTCGCCATTCTTGTCCTTCCACTGCTCGCTGGTGGCGATGCTGAGATTGGTCACGGCGTCGCCGCCTGTCGTGTAGCGCGTTTCCGGATCGCGGCCCAGATTGCCGAGCAGGATCACCTTGTTGACCGAGGCCATCTTCGTTTCCTCTCGCGAATGCGATTGATCGAGCCGCCGGGCGTCCCCATCTATCGAAGCTTCGGGCGGCGCCGCGCGACTCGGGCGCAGGAACGCGGCGCGCACTTCGGCGAGCTCGTGAAACGAAATATACTAGCAGGTTGCCCTCTTTCGCCTTCGTCCGTGCGGCCTAGTCGCAACGGCTGATTGCGCATTCGTCCAAATCGATGGATCACATCCGCATCCGCGGCGCTCGCACGCACAACCTCAAGAACCTCAATCTCGATCTGCCACGCCATCGGCTGATCGTCATCACCGGGCTGTCGGGGTCGGGCAAGAGCTCGCTCGCGTTCGACACGCTCTACGCGGAAGGCCAGCGACGCTACGTCGAGTCGCTGTCGGCGTACGCGCGGCAGTTCCTGCAGCTCATGGAAAAGCCCGACGTCGATCTGATCGAGGGGCTTTCGCCGGCGATTTCCATCGAGCAGAAGGCGACGTCGCACAACCCGCGCTCGACGGTCGGTACGGTGACCGAAATTCACGACTATCTGCGGCTGCTGTTCGCGCGCGTCGGCGATCCGTATTGCGTGAATCATCCGGAACAGAAGCTCTCCGCGTCGACCATTTCGCAGATGGTGGACGCGACGCTCGCGATGCCCGAGGACACGCGGCTCATGATCCTCGCGCCGGTCGTGGTCAATCGGAAAGGCGAGCAGCTCGATCTCTTCGCGGAGCTTCGCGCGAAGGGCTTCGTGCGCGTTCGCGTCGACGGCACGGTGTACGAGATCGACGCGGTGCCGAAGCTTGCGAAGAACACCAAGCACACCGTCGAGGTCGTCGTCGATCGACTGAAGGTGCGCGAGGAATTCAAGCAGCGGCTCGCCGAATCGTACGAGACGGCGCTGCGCCACGGCGACAGCCGCGCGATCGCCGTCGAGATGGATACCGGTCGGGAGCATCTGTTCTCCGCGAAGTTCGCGTGTCCGGTATGCAACTATTCGCTGTCCGAGCTCGAACCGCGCCTCTTCTCGTTCAACAATCCCGTCGGCGCGTGCCCGAAGTGCGACGGCCTCGGCTCGATCACGTTCTTCGATCCCAAGCGCATCGTCGCGTTTCCGCATCTTTCGCTGGCCGGCGGCGCGATTCGCGGCTGGGACCGGCGCAACCAGTTCTATTTCCAGTTGCTCCAAAGCCTCGCGAAGCACGCCGGCTTCGAGATCGATCGACCCTTCGACGAACTGCCGCAGCGCGTGCAGGACGTCGTGCTCTACGGCTCGGGCGACGAGAAGATCGCGTTCACCTATCTCACCGATCGCGGCAAGCCGGTGACGCGCCAGCACGCGTTCGAGGGCATCGTGCCGAATCTCGAGCGGCGCTATCGCGAAACCGACAGCGTGATGGTGCGCGAGGAGCTCGCGAAGTACCTCAACAACCGCCCGTGTCCGGAGTGCGGGGGCACGCGCCTGCGGCGCGAGGCCCGCAACGTCAAGGTGGGCGAGGGCGACGACGCGCGGCCGATCTACGAGATATCGGCGTGGCCGCTGAAGGAGTCGATCCGCTTCTTCTCGCGCTTCCAGCTACTCGGGCACAAGGCGGCGATCGCCGATCGGATCGTGAAGGAAATTCGCTCGCGTCTCGAGTTCCTGAACAACGTGGGGCTCGATTATCTTTCGCTCGATCGGTCGGCGGAAACGCTGTCGGGCGGTGAAGCGCAGCGGATCCGCCTCGCATCGCAGATCGGATCGGGCTTGACCGGCGTCATGTACGTGCTCGACGAGCCGTCGATCGGCTTGCATCAGCGCGACAACGATCGCCTGCTCGCAACGCTCGAGCATCTGCGTGATCTCGGCAACAGCGTCATCGTCGTCGAGCACGACCAGGATGCGATTCTCACCGCCGATTACGTCGTCGACATGGGCCCGGGCGCGGGCGAGCACGGCGGGCAGGTGGTGGCGCAGGGAACGCCTGACGACATCCGGCGCGCGCCGCATTCACTGACGGGTCAATATCTCGCCGGCCGGCGGCAGATCGCGATTCCGATGCTGCGTCACAGTCCCGATCCCGAGCGGATGCTTACGCTGGCCGGGGCGAGCGGCAACAACCTGAAGGACGTCACGCTGGAATTGCCGGTGGGATTGTTCGTGTGCGTGACCGGTGTGTCGGGATCGGGAAAGTCGACGCTCGTCAACGACACGCTGTATCGCGCGGTGGCGCGGCATCTGTACGACAGTGCGGAGGAGCCGGCGCCGTATCGTGAAATCGAGGGGCTCGAGCATTTCGACAAGGTGATCAGCGTCGATCAGAGCCCGATCGGCCGGACGCCTCGCAGCAATCCGGCGACGTACACGGGACTCTTCACGCCGATCCGCGAGTTGTTCGCGCAGGTGAAGGAAGCGCGCGAGCGCGGCTACGGCCCCGGCCGCTTTTCGTTCAACGTGAAAGGCGGGCGGTGCGAGGCGTGCCAGGGCGACGGGCTCATCAAGGTCGAGATGCACTTCCTGCCGGACGTCTACGTTCCGTGCGACGTGTGCCACGGTCAGCGATACAACCGCGAGACGCTCGAGATCCGATACAAGGACAGGAATATCCACGACGTGCTGTCGATGACGGTCGAGCAGGCGCACGAGTTCTTCTCGGCGGTGCCGGCCGTCGCGCGCAAGCTTTCGACGCTGCTCGACGTGGGTCTCGGCTATATCAAGCTCGGACAGTCGGCGACGACGTTGTCGGGCGGCGAGGCGCAGCGCGTCAAGCTGTCGCTCGAGCTTTCCAAGCGCGACACGGGACGCACGCTCTACATCCTCGACGAGCCGACGACCGGTTTGCATTTCCACGACATCGAGCTCTTGCTCGGCGTGCTGCATCGGCTGCGGGATCACGGCAAT
>DASTIY010000007.1:0-7729 GCA_035717085.1 Casimicrobiaceae bacterium | reverse complement strand
CTGCTGCACGGCTTCGGCGTCGCGCTGACGACGTACCACGTGATGCTGATGATCACCGGCGTGCTGCTCGGCATCCTCGTCGGCGTGTTGCCCGGTCTCGGCGCGCCGAACGGCGTCACGCTGCTGCTGCCGCTCACATTCGGCATGAATCCGGTCGCGGCGATCATCCTGCTGACGAGCATGTACTGGGGTGCGCTCTTCGGGGGCTCGACGACGTCGATTCTCTTCAACATCCCCGGCGAGCCGTCGTCCGTCGCCACGACGTTCGACGGCTACCCGATGGCGCGCCAGGGCAAGGCGGCCCAAGCGCTGACCCTCGCGTTCCTCTCCGCGGCGTTCGGCGCGCTCGTCGGCGTCATCGTGATCACGCTGCTGTCGACGTGGGCGGCGAACTTCGCACTGCGCTTCGGCTCGCCCGAATACTTCGCCGTGTACTTCCTCGCGTTCGCGAGCTTCGTGGGACTGGGTGGCGCCGCGCCGCTGAAGACGCTGGTGTCGATGGGCCTCGGCCTCGCGTTCGCGGCCGTCGGCATGGACACCATCTCGGGCAGCCTTCGCCTCACGTTCGGCGTCGACACGCTGGTCTCGGGGATCAGTTTTCTCGTTGCGGTGATCGGGCTCTTCGGACTCGGCGAGCTGCTGATCAGCATGGAGGAAGGTCTTCGCTTCGACGGCGTCGAGCCGCGCATCAGCCCGCGTGCCGTCTTCGAAGCGATGCGCACGATGCCGCGGCACTGGCTCGCGTTGCTGCGCGGCAGCAGCATCGGCGTCTGGATGGGCATCACGCCGGGCGGGCCGACGGCGGCGTCGTTCATGAGCTACGGCCTCGCGCGCCGGTTTTCCCGACGGAGCAGGCAATTCGGCAACGGCGAGCCGGAAGGGATCATTTCACCGGAGACGGCCGATCACGCGGCGGGCACGAGCGCGATGCTGCCGATGCTGGCGCTCGGCGTGCCGGGTTCGGCGACGTCGGCGGTGATGCTCGGGGGCCTGATGATCTGGGGCCTCAATCCGGGGCCCACGCTTTTCACCGATCGCCCCGATTTCGTCTGGGGATTGATCGCGAGCATGTACGTCGCGAACATCGTCGCCGTGATCCTCGTGCTGTCGACCGTGCCGGTGTTCGCGGCGATCCTGCGCGTCCCCTTCGCGATCATCGGACCGATGATCGTCGTCGTCTGCTTCATCGGTGCGTACACGGTGTCCGCCAGCACGACGGATTTGCTCCTCGTCGTGCTGTTCGGCATCGCCGGCTATGCGTTCAAGAAGCTCGACTACCCGATTGCGCCGCTCGTGCTCGCGATGGTGCTGGGCGACAAGGCCGAGGACGCGTTCCGCCAGTCGATGATCATGTCGAAAGGATCGCTTGCGATCTTCTGGTCGAATCCGCTCGTCACCACGCTGACGGTGCTGGGGCTGCTGCTATTGTGCTGGCCGGCGATCGCGGCGACGTGGCGGCGCGCACGCGGCCGAGGACGTTCGACGGAATACGAAAATCGAGGAAGCGATGGCGGAGAGCGGCAGGAAATTGCGTAGCCAGGCGTGGTTCGCCCGGCAGGACAAGATGGGTTTCTACTACCGGTCGTGGCTCAAGAACCGCGGCTTTCCGCAGGACCAGTTCGACGGACGTCCCGTCATCGGCATCTGCAACACGTGGTCCGAACTGACGCCGTGCAACTCGCACTTCCGCACGATCGCCGAGCACGTGCGCTACGGCGTGCTCGACGCTGGCGGCTTTCCGCTCGAATTCCCGGTGATGTCGCTCGGCGAGACGATGCTGCGGCCGACCGCGATGCTCTATCGCAACCTCGCGTCGATGGACGTCGAGGAGTCGATTCGCGCCAATCCCCTCGACGGCGTCGTGCTGCTGATGGGCTGCGACAAGACCACGCCCGCGTTGCTGATGGGCGCGTCGAGCGTCGACATCCCGACCATCGGCGTGTCGGGCGGCCCGATGCTGCGCGGCATCCATTGCGGGAAGCCGATCGGCTCGGGCACGAACGTCATCTCGATGAGCGAGCAGTTGCGCGCCGGCCAGATCACGTTGAACGAATTCCACGAGGCCGAAGCGGACATGCACCGCTCGCACGGCCACTGCATGACGATGGGCACCGCGTCGACGATGGCGTGCATGGTCGAATCGCTCGGCGTCGGCTTGCCGGGCAACGCCGCGATTCCGGCCGTCGATGCCCGGCGCAATCTCCTCGCGCGCGAAGCGGGCCGGCGCATCGTCGAGCTCGTGAAGGCCGACACGACGCTGTCGCAGATCCTCACGCGGGAAGCATTCGAGAACGCGATCCGCGCCAACGCCGCGATCGGCGGCTCGACGAATGCGGTCGTCCATCTGATCGCGATCGCGCGGCGCATCGGCGTCGAGCTTTCGCTCGACGACTGGGATCGCGTCGGCCGCAACATGCACTGTTTGGTCGACATCATGCCGTCGGGCCGCTACCTGATGGAGGACTTCTTCGAAGCGGGCGGCTTGCCCGTCGTGCTGCGCGAGCTCGCGACGCATGGCTTGCTGCACGAAGGCGCCATGACCGTGAACGGCCGGACGATCGGCGAGAACAATCGCGACGCAAAGTGCTGGAAGCCCGACGTGATTCGCACGCTCGACGACCCGTTCAAGCGCGACGCCGGCATCGCGGTGCTGCGCGGCAATCTCGCGCCCGACGGTGCGATCATCAAGCCGTCCGCCGCGTCACCGCACCTGATGCGGCATACCGGCTCGGCGGTCGTGTTCGAATCGATCGAGGATTTGCACGCGCGAATCAACGACGACGCGCTCGCCATCGACGAGAACTCGGTGATGGTGCTGAAGTACTGCGGCCCGAAGGGCTACCCGGGGATGGCGGAGGTCGGCAACATGCCGCTGCCGCCGAAGCTCCTCAAACGCGGCATCACCGACATCGTGCGCATTTCCGATGCGCGCATGTCCGGCACGGCCTACGGCACCGTCGTGCTGCACACCGCGCCGGAATCGGCCGCGGGCGGTCCGCTCGCGCTCGTCCAGAACGGCGACAAGATCACGCTCGACGTCGCGCTGCGCCGGCTTCAGTTGCACGTCGACGACGCCGAGCTCGCGCGCCGGCGCGCGGCGTGGACGGCACCGTCCGCAGCGATGGATCGTGGCTACGTGAAACTCTACGTCGATCACGTGCTGCAGGCCAACGACGGCGCGGACCTGGACTTTCTCGTCGGGCGCAGCGGGGCGAAGGTGCCCCGGGACAATCACTGATGCGTCAGCGTGCCGCCCTCGCCACCGGTCGATCGAGCGTGGCGCGGTCCCAGTGTCCGAGATCGGCGGCGGCCTCGTACGCCGAATGCACGAACGTCAGCAAGGTCTGGTCGGGGTCTGCGGCGTTGCGCACGATTTCGTAGGGCAGCACGAACTCCCGTAACTCGGGGTGGTAATACGCGCCGGTCGGTGCGATTGCATGCCGTGCGTAGCCTTCCGGCTCGGGATACGCATACGCGTAGAACGCGGCTTCGTTCATCGCGCCACCGCCCGGCCAGAAGCCGCAGCTCGCGCATTCGCGCGAATACGCCTCCACCATCACGTAGTCGGGACAGTTCGGCGCGCCGCCCGGATGGCGCGGTGCGCGCTGCCCGGAGTAGCGCGTCGTCGCGAGGTCGAAACTGCCGAAGAAGAAGTGCACGGGGCTCGCCTTGCCGGCAAACGCGCTGCGGTACTCCTCGAAGACGCGTGCCGTCGAAAGCAGGATGCGAAAGTGCCGTTGCGCGGCGTCGGCATCGTATGCCGCGTGCACGCGATCGTCGGGAAACGGGATGGCGGTGACGATTTCCACCGGCTTCGGACGGATCGTCGCGGCGACGCCCACCGCGCGCAACGCGCTCATGTACTCCGCATAGAAATCCGCGACCGAGCGCGGCGCGAGCGGCAGCGTTTGCGACTGATCGTCGCTCGTTCGAATGTCGAGCGTGTGCGCGAGGAAATCGAACGTGACGTCGACCGTGCGCGCGCCGCAGGGCATCGCGCCCGTCGTCAGGCCGCGCGGCGTCGGATAAAAGGTCACCTGCCACCAGTGGTTCTGCATCGGCGCGAGGGCGAGCCGCGTCTTGCCGACGATCTGCGCCCACATGTGCAGCGTCTCGTAGGTCGGCTGCCATTCGGCCAGCGGCAGCGGCGGCCACGCGATCATCGCGTAGGCCGCGGACGCCTTCCCCCTCCCCAGGACGGGGCGCGCGCCTGGGGGCGGCCCGGCGGCGCTCATGCCCGTGGCGCCGGCTCGAACATCAGCTCGTCGACGTAGCACCAGCCCCAGTCCTCTCCGGGCTCGTAGCTCCTCACGATCGCATGATGCGAGCGGCGGAAATGGGCGGTCGCGTGCCGGTTCGGCGACTGGTCGCAGCATCCCACGTGGCCGCAGCTGAGGCAAAGCCGCAAATGCACCCACTGCCCGCCGATCGCGAGGCACTCCTCGCAACCGTCCGGTGTGCGAACCTTCACGTCGTGCACCTGTGACAGATGCGAGCAGGCGGGGGCCATCGCGATCTCCAGGAGTCGTTACGCTTCGGACATCGCCGCCCCGGCGATCGTTCGCGTCATCTCGCGCTCGCCACGGGCCGCGTCGTCGAACCGCGCGTGCGCGCGCCGGCGCACCGTGGTACATCTTGGAGCGAATGCGCCCTGCGTGCGATGCCATGAAGCTCAACATCCTGTCGGACCTGCACCTCACCGTCGCCCCGCTGCCGCGACCGGACAACGACGCGGACGTCGTGATCCTCGCCGGCGACATCGCGCGGCCCGCCGAGGCGATCGCCTGGGCGTCGTCGTTCGCGCGGCCGGTTCTCTACGTCGCGGGCAATCACGAGTTCTACGGCAGCAGCATCGACGACACGCGCGCGGCGCTCGCGCGCGCGAGCGAGGGCACGTGCGTTCGCGTGCTCGACGACGACGTCGTCGAGCTCGACGGCGCGCGTTTCGTCGGCAGCACGCTGTGGACCGATTTCCTGCTCGAGGGCGCGGAACACCGCGACGAGGCAATGCGCGACGCGCAGCGCTTCATCCGTGACTTCTCGCGCATTCGCGTCGGCGATCGCGCGTTCACGCCAGAAGACTCCACGGAACGCTTCGCGATGCACCGTCGTTTCCTCGCCGAGACGCTCGCGACGCCGTTCGACGGCGACACCGTCGTGATCACGCATCACGCGCCGGCGCCGCCGAGCGTCCATCCGCGGTTTCGCGGTTCGCCGCTCAACGCATGCTTCGTGTCGAACCTGACGTCGATGCTGGACGGCGCCCGCGCGAAACTGTGGATCCACGGGCACACGCACGACAGCTTCGACTACACGGTCAACGGCACGCGCGTCCTCTGCAATCCGCGCGGATACGCGCTGAAGGGCGTCGACGAGAATCCGCGCTTCGATCCCGATCTCATGGTCGTGATCGGCGAGTGACGGGCGCGCGTCCTCGCCGGACGCTTTCGCTTTGTCCTACATCGGGTTCCGCGCGCGCCCGATGGCCGTCGCGCCCGCGGCGGGGCACCTTACGTTCCTGACGAATTCGAGCGGTCGGGAACGAAATGAAGCAATGGACGGGCATCATCGCCTGTGTCGCGTTGGCGCTCGCGGCAGGCGCGAACGCGCAGGGCATCCGCAAATGCGTCGACAACGGGGTCGTCGGTTACCAGACGATGCCGTGCGGCGTCGGACAGCTGGACGCGGGACTCGTGAAGTTGCCGGACTACGCCGATCCCCCGCAGCGCGATGGCGCGACCGCGCCGGCGCAAAACGCGTACGGCTCGACGGCGACCGGCGGCGATCTCGTCACCCCGGTGCCCGTACCGTCACCGGCATCCTCGCAGGCCGCGTTCCCGTTCCGCACGTCGATCGCGCTCGGCATGACCGACGATCAGGTGTTGAACATCCCACAGTGGGGACGTCCGACCCGCATCGAGCGCAGCGGTCGGCATCGCGGCTGGCGCGAGACGTGGACTTACGCCCGGCCGAGCGAGTTGCGCACGCTGACGTTCGTCGAAGGCCGGCTCGCCAACATCGACGTCGAGACGCCGGCGACGCAGATCGCGAGCATCGCAAGGTAACGGCCCGAACCGTCGTCAGACGTAGCGTACCGCCAGGATGTCGTAGTTGCGCAATCCCGCGGGCGCCTGCACTTCGGCGGTGTCGCCCTCGGTCTTGCCGATCAGCGCGCGCGCGATCGGCGAATTGACCGAGATCTTCCCTTCCGTGATGTCGGCCTCGTCGTCGCCGACGATCTGGTAGACGTTGCGCTCGCCGCTGTCGACGTCCTCGATCTCGACCGTCGAGCCGAACACGACACGCCCGTCGGCATCGACGCTCGACGGGTCGATCACCTGCGCATGCGCGAGCTTCGTCTCGACTTCCGAAATGCGGCCCTCGATGAAGCCCTGGCGCTCCTTCGCCGCGTCGTAGTCGGCGTTCTCCGAAAGATCACCGTGCGAGCGCGCGTCGGCGAGCGCCTGGATCACCGCGGGGCGATCGACGGTCTTCAGCCGATGCAATTCCGCCTTGAGGCGCTCGGCGCCTTCGACGGTCATGGGTACCTTGTTCATTGCGGCCACCAGCAAAAAGCGAACGGCCGGGAGCGGGGACCGCCTCCGGCCGAACCTGCATTGTACGCGACTTCGACGTCGAGCTAAACCCTTTCCTGCAGCGCCTGCAGCGCGTACGGCACGAGTTCCCGCATATGGGCAATGCCCGTCGCCGCCGCGCGCGCGCCGGCCATCGTCGTGAACGTCGGCACTTCTCCGTTGAGCGACGCACGGCGGATCGTGTAGCTGTCGTGGATCGACGAGCGCTTCTCCTCGACGGTGTTGATCACGATCGCGATCTCGTCGTTGACGATCATGTCGACGATGTGCGGGCGCCCTTCCTTGACCTTGTTCACGGCGATGACCGGGACGCCGGCCGCCGTGAGCGCCGCGGCCGTGCCGCGCGTTGCCACGACCTCGTAGCCGAGGTCGTGCAGCTTGCGCGCGACGCCGATCGCCTGCGCCTTGTCGGCATCCTTCACGCTGAGGAATACGCGTCCCGCGGACGGCAACTTGACGTTCGCCGCCACCTGGCTCTTCAGGAACGCCTCGGCGAACGTCTCGCCCACGCCCATCACTTCGCCGGTCGACTTCATCTCGGGGCCCAGGATCGTGTCGACGCCGGGGAACTTGATGAACGGAAACACCGCTTCCTTCACCGCGAAGTAGCGCGGCGTCGCTTCGCCCGCGATGCCCTGCTCGGCAAGGCGCTTGCCCACCATGCACCGCGCGGCGATCTTCGCAAGCGGCCGTCCCGTGGCCTTGGACACGAAGGGCACCGTACGCGATGCGCGCGGATTGACCTCGAGCACGTACACGACCGCCCGGCCCGCGTCGTCGGCCTGGATCGCGAACTGCACGTTCATCAGGCCGACGACTTGCAACGCATTGGCCATGACCACGGTCTGGCGCCGCAGTTCGTCCTGCAACTCCGCTGACAGCGAGTACGGCGGCAGCGAGCACGCGGAGTCGCCGGAGTGCACGCCCGCCTGCTCGATGTGTTCCATGATGCCGCCGACGATGACCGCGTGCCCGTCGGCGACCGCGTCGACGTCGACTTCGATCGCGTCGTTCAGGAACCGGTCGAGCAGCACCGGGCTGTCGTTCGACACGCGGACCGCTTCCTTCATGTAGCGCTCGAGATCGCGCGGCTCGTGCACGATTTCCATCGCGCGGCCGCCGAGCACGTACGA
>DASTIY010000006.1:0-8652 GCA_035717085.1 Casimicrobiaceae bacterium | reverse complement strand
CGACGGAACGCTCACCTTCGACAAGTCGATCGGCACGCCGGCAAGCGTGACGCCGCCGGGCTCGCGCAGCTTGTTGCCCATGTACATATTGCGCAGGTAGAAGCTGTGCATCTTCGCGGGCATCCGCGTCGAGTCGACGTTCCAGTGCAGCAGGTCGAACGGGAACGGATCGCGGCCGAGCAGGTAGTTGTTGATGACGAACGACCAGATGAGGTCGTTCGCGCGCAGCATGTTGAACGTGTTGGCCATCTCGCTGCCTTCGAGGAAGCCGCGTTCCTGCATCTTCTTCTCGAGCGACGCGACCTGCGCCTCGTCGATGAAGACCTCGAGCTCGCCCGCCGCCGTGAAGTCGACGAGCGCGGTCATGAACGTCGCGCTCGCGATGCGGTTCTGCTTCTTCGCGGCGAGGTAGCCCAGGGTCGCGGCGAGCAGCGTCCCCCCGAGGCAATAGCCGATCACGTTCGCGTCGCACTCGCCGGTCGCGTCCTCGATCGCGTCGAGCGCGGCGAGCGGTCCTTCGAGCAGGTAATCCTCGAAATCCTTGTTTGCGAGCCTGGCGTCGGGATTGACCCACGAGACGACGAACACCGTCATGCCCTCGCCGACGCAGTAGCGGATGAACGAGTTCTTCTCGCGCAGATCGAGAATGTAGTACTTGTTGATCCACGGAGGGATGATCAGCAGCGGCCGCTCGCGCACTTTCTTCGTCGCGGGCTCGTACTGGATCAGTTGCATCAGGTCGTTCTGGAAAACGACCTTGCCCGGCGTCGTCGCGATGTTGACGCCGAGCTCGAACGCCTTCGGATCGGTCATCGAGATGCGCAGCTTGCCCTGGCCGCGCTCGATGTCGTCGAGCAGGTTGTTGAGGCCGCGCACCAGGTTCTGGCCGCCGCTCGCGACGGTCTCCCGGAAGACCTCCGGATTGGTGAGCGCGAAGTTCGACGGCGCGAGCGCGTCGATATATTGGCGCGTGAAGAAATCGACCTTCTTCCGCGCGTTGTCCGACAGGCCCTCGACGCTCGCCACCTGCTCGTGCAGCCAGCGCGCGGTGATCAGGTACGACTGCTTCACGTAATCGAACAGGAAGTTCTCGTGCCAGGCCGCATCCTTGAAGCGCTTGTCGTTCTGCGCGGGCGCCGCGACCGGCATCGCCTCGCCGCCCATCATGCGCAACATCGACGTTTGCCAAAGGCTCATGTAGTCGCGCCACAGGCGCAGCTGCCCCTCGGCGATGCGTGCTGGGTTCGCGAGCATGTTCGCGGCGAGCTCCATGAACGCCTTGCCGAGGCCGAGCTCGTCGGTCGCGACGGCGGCCGGCTTGCCGGCGTTGCGCGCCGCGAATTCACCGATGAGCTTGGCGCTCTTCTCGGAGGCGGAGGCGAGCGATTCGGCGAGCTTGACGGGGTCGAACGATGGCGGCGGCGCAGCCTGCGCGCTCGCCGCAGGAGCCTTGGTGGGTGCGGTCATGTCGTGTCGAGGTTTCGCGTCTTGTGCGCTGATGCAATCGATTTTACGCGGCGAAGCGTACCGACCCGTCGTCGGCGACGATGCGTTGCACGCGCCCGGCGTGCCAGAGGCAGTTGAGGTGGGCGATCGCCTCGCCCATCGCGAAGGACGTCTGCTGCAGGTCGAGCTTGCGGCGGAAGAGCACCGGCAGCACGTCGTGCGCCGACTGCGGCCGCGGCGCAGCCGCGATCGCGCGATGCAATTCGTCGAGGCGCTCGGCGTGGTGCGCGCGCAGCCGTGCGACGCGCGAAGCGATGCCGCGAAACGGCGGTCCGTGCGAGGGCAGGACGAGCGTCGCCGCCGGCAGCGCTTCGAATGCACGCAGCGACTCGAGGAACCGCGCGACGGGATCGCCGTCGGGCTCGTTGGGCCACACGGAGACGTTCGTGCTGATTTTCGGCAGCAGCATGTCGCCTGCGATCAGCAGCTGCCCGCTTTCGCAGGCGAGCGCGGCGTGCTCGGGCGAGTGACCGTAACCCGCGATGACGCGCCACACGGCGCTGCCGATGTCGAGTTCATCGCCCGCGATGAGACGCGTGAAGGTGCGGGGCGCCTCGGGTACGCCGAGCCGGTAGGTGTTGCCGCGTGCGTGGAGTGCCGCGCGCACCTCGTCCGGCATGCCGTGGCGCGCGAAGTGCGCCAGGACGCTCGCGAGCCCGTAGCCGGAGTGCTCGTCGCGCTTGCCGTGGCCGGCGGCGAATTCGCCGAAGGTCATGAAGATCGGGCAGCCGAACCGCGCGGCGAGCCACGTCGCGTTGCCGAGATGGTCGGGATGGCAATGCGTGACGACGATGCGGTGGATCGGCGAGCGCGCCAGCGGGCCGTCGAACAGCTGCTGCCAGTGCGCCCGCGTCGCGGCGTTCCCGTAGCCGCAGTCGACCAGCGTGAAGCCCGCGTCCTCCTCGAGCAGCCACAGGTTGACGTGATCGAGCGCGAAGGGCAGCGGCATGCGCAGCCAGTGCACGCGTGGCGCGACCTCGCGCAGCGTGCCGGCGATCGGCGGCGTGTCGGCGTCGTCGAGCACCGCCGTCGAGCGCGAATCGTTCATGCCGCTATGGTATCGTGCCATGCGTCGCCGCCCGCGACGTCGCATGGCGTCGCGCCCGTTCCCGCATGCCCGCCACGAATCGTCACGTCGCGCCGAAGCCCGCGCGCGTGACGTACTCGATTTCCGACCTCGCACGCGAATTCGCGCTGACGACGCGCGCGATCCGCTTCTACGAGGACTGTGGCCTGCTCACGCCGTCGCGCGACAAGCGCACGCGCGTGTACGGCGAGCGCGAGCGCGTGCGCCTGAAGCTGATCCTGCGCGGCAAGCGCCTCGGACTCGCGCTCTCCGAGATCGGCGAGTTGCTCGACCTCTACGAAGTGCGCCGTAACGAGCGCGCGCAGCTCGCCGCGTTCCTGGCGCTGCTCGCCGAGCGGCGCATGCGCCTTCTGCAGCAGCGCGAGGACATCGAGGCGGTGCTCGCGGAGATCGACGGCATCGAGCGCGAGTGCCGGCGGCGCCTCAAGGCCGAGGCGCGCGGGGAGCGCGCGCCCGCGCGGCAGGAGGCAGATTGACGTTTACGTAAACGTAACGTTAAATGCGGGGCCAGGGGCCAGGAAGGGAAGGGCGCGCGGGGGTGTGCACATGACATCGAACGAAACGTCTGGGCATGAAAAGCCGGCAGCGGCGGCCGCTCGCGCAGCGCATCGCGACGCTGGTCCCTGGTCCCTGAATCCTGAATCCTCGTCCCTGAAGTTGGACCGCGTCCGCGCGAGCTTCTCGCGCCAGGGCGCGATGGCGCTCATCGGCGCGCGCGTCGTCGAGTTGCGCGAAGGCTTCTGCGCGCTGGCGTTGACGCCGCGGCCCGAGCTCTCGCAGCAGCACGGCTTCGTGCACGCCGGAATCGTCGCCACGCTCGTCGATTCCGCCGGCGGCTACGCCGGCTATTCGATGTTCCCCGAGGACAGTTCGGTGCTGACCGTCGAGTTCAAGCTGAACCTGCTAGCGCCGGCTCAGGGGGACGAGATCGTCGCGGAAGGCTTCGTCGTCAAATCCGGTCGTACACTGACGATCACGCGCGGCGAGGTGCACGCTGTGCAGGGCGGAGCGCGCAGTCTCGTCGCGATCATGCAGCAGACGCTGATGACGATGCACGGGAAACGCGACGATGGACGATGACCGGCGAAGTCGGAGCATGCCGATGACCTTGGATTTTCCCGCGCTGGATTACGAACTGGGCGAGACCGTCGACATGCTGCGCGCGTCGGTGCGCGACTTCGCGAACGCCGAGATCGCGCCACGCGCCGCCGCGATCGACCGCGACAACGCGTTCCCCGGCGACCTCTGGCGCAAGCTCGGCGCGATGGGTCTCCTCGGCATCACGGTCGAGGAGGCCGATGGCGGCACGGGCCTCGGCTATCTCGCGCACGTCGTCGCGATGGAGGAAATCTCGCGCGCGTCGGGATCGGTCGGATTGTCGTACGGCGCGCATTCGAACCTTTGCGTCAACCAGATCCGCCGCAACGGCAACGAGGCGCAGAAGCGGCGCTACCTGCCCAGGCTCATCTCCGGCGAGCACGTCGGCGCGCTCGCCATGAGCGAGCCCAATTCGGGGTCCGACGTGGTGTCGATGCGCCTTCGCGCCGATCGTCGCGGCGACGCGTTCGTGCTGAACGGCACGAAGATGTGGATCACGAATGGTCCCGACGCCGACACGCTCGTCGTCTACGCGAAGACCGATCCGGACGCCGGCGCGCGCGGCATCACCGCGTTCATCGTCGAGAAGGGATTTCGCGGCTTCTCGACGGCGCAGAAGCTCGACAAGCTCGGCATGCGCGGCTCGAACACGTGCGAGCTGGTGTTCGAGGATTGTGAAGTGCCCGCGCAGAATGTTCTGGGTGACATCGGGCGCGGCGTCAACGTGCTGATGAGCGGGCTCGACTACGAGCGTGCGGTGCTCGCCGCGGGTCCGCTCGGCATCATGGCCGCGTGCCTCGACGTCGTCCTCCCGTACGTGCACGAGCGCAAGCAATTCGGCCAGCCGATCGGCGAGTTCGAGCTCATGCAGGGCAAGCTCGCCGACATGTATACGACGCGCAATGCGTGCCGCGCGTACGTGTACGCCGTCGCGCGCGCCTGCGATCGCGGGCAGGCGACGCGCAAGGATGCGGCGGGTGCGATCCTGTATGCGGCCGAGAAGGCGACGTGGATGGCCGGCGAGGCGATCCAGTGCCTCGGCGGCAACGGCTACATCAACGAGTTTGCGACCGGACGCCTGTGGCGCGACGCCAAGCTGTACGAGATCGGCGCCGGGACCTCCGAGATCCGCCGCATGCTCATCGGCCGCGAGCTGTTCGACGAGACGAAATAGCATGGGCCTCGCGATGAAGTCGACGTGCGAGCGCTGCAGCGCGGCGCTGCCGATGCATTCGGGCGACGCGTGGATCTGCAGCCACGAATGCACGTTCTGCGGGCAGTGCGCCGACGAGATGTCGCGGCGCTGCCCGAACTGCGGCGGCGAACTCGTCGTCCGTCCACGGCGCCTGCCGGCCGGCGGCGCCACCGAAATCCTCGACACGTGATTGCCATGAAAAACGATTCCATTGTCATCGTCGGCGCCGCCCGCACGCCCATGGGCGGCTTCCAGGGCGACTTCACCTCGCTCACCGCAAGCGACCTCGGCGCAGTCGCCATCAAGGCCGCGGTCGAGCGCGCGGGCATTGCGCCTGCGGACGTCGACAAGACGATCTTCGGTTGCGTGCTTCCCGCCGGCCAGGGTCAGGCGCCCGCGCGGCAGGCGTCGCTCAAGGCCGGGTTGCCGCTCGCCACCGGCTGCACGACCGTCAACAAGATGTGCGGCTCGGCGATGGAGGCGATCATCCTCGCGCACGACGCGCTCGTGGCCGGATCGGTCGACGTCGTCGTCGCCGGTGGGATGGAGAGCATGTCGAACGCCCCGTATCTTCTGCCGAAGGCGCGCGGCGGCTACCGGATGGGGCATCAGACGGTGCAGGACCACATGTTCCTCGACGGGCTCGAGGACGCGTACGACAAGGGCCGCCTGATGGGCACGTTCGCCGAGGACTGCGCGCAGCGTTTCTCGTTCACGCGCGAGGCGCAGGACGAGTTCGCGTTGTCGTCGCTCGCGCGTGCGCGCCGGGCGAACGAGGACGGCACGTTCGAGTGGGAGATCGCGCCGGTGAAGGTGAGCGGGCGCAAGGGCGACGTGGTGATCGGGAAGGACGAGCAGCCCGCGAAGGCGATGCCCGAGAAGATTCCGGGCCTGAAGCCCGCGTTCCGCAAGGACGGTACCGTCACGGCGGCGAACTCGAGCTCGATTTCCGACGGTGCGGCGGCCATCGTCCTGATGCGCGCGTCGACGGCGCGCGAACGCGGTTTGCAACCGCTCGCGACGATCGTCGGGCACGCGACGCACGCGCAGGAGCCGGGCCTTTTCACGACGGCGCCGGTCGGCGCGATCGAGAAGCTCTACGAGAAGACGGGATGGACGACGAAGGACGTCGACTTCTTCGAGGTCAACGAGGCGTTCGCCGTCGTGACGATGGCGGCGATGAAAGAGCACGGCATCGCGCGCGACCGCGTCAACGTACACGGTGGCGCCTGCGCGCTCGGGCATCCGATCGGCGCGTCGGGTGCGCGCATCGTCGTCACGCTGCTCGGCGCGCTGCGCAAGCACGGCGGCAAGCGTGGCGTCGCGGCGCTTTGCATCGGGGGCGGCGAGGCGACGGCGCTGGCGATCGAGCGGCCATGATGAGCGGGCGCCTTTCATGATCCGACTCGAGACGTGGCTATTGTTCTGCGCCGCCTGCGTCGCGCTCGCGGCGACGCCCGGCCCCAACATGCTGCTGCTGGTGTCGCGCACGATCGTGCAGGGGCGCGCGGCGGGCTTCGTTTCGCTCGCCGGCACGTCGACGGGCTTCGCGTTCCATGCGCTCGCCGCAGCGCTCGGGCTCTCGGCGCTGCTCGCCGCGGTGCCGCTCGCCTACGACGTCATCCGCATCGCCGGTGCGATCTATCTCGCATGGCTCGCGTTGACGACGTGGCGCAGCGCCACGACCCGCGTACGTGTTCAGGCCGCAGCGATCCCGGTCGCGACGATGTATCGCCAGGGACTGGTGACATCCGTCCTGAATCCCAAGCTCGCGGTGTTCCAGCTCGCGCTGTTTCCGCAGTTCATCGATCCATCCCGCGGCCACCTGCTCGCGCAAAGCCTCGTCCTCGCCGCGACGCAGCTCGTGATCGTCGTCGCCGGCGATTCACTGTGCGTCGCGCTCGCCTCCCGGGCACGACGCTGGTTCGCGTCGCGGCCACGCTTCGACCGCTGGTCGAAGCGCGCGCTCGCCGGCGTGTTCGCCGGCCTCGCCGCGCGGCTCGCGATCGAATCGCGCACCTGACGTGCTCCTGAGCGAGGAACAGCGGCAGGTTCGCGACACGCTGCGCGAATTCGCACGGCGCGAGCTCGCACCCAATGCCGCCGCCTGGGATCGCGAGCACCGCTTTCCGCGCGAGGCGTTACGCGCGCTCGGCGCGCTCGGCGCGCTCGGCGTCGTCGTGCCGGAGGCGAAAGGCGGCGCCGGCCTCGACTACGTTTCGCTCGCGCTCGCGATCGAGGAGATTGCGGCAGGCGACGGCGCGACGTCGACGATCGTCAGCGTTCAGAACTCGGTGGTGTGCGGGCCGATCGCGGCGTTCGGCACCGAGCGCCAGCAGGCCCGGTACCTGCCGTCGCTCGCGCGCGGCGAAACGCTCGGTTGCTTCTGCCTGACCGAGCCGCAAGCGGGCTCGGACGCGAGCGCCATCGCGACGCGCGCAGAGCGGCGCGGCGATCGCTACGCGCTGAACGGCGTCAAGCAATTCATCACGAGCGGCGCGAACGCCGACGTCGCCATCGTCATCGCGGTGACCGACGCGACGGAAGGCAAGAAGGGCCTGTCGGCGTTCGTCGTCGACACGAGAACGCGCGGCTACCGCGTCGCGCGAATCGAGGACAAGCTCGGGCAGCGCGCATCCGACACCGCGCAGATCGCGTTCGAGGATTGCGAAGTGCCGGAGGAGAACCGGCTCGGCGACGAGGGCGACGGCTATCGGATCGCGCTCGCCAACCTCGAGGGCGGACGCATCGGCATCGCCGCGCAATCGGTGGGCATGGCGCGCGCAGCGCTCGACGCGGCCATCGCGTACGCGCGCGAGCGTCGCACGTTCGGCAAGCCGATCGCCGAGCATCAGGCGGTGAGCTTCCGCCTCGCCGACATGGCGACGCAGGTCGACGTCGCGCGGCAGATGGTTTGGCACGCCGCTGCATTGCGCGACGCGGGCGAGCCGTGCCTCAAGGAAGCGGCGATGGCGAAACTCTTCGCCTCCGAGATGGCGGAGCGCGTCGTCTCGGAAGCGTTGCAGATTCACGGCGGGTACGGCTACGTCGAGGATTTTCCCGTCGAGCGCATCTACCGCGACGTGCGCGTGTGCCGCATCTACGAAGGCACGAGCGACGTGCAGCGGATGCTGATCGCGAGGGAAGTGCTGAAATGAAAAGGGGCCACGGACCACGGACCAGGGACCAGGGACCAGGGACCCGGGATCGGCACCGTCGTCGTGCATGTAGGGTCGCCGCAGACGTTCGACGGTCGTGATGCTCGCCGGCCCCTGGTTCCTGGTCCCTGACCCGTTCATTACAAAATGCCGGCACCTATCCAAATCTACTTCGACTTCTCGTCCCCTTACGGCTATCTCGGCTCGGAAAAGATCGAGGCGCTCGCGGCACGCCATGGCCGCACGGTCGACTGGCATCCGATGTTGCTCGGCATCGCCTTCAAGACGACGGGATCGCAGCCGTTGACGAGCGTGCCGATCAAGGGCGACTACGCGAAGCGCGACATGGAACGCAGCGCGCGTTTTCACCGCGTCGCGTTCCGGCTGCCATCGAAGTTCCCGATCGCGACGCAGGCTCCTGCGCGCATCGTGCTGTGGCAGCGCGAGCACGATCAAGCGAGCGTCGGCAATCTCGTGAAGGCGCTCTATCGCGCGTATTTCGTGCTCGACCGCGACATCGGCGACCCCGATATCGCAGCGGACGTCGCCGCCGAATCGGGCCTCGATCGCCAGGCGGCGCGAGGCGCGGTCGACGATGCTGCGGTCAA
>DASTIY010000005.1:0-6627 GCA_035717085.1 Casimicrobiaceae bacterium | reverse complement strand
CGCTCGACGCCGATTCGTACCTCTACCGCGATGCGTTGCGCAAGCTCGTCGAGCGCTACCTCGCCGATCCGCCGAACACGCGTGCGATCGCGGGGACGATGCTCGTTCGCAACTCGCGCCGCAACTGGGTGACGAAGGCGCAGGAGTGGGATTACTTCCACGGCATCGCCGCGATCAAGCGCGTGCAATCGCTCTACCAGGGGACGCTCGTCGCGCAAGGCGCGTTCTCGCTGTACGAGCGCGACGCGCTGCGCGCCGTGGGCGGCTGGCTCGACTGCGTGGGCGAAGACATCGTGCTGACCTGGGCGATGCTGCGCAAGGGCTGGCGCGTCGGGCACGCCGAGGACGCGTGTTGCTTCACGAACGCGCCGGACACGCTCCGCCAGTTCGTGCGGCAGCGCCAGCGCTGGTCGCGCGGAATGATGGAAGCGTTTCGACAGTTCCCCGACATCCTCGTGAAGCCGCGGCTTTCCACGCTTTTCGTCTGGTGGAACCTGCTCTTCCCGTGGCTCGATCTCGCGTACACGGTTTTCTTCATTCCCGGCCTCGTGCTCGCGCTCTTCGGCATCTACTGGATCGCGGGTCCGTTGACGCTCGCGCTGCTGCCGATGGCGTTGCTGATCAACTACGCCATGTATCGCGTCGGTTCGCAAATGTTCGCGGCCAACGGCCTGCGCGTGCGCCGCAACCTCTCCGGCTTCCTGACGTACGCCTTCGCCTACAGCCTCATCCTGCAGCCGGCGTGCGTGGCCGGGTATTTCTCCGAGGTGCTCGGGCTGCGGAAGAGCTGGGGCACGAAGTGATGCGACGACAAGCCGCCGCGCTGGCGTTCGCGCTGGCCGCGTCGGCGCACGCGCAATCGCCAGCCGTGCTCGGCAACGTGGACTACGCGAGCGACACCGACGGCTTTCACGCCACGCGCGTGCGTGCCGGCGCGCTCGCTTCGTATCGATCGGCGTTCGAATACGCCGGCGTCGCTGCGGAAACGACGCGCTATTCGCAGGACGACTGGTACCGGCGGGCAGGCGGTGTCGTCGGCGTATGGCGCGACCAGAACCCGGCCACGCTCGCGGGCATCGACGCCTTGGCCGGATTCACGCGGGTCGCGGGCCACACCCGCGCGATCGGCGACGTCACGTGGTCGCTGCGGCCGGCGACGAACACCGGCGTCGAGTTGATCGGCGCCGGCGACGTCGTCGGTACGCGCGCGGCGGTCGACCGCGGCATCGCCTACGGCTTCCTGGGGGCGAGCGTCGAGCAGACGTTCGCCGAGCGCTTCACGGCGATCGGGCTCGCGGCGTACCAGCCCTTCACCGACGGCAACGAGAGGACGCATCTGCGCGGCCGGCTGATATGGGTCGTCGCGCCGGAATACGGCGTCAACGTGCAGGCACGCTGGCGTCAATACGAGAGCAGCCGGCAGGACGTCGGCGGTGCGTACTTCAATCCGGAGCGCTACCGGCAGTGGCAGGGGGCGATCGCGGTGCGCCGTCGCCTCGCCGGCTGGCTTTTGAGCGGATCGTTCGGCGCCGGGCGAGAAACGATCAATGGCACGGACTCGCACCCGGTTCGCGTCGCCGAATTGCGCGCGGAAGGCGCGCTTGGCGACCATGCGCGCCTCGTCTTCTACGCCTTGTACAGTCGTACGACGGGATATGTCGACGCGCCCGACTACGCGTACCGGCAAGTGGGAATCACGCTGATTCATACTTTCTAGGAGCTGTCGCCACACGGCGACATTTCCGGTATGCTTCGCGCGTCGCTCGATGCCATTGTCATGAGCGATGTGGAACAGGCTTCGATGCGCGAATCGGGTGCAACGCGCATGAAGGCGTTTTGAGATGCGTCATCACCGTCACTGGATCCTCGCCGCGCTCTGCGTCATGACGCTCGTCGTCGTCGCGGTCGCGGCGTTGGACGAGCGCAGCGTCGCGTACGGCAACAACATGCCGTGGCGCCTGTCCGCCTTGCCCGCGCCGCCGCGGCACGGAAGCCCGCTGGTCGAGCCGATCCTGATC
Source organism: Casimicrobiaceae bacterium (assembly GCA_035717085.1). GTDB lineage: Bacteria > Pseudomonadota > Gammaproteobacteria > Burkholderiales > Casimicrobiaceae > VBCG01. Next base: position 4,609 of record DASTIY010000005.1, on the reverse strand, counting down.
GATCTCGAGGAACGCACGTTCCATTTCTTCTGGGATACCGCGAACCCGAAGAACGGCCTCGTCCCCGACCGCTATCCGACGCCGTCGTTCGCGAGCATCGCCGCGGTCGGCTTCGCGCTCACCTCGTACCCGATCGGCGTCGAGCGCGGCTACGTCACGCGCAAGGACGCGCGCAAGCGCGTGCTGACGACGCTGCGCTTCCTCGCCAGCGCGCCGCAGGGCACGCATCAGCACGGCATGGCGGGGTACAAGGGATTCTTCTATCACTTCCTGGACATGAAGACCGGGGAGCGCTTCGACGACAGCGAGCTCTCCACGGTCGATACCGCGCTGCTCCTCGCCGGTGCGCTCTTCTGCCAGTCGTATTTCGACGGCAATCACCCGGAAGAAGCGGAGATCCGGCGCCTCGCCGATCAGATCTACCGGCGCGTCGACTGGACGTGGGCGCAGCCGCGCAAGCCCGCGATCGTGCACGGCTGGACGCCCGAGGACGGCTACCTCGAATACGACTGGCGCGGCTACAACGAGGCGATGCTGGTCTACGTGCTCGCGCTCGCCTCGCCGACGCACCCGGTCGGCACCGACGCGTGGGATCAGTGGACGAGCACGTACGACCAGAACTGGCGCACGCGCTTCGGGCAGCAATACCTCGATTTCGCGCCGCTCTTCGGCCATCAGTATTCGCACGTGTGGCTCGACTTCCGCGACGTGCAGGACGCGTACATGCGCAAGCGCGGCCTCGACTACTTCGAGAACACCCGCCGGGCGATCCACGCGCAGCGCGCCTACGCGATCGCCAATCCGCTGCGCTGCAAGGATTACGGCGCGAGCGTGTGGGGCATCACCGCGAGCGACGGCCCGGGCGAGATCGTCGTCGACGGCACGTCGGGCCAGCGCGTGTTCCGTGCCTACGCCGCGCGCGGCATCGGCGGCGCGGCCGCCGACGACGATTGCACGCTCGCCCCGACCGCCGCCGTCGCCTCGATTCCGTTCGCGCCGGAACTCGCGATTCCCGCCGTCGTCACGATGTATCGGCAGTTCGGCCGCTACATCTACGGTACGTATGGTTTTCTCGATGCGTTCAACCCGAGCTTCAGCTACGCCAACGAGCCGCTCGCGCACGGGCGCTACATTCCCGATTTCGGTTGGGTCGACGAGGACTACCTGGGCATCGACCAGGGCGCGCTCGTTGCGATGATCGAGAACTATCGGAGCGGCCTGATCTGGAACGTCATGCGCGGCAACGCCTACGTGCGCCGCGGTCTCACTCGCGCCGGGTTTTCCGGCGGTTGGCTCGAAGCTTCCGCGAAGTGACGAGAAAGCGCGGTGGGCGCCGCGCGCTCGCGGCGCTCGCGCTCGTCCTCGTGACGGGCCTGGTTGGCGCATGCGGCGACAGCCGGCGCGACGTCACGACGATCCGCTTCTGGGCGATGGGGCGCGAAGGCGAAGTCGTGACCGCGTTGCTGCCCGAGTTCGAGCGCGCGCATCCGAACGTGCACGTGGTCGTGCAGCAGCTGCCGTGGACGGCGGCGCACGAGAAGCTGCTGACCGCGTTCGCAGGCGATGCGACGCCCGACATCGCGCAGCTCGGCAATACGTGGATCCCCGAATTCGTCGCGCTGCGCGCCCTCGAGCCGCTCGACGCCTCGATCGCGAAATCGGGGCTCGATGCGGACGATTTCTTCCCCGGCATCTGGCAGACGAACGTCGTCGACGGCCACGTCTACGGCCTGCCGTGGTACGTCGACACGCGCCTGCTCTTCTATCGCCGCGATATTCTTCAGGCGGCCGGCGTTCGCGAGCCGCCACGCTCGTGGCCGGAATGGACACGAGCACTCGCCGCGATCAAGGCCCGCGCGGCGCCCGATCATTACGCGCTGCTGCTGCCGCTGAACGAAGTCGAGCCGCTGATCGCGTTGGCGCTGCAGCAGGACGAGCCGCTGCTGCGTGACGGCGGCCGCTACGGCAACTTCCGAAGCGAGGGTTTTCGCCGCGCGCTCGCGTTCTACGTCGACATGTTCCGCCAGGGCTACGCGCCGCCGATCAGCGGGACGCAGCTGTCGAACGTCTGGAACGAATTCGGCCGCGGCACGTTCGCGTTCTACATTTCCGGACCGTGGAACATCGGCGAATTCGAGCGCAGATTGCCGGCCGCCCTGCAGGACACGTGGGCGACGGCACCGCTGCCCGGGCCCTCCGGCCCGGGCGCGTCGCTCGCGGGGGGCTCCAGCCTCGTCGTCTTTCGCGCCTCGAAGGCGAAGGACGCGGCGTGGCAGCTGGTCGACTACCTGTCGCGGCCCGATGCCGAGCTGCGCTTTCGCGCGTTGACCGGCGACCTTCCGCCGCGGCGAAGTGCGTGGCGCGACCCCGTGCTCGCCGCCGATGTTCACGCGCGCGCGTTCCGCGAACAGCTCGAGCGGGTGAAGCCGACGCCCGCGGTGCCCGAATGGGAACGCATCGCCGACGAGATGCGCGTCGTCGCCGAGCACGCAGCCCGCGGCGACCTCTCGATCGACGCGGCGGCGCGCGAGCTCGACGCGCGCACCGACCGCATCCTCGAGAAGCGGCGCTTCCTCCTCGCGCGCGCGGCGCGCGAATGACGCCCGCGTGGCGCTGAGCGTTTCGCCCGGCTCGTCGGCGCCGCGCGGCTTCGCGTGGTGGTTCGTCGCGCCGGCGCTCGTCGTCATCGCGGTGTTCTTCGTGCTGCCGGTCCTCGCCGCGCTCGCGATCAGCCTCACCGATTTCGACATCTACGCGCTCGCCGACCTTTCGAATCTTCGCGTCGTCGGCTTCCGCAACTATGCGGAGCTGCTGCAGCGGCCGCTCTTCTGGAAGGCGCTCGGCAACACGCTCTACTTCGTCGCCGTCGGCGTGCCGCTGTCGCTCGGTGCATCGCTTTGCGCCGCATTGCTGCTGAACTCGAAGCTCGCGCGCTTCCGGCCGTTCTTCCGCACGGCGCTGTTCGCGCCCGTCGTGACGACGGTCGTCGCGGTCGCCGTGATCTGGCGCTATCTGCTCGCGACGCGCGACGGCTGGCTCAACTACGCGCTCGGCGCATTCGGCATCGCGCCGATCGACTGGCTGGGCGATCCACGCTTCGCGATGCCGGCGATCATCCTGTTCGCGGTCTGGAAGAACTTCGGCTACAACATGGTGATCCTGCTCGCGGGGCTGCAGAACATTCCCGAGGAAATCTACGAGGCGGCGCGCATCGACGGCGCGTCCGCATTCGAGCGCTTCCGCTACGTGACGCTGCCGATGCTCGCGCCGATCCTGTCGATCGTCGCGATCCTCACGGTGGCCGGCTACTTCCAGCTTTTCGCCGAGCCGTACGTGATGACGCAGGGCGGGCCGCTGCAGAGCACGCTGTCGGTGCTCTACCTGATGTACGAGGAAGGCTTCAAGTGGTGGAATCTCGGCAGCGCGTCGGCCGTCGCGTTCCTGCTGTTCGTCCTGATCTTCGCCGTGACGCTGCTGCAGTCGGGCGCGGCGCGCGGGCAATTGGCGTCGTGAAGGCGACACCACCCGCAGCGCTGCTCGTCAACGGCTTGCTGATCGGTGCCGCGGCGATCGCCTTGTTTCCGCTGCTCTGGATGCTGGCCGTTTCGTTCATGGCGCCCGGCGAGGCGAGCGCGTACCCGCCGCCGCTTCTCCCCGCGAGTCCGACGCTCGCGAACTACCGCGAGCTCTTCGCACGCGCCGGCATGGGCCGCTATCTCGCGAACAGCGTGCTGCTCGCCGTCGCGGCGACGGCACTGTCGCTCGTCTTCAACGTGATGGCGGGCTACGCGTTCGCCAAGCTGCGCTTCCGCGGCCGCGAGCAGCTGTTCCGGCTGATGCTCGGTGCGCTGGTGATCCCGGGGCAGGTGGCGATGGTGCCGCTCTTCCTGCTGCTGAAGCAGATGGGCCTCGTCAACTCGTACGGCGGCGTGATCGTGCCGGCGCTCGCGAGCATCTTCGGCATCTTCCTCGTGCGCCAGTACGCGCTGTCGATCCCCGACGAGCTGCTCGAGGCGGCGCGCATCGACGGGGCGAGCGAAGGCAGGATCTTCGTGGCGATCGTCGTGCCGCTGCTGTCGCCGATCATCGTCACGCTGGCGGTGTTCACGCTGCTCGGCACGTGGAACGATTTCATGTGGCCGCTGATCGTTCTTTCGGATCAGGACCTCTATACGCTGCCCGTCGCGCTCGCGAGCCTGTCGCGCGAGCACGTGCAGGACAACGAGCTGATGATGGCGGGCTCGGTGGTGACCACGTTGCCGGTGCTCGTCGTGTTCCTCGCGCTTTCACGCTACTACATGCAGGGTCTGATGCTCGGAGCGGTGAAGGGATGAGGCGACCGGTGTTTTCGGCGGTTTTCGCCGTCGCACTCGCGCTGGTCGCGGCATTCGCGCACGCGCAGCCGCCGGCCTTCGAGACGCGGACGCTCGATCGCTTCGATACGGTGGACGCGTGGAAAGCGATCGCGTCCGACGGCGTGCACGCGTCCATCTCGCGCGTCGTCGACGGCAAGCGCGCGGCGTTACGGCTCGACTTCGATCTCGGCGGCACCGCCGGCTACGCGATCGCGCGGCGCGCGCTTCCGCTCGATCTGCCCGACAACTACGCG
>DASTIY010000004.1:0-5532 GCA_035717085.1 Casimicrobiaceae bacterium | reverse complement strand
GATCGCCCGGCGCTCGCGACGTCGGATATCATGCACGCGCTCGTCGCGCTCGGTTACAGCGAGCGCGAGGCGACGACCGCGATCCGCCAATTGCCCGACGACGTTGGCGTCGCCGAGCGCATCAAGCAGGCGCTCAAGCTGCTCGCGAAGGCATGATCACACGCGACCGCGCCCAACCTGCGGCCTGCTCCCTGCGATGGCGATCGAAAACGACGAGCTGACGCGCATCGTCGGCGCGAAGAGCGCGGGCGTCACCGAGGACGTCGTCGAGCGCGCGCTGCGCCCGCGCCGCCTCGACGAGTACATCGGCCAGCCGAAGATTCGCGACCAGCTCGGAATCTTCATCGAGGCGGCGCGCGCGCGCGGCGAAGCGCTCGACCACGTGCTCCTGTTCGGCCCGCCCGGTCTCGGCAAGACGACGCTGTCGCACATCCTCGCGCACGAGCTCGGCGTCAACCTGAAGCAGACGTCGGGGCCGGTGCTCGAGCGCCCCGGCGACCTCGCCGCGCTGCTCACGAACCTCGAGCCGCGCGACGTGCTCTTCATCGACGAGATTCACCGTCTCTCGCCGATCGTCGAGGAAATCCTCTACCCCGCGCTCGAGGATTTCCAGATCGACATCATGATCGGGGAAGGTCCGGCGGCGCGCAGCGTGAAGATCGACCTGCAGCCGTTCACGCTGGTCGGTGCCACGACGCGCGCGGGCATGCTCACCAACCCGTTGCGCGACCGCTTCGGGATCGTCGCGCGGCTCGAGTTCTACACGCCCGAGGAGCTCACGAAGATCGTCACGCGCTCGGCGCGGCTGCTGTCGATCGACGTGGCGCCGGAAGGTGCGCTCGAGATCGCGCGGCGCTCGCGCGGCACGCCGCGGATCGCCAATCGCCTTCTGCGTCGCGTGCGCGATTTCGCTCAGGTGCGCGCGGGCGGCGATGTCACCCGCGACGTCGCCGACGCGGCGCTTTCGATGCTCGACGTCGACGGATCCGGCCTCGACGTGATGGATCGCAAGCTGCTGTCGACGATGCTCGACAAGTTCGCGGGCGGCCCGGTCGGTGTCGACAACCTCGCCGCCGCCATCGGCGAGGAGCGCGACACCATCGAAGACGTGCTCGAGCCTTACCTGATCCAGCAGGGCTTCCTGCAACGCACCGCACGCGGCCGCGTCGCCACCGCGCTGGCGTGGCGCCACTTCGGATTGCCGACGCCGGCGCAAGGCGGCGGTGACCTCTTCCCCGGCGCGTGACGGACTCCTTCCAGTTCGACGTCCGCGTCTATTACGAGGACACCGATGCGGCGGGCATCGTCTACTACGCGAACTACCTGCGCTACATGGAGCGCGCGCGCACCGAGTGGCTCGAAACGCTCGGTTTCCCGCTCGCCGCGTTCGAGCGCGAGCACGGGGTCACGTTCGCGGTGCGCCGCGCGGCGCTCGACTTCCTGCTGCCGGCCCGTTTGAACGACCGGCTCGCGGTCAGCGTCGAGCCGCAGCTTTGTCGCGGCGCGCAACTCGACGTCGTGCAGCGGATCGCGCGCGGCGATGCGCTGCTCGTGCGCGGTGCGATCTCGCTCGCCTGCATCGACCTCGCCCGCATGGCCCCGCGCCGGATACCGCGCACGCTCCTGCCGCACCTGCCGCGCCGCTTCGCATGAAGCGAGCGGCTTCCCTCCCGCCAACCGGATCTTGCGCCGAGTGAACGTCCACACCGACCTCTCGTTCGTAACGCTGATCGTCCACGCGTCGGTCATCGTGCAGGCGATCATCCTGCTGCTCGCGCTGCTGTCGCTGTGGTCGTGGTGGCGGATCTTCCTGAAGCTCTTCCAGCTGCGCCGACTCCGCCGAGAGACCGACGAATTCGAGGATGCGTTCTGGCAGGGCGGCAATCTCGACACGTTGTATCGCAAGGCCGGTCAGGCGCAGGTGGGAACGGGCCTCACGCACATCTTCACCGCCGGTTTTCGCGAGTTCTCGAAGCACCGCCGTCAAGGGAGCGCGGCCGACGTCACGCTCGACGCCGCGCGCCGCGCGATGCGCGCCGCGTATCAGCGCGAGATCGACGCGATCGAGGCGCACTTGTCGGGCCTCGCGACCGTCGGCTCGGTGTCGCCGTACATCGGGCTCTTCGGAACCGTCTGGGGAATCATGAATGCGTTCCGCGGCCTCGCCAATGTCAGCCAGGCGACGCTCGCAAACGTTGCACCGGGTATCGCCGAAGCGCTGATCGCGACCGCGATCGGCCTTTTCGCCGCGATCCCGGCGTTCGTCGCGTACAACCGCTTCACGCACGATGTCGACCGCCTCGCGACGCGCTTCGAGACGTTCATCGAGGAGTTTTCGAACATTCTGCAAAGGCAGGGATAGGTACGAAGGTGCGCCGCCGTCAACCCGTCAGCCAGATCAACGTCGTCCCGTACATCGACGTGATGCTGGTGCTGCTCGTGATCTTCATGATCACCGCACCGCTGGTCGCGCCCGGCGAAATTCAGCTGCCATCGGTGGGGTCGAAGCTCACGCAGCCCCAGGATCCGATCTTCGTGAACCTCGAGAAGGACAAATCGATCAGCGTCGAAGACAAGCAGAACAAACGGAAGGTCAACGTGTCGCTCGATACGGTGGCGAGCCAGGTGCAGATCTTGGTGGGCGCTGGAGAACGGCCGGTCGTCATCTCCGCCGATAAAGGTGCACAATATGACAACGTCATCGCCATTCTCGACCGGCTGCAGGTAGCCGGCATCAAGCGCGTGGGTCTGCTCGCCCGTCCGACATCGTGACGCCTTCGTCCGCCCTCAATCCCATCGAGCGCCCGCCGCGCCCGCGCGGCACGCGCGGCAAGTGGACGTCGCTCGTTCTCGCCATCGTCGTCAACCTGCTGTTCGTCGGCGTGCTGGTGTTCTCGATGTCCTGGCAGAACCGTACGCCGGAGGCGGTCACCGCGGAGCTCTACGCACCCCCGCCGCCGACGCCACGCGTGCAACCGCAGCCGAAACCGCCTGCGACACAGCCGCAGCCCGCGCCGCAACCGGTCGTGAAAGCGCCGCCACCGGTCGAAAAGCCCGACACGCGCGATGCGGACCTCGCGCTGAAGGCGAAGCAGGAAGAGGAGCGTCGTCGCCAGGAGCAGGCGCGGCAGGAGGAACTGCGCAGGCAGCAGGAGTTGCGCAAGCAGGAGGAAGTGCGCAAGGAACAGACGCGCCAGGAAGAAGTCCGCAAGCAGCAGGAGGCACGCGCGATCGAGGAAAAGCGGCAGGCCGACCTTCGCCAGCAGCAGCAGCTCGAAGCGATGCGCGCGCAGGCGGCGCGCGAAGAGCAAATGCGCCGGCAGGCGGAGCGCGAAAGCCAGATGCGCGCGCAAGCCGAGCACGAGAGCCAGATGCGTGCGCAGGCCGAGCGCGAATCGCGCCTTCGTGCGCAGGCCGACCAGGAAGCGCGCAGCCGCGCCGCCGAAGCCGCGGCCGGCGCCGCGCGCTCACGCGCTCAGGCCGACTGGATCGACAAGATTCGAAACCGCATTCGAGGGTACATCAACCTGCCGCCCGACATTCCCGGCAATCCGGAAGCGGTATTCGACATCGTGCAATTGCCGACCGGCGAAATCATCGACGTGAAGCTGCGCAAGTCGAGCGGCGTGCCGGCCTACGACAACGCCGTGCAGCGCGCGATTCTCAAGTCGTCGCCGCTGCCGAAGCCCAACCCTTCCGATCTGTTTCAGCGCAATCTGGAGCTGCGCTTCCGACCGAGCGATCAGTAACGCTTCACTCGGGCGCGCGCGGCTGCTTCTCGACGATCTGGATCGCCGTCCAGCACCAGTCGGCGCGCTGCTCGACGAGCTGGCGCAACACGATCGTGTAGATCGATCGCGTCGTCATCAGAACGACCTTGCGGCCTTCCGCATACTCGGTCGTCGGCACGATCAGTGTCTTCACGACGAGCGGCTTGTCGGGACGCGACGGCGGCGGCAGATAGAGCGCGTCGAAGCGCGGTCCCAGCATCGACGCATCGAGCCCGTTCACGACGATGCCGAGCTCCTGCTTCGTCTCGCGCTTCGCGTAGAGGGTGATGGCGGTGGCGCGCTCGGCGATCAGCGATACACCCGCCTCGACGTCCTCGTTCGACAGCTTGTTCAACCGCCGCACGACGCCGAGCACCCAGTGCGTCGCATCGGCTTGCCTTACCGCAACCAATCCACCGAGCATCAACGTCTGGCCGACGCCACCACCTGCGCAGATGCGAAGACCGGCGACACTGCGGTCGCGTACCTGCCACATCGGATCGGAAAACACGGCGAGGCTGTGCGACAGCGTGTCGGCCTCGTCGGGTACGCGCGGCTTCGGACGCGCGGGTCCCGCGACGGCGAACACTTCGATCTCCTCGCCGCTCACCGTGTCGCCCGCCTGCTGCGCGTCCTTCGGCTTGCCGAGCTCGTGCTGGATGCGCGCAAGCCCGATACGCACGTGCGCGCCCAGCGCACACGGCGTGCGCGGGTCGCGCCGCATGTCGGTATTGAGATTCGGCGCGATCGCGGCGCGCGCCTTCTCGAGAATCATCGCGCGCTGCTGATTGAGCGGACCGACAGGGCCCTGGTCGGTCTCTTCCGAGTGGCGCAGCGCAGCGAGCGTTATGTCGAGCTGATTCGCGAGCGCTGTCGTATCGAGGTAGCGCAGCATCGCGCCCGATTCCTGGCCCGTGCGGCGCACGAGGCCCGCGCGGCCGGCGAGATCGACGTAGAAGCCCTCCATCGTTTTGGGCAGTGCGACGAGCTCGAGCTTGCGACTCCAGCCGCGCACCTGCGCGACCGCCCAATCGAGATTCGCCGGCGAGAGGTTGCCGCTGTTCAGCTGGTGCACGAGCAGCGTGTAGATGTACTCCTGCTCGACGGTCCACGACGTCGCATGACCACCGGCCGCGCCGAGCGACGTGGCGACGCGATCGACGCCGAGCTCGATCGCGCGCATGTAAGCGCGATGCACCTCGAGCCATTTCGCGGGGATCCAGCGCTCGTGGCGGCACACGCGAAGCTTCGCGTCGCTGCCGTAATGGTGGATCAGTCGCGCGAAGAGGATCGGCACCTGCGGCTTGAAGCGTCCGTTCGCAACGGGGGCGAGCGCCGCTTCGAGCACGCGCTGGTACGCGGAAATCAATGCCTGTGCGAGATCGAGGCTGCCCTGCCAGATCTTCTCGGAAACTTTCGGCGCCGATTCGAGACTCTCGACGTACTGCTTGAAAAGCTGCCGGCGATCGGCGCCAAGCGCGGCGTCGGCATACTGCAGGGCCTCGGCGCGCGCGATGTCGATCGGCCGCCGCGACTGGCGCATCTCGTCGAACGCGCGCAACACGAGTTGCTGGCGCGCCAGCACGTCGAGCGACGGCAATTGCTTCAGCCAAGTCTGCACCGACTTGACGGAAACGATCGGATCGGCGGTATCGCGCGATACGGGGGAAAGGAACGCGAACATCGCGCCCATGTCAGGCGTTCTCGCGGCGCGCGCGTGCCGCGCGCGAGGTGGAAGCCGACTTCATGTCCTTGATCGTTC
>DASTIY010000003.1:0-9402 GCA_035717085.1 Casimicrobiaceae bacterium | reverse complement strand
GTGCGGATCGTAGAGCGTGTCGGTTCTCTGCATGCCGAGAATGTTGTTGATGCCGAGTTCGAGCATGCAATCCTCTTGCGCCATGTTGTGTTTGGCGCAAAAGGACTTCTCGTCGGCACCGAGCGCGTCGTAGGGGAGGATCAACGCCTCGTCGATTTCGTTCCCCGCGAACGTGCCGAGTTTCTGGTGCCAGGGAATGTCCGAATACCATTCCTTGACGACCGGCGAACCCTTGATGCGAGGCCAGTAGGGCCGCCGCACATCCACGTTCTGCGCCGCGGCGACGAGCGCGACAGCGACGAGCCCCGAGCAGGCAACGACCCCCAGCTTTCTCATGTCTCCCCCTTACATCGTCCGGCTTCGTGTGGGCCGGATGCATCGGCCGATGAAGGGCCGAAGCGATGGAAAGTCGTGTCGCTTCGCGTGCCGCTGATGGCCGGCCGGCGTATCAGCCGATTGCGTGCGCGACGAGGGTCATTCTGTCAAACGTCGCGACGAAGAGCATGCTTCAGCGTGGCGAGGCGACGAACGGCTCGACACAAGAGTAGGCCGTGCTGGACTCGAACCAGCGACCAACGGATTAAAAGTCCGCTGCTCTACCAGGCTGAGCTAACGGCCCCTGGAAGCCGTCGATTATAACGGCCGGGTTCCCATCAACGCCGCTTCAGGGGCGCTGGATCCTTCGACATCGTGTCGACCGTCCGATCCTCGATTCGCAGCGGTGCTACCGCGAGATACGCAAGCAACGCGAATGCACCGACGAGCAACGCCGCGAGCAGCATCCACATTGCGGTGCCGCGCTGAACGCCGAATGTCTGCACGACGAGCCACACATTGCAGGCGATCACGAGCAACGCCGCGACTGCGGCGATGGCACTGACGAAAGCGCCGCTCGCACGCGCACCCATGACCTGTCGTGACGATGTGAATCGGATCAGCGGTACGAGGGCGAACGGTAACTGCAGGCTCAGCACCACCTGAGTGGCGACGAGCAGCATGACGGTCGAGTCGTCGCCGAGTAGCGCGAGGACGAGCACGGCTGGCAGCATCGCGATGCCGCGCGTGACCATGCGCACCATCACCGGCGATCCGCGCAGACCGAGGAATCCCTGCATCACGATCTGCGCCGCGAGCGTTCCGGTGATCGTCGAGCTTTGGCCCGCCGCGAGCAGTGCCACCGCGAACAAGATGCCCGCGAGGCTCGTGCCGAGGAGCGGCGAGAGCAATCGCTGAGCCTCGCGGAGGTCCGTCACGACGATGCCGTTGGCGTGGAACACGTCCGCCGCGAGCGCGAGGATCGACGCGTTGATCACGAAGGCCACGTTCAGCGCTATCAGCGTATCGACGAAGTTGTACCGCAACGCGCGCCGCTGCGCGTCGTCGGTCGTCGGCATCACGCGCGTCTGCACGAGCGACGAATGCAGGTACAGGTTGTGGGGCATCACGGTCGCGCCGAGCATCGCGACCGCGACGTACAAGCTCGCGGCGTCGAGACGCGGCGAGAACATGCCCGCGAGCGAACGCGTCGCCGGCTCCACGAGCCACGATTCGACGGCAAGGCAGGCGCCGACGGTGAGCACGAGCACGACGACGATCGCCTCCAGCCGCCGGACACCGAGACGGCGCAACGCGAGCAGCGCGAAGACGTCGAGCGCAGTGACGAGCGCGCCCCAAACGAGCGGCAATCCGAACAGGAGGTTGATCGCGACGGCACTGCCGAGCACTTCGGCGAGATCGCAGGCGATGATCGCGAGTGCGCACAGGGCGAAGAGCGCGTTCGACACGGCACGCGGGTAGCACGCGCGACACGCCTGCGCGAGATCGAGCCGGGCAACGACGCCGAGTCGCGCCGCGAGCGTTTGCACGAGGAGCGCGATCGCGTTCGCGACGACCAGCACCCATAGCAGCGAATGGCCGAAGCGCGCGCCCGCTTCGAGATCGCTTGCCCAGTTGCCCGGATCCATGTAGCCGACGCTGACGAGCGTCGCCGGACCCAGATAGACGAGAAAGCGCCGCAGCGCACCCGGCGCGCGCTCGGGAGCGAGCGTGCCGACGAGCTGCTGCGGCGACATGCGAGCTGCGCGTGGTCAGCGACGATCGCTGCGCGTCGAGGTGCGCTCCCGTTTCGATCGACCGCCCTCGGCCGGCTGCGGCACGCCTTCGTCGGCCAGCGCGCTCTCGCCGGTGACGGCCCCTGCGCCCGGTCCCGCACCGAGGTCCGCGCCGGTCGTCGGATCGGAATCCAGATCGGAAGCGAGGCGCACGCCCATGCGCTTCGCGAGCTCCTTCTGATCGGCGGTCATCTTTACCGAGAAGCTGCCATCGCCACTCGGATCGGCGTTGGTGATCGGCGCGTCGACGTAATCCCACTGCTCGCCCTGATTCCATGGACCGCGCATGTCGCCTTCGCCGATCGACATGTTGTAGTACTTGTCGCGAAACTGCGGCTCGCCCGGCAGTTTGCCCGGCGGAAAATTCGGCTCGATCGAATAAAGCGCCTTCTCGAACGCCTTTTGATGCGCCACCTCGCGCGTCATCAGGAAGCCGAGCGCTTCCGCGACGCCGGCGTCGTCGGTCACGTTGATGAGACGCTCGTAGATCATCTTGGCGCGCGCTTCCGCCGCGATGTTCGACCGCAGGTCCGCGGTAGGTTCGCCGATCGTGTCGATGTATGCGGCGGTCCACGGCACGCCGCCCGAGTTCGTGAGCGCCGCGCCGCCTCCGTAGAGCAGCGACGTGACGTGGCTGTCGCCGCCCTGGTTCAGCTTGCGGAACAACTCGCCCTGCTCGGCGAGCCCCTCGGCAACGGCTCCCTTGATGCCCTTGTTCAGCATGCAGACGATGGTGCCGATGACCTCGAGGTGCGACAGCTCCTCGGTCGCGATGTCGTAGAGCATGTCTCGGCGACCGGGGTCATCCTCGGCGATGGCCTGCGTGAAGTAGCGCATCGCCGCCGCCAGTTCGCCCTGCGGGCCGCCGAACTGCTCGAGCATCAGGTTCGCGAGCACGGGGTTCGTTTCCGACACGCGCACCGTGTATTGCAGTCGCTTGTTGTGAGCGAACATTCGTTGACTCCTTCTGCAAATGGGTAATGAAAGGCCTTCGCACAAAGGCCGCGCGTTCGAATTAGCAATGTCCATTCCGCGCAGTTGCGAAACGCTGGGCGTGGTTTCGCGCACGCGTGCGCGCGTCGCGCGGCGGATATTGCGGATAGAGCCGTTCTATCGATGGACGCGACGAGGACTCGCGCGCGAATCGAACCGCTTGCAACGACGTCGGTAAAGATGGCCGATCGACGGCCGCTGCGAACTAGTGCGTGTCGTTCGTGAGGAACGCCGGCAGCGAAGTGAAGTCGATGCCTTCTTCGGTGAGCGCCTTCGCCTCGTCGCGCGACGCCTGCCCGCGGATCGCGCGCGCGGGCGCTTCCTGATAGTGGATCTTGCGCGCTTCCTCGGGGAAGCGGCGTCCGACGTTCTCGGTGTTGCGCACGATCTCGCGCAACTTGGCCACGACCTCGCCCGGCAGGCCGGCTGCCGCGGGCGTTGGCGCGTCACGCTCCTCGCTCGGCTCGGCCGGCGGCGCGTTGTCGCGCGCCGCGCCCTTCGAAACGCTGACGCGTGCGGAAGGCAGGCGCTCGACATGCGCATCGTCGCAGATCGGGCAGGCGACGAGCGATTGCTCCTGCTGGCGCACGAATTCGTCGCCCGAGGCGAACCAGCCCTCGAAACGATGTCCGTGCGCGCACGCGAGCTCGAAGATGATCATGGCAACGACAAGAACGGCCGACCGAGGCGTCGGTTGACGCGTGGGTCGCGGCTTATGCTACATCACCGCGCCGGCGGAACTTCCCGCCGGCCGACGGGAAGCGCGCAGATCCATGCGCTCGATGCGCCACGTCTGGTATCTGAGGGCGCTGACGCATCCGGCGATGATCGCGCCGAGCGCGATGAACGAGCCGACGGCGAGCGTCGACACGCCGCTGATGCCCTGGCCGATCGTGCAGCCCAGCGCCGTCACGCCGCCGAAACCCATGAGCAGGCCGCCGACGACGTGATTCGACATGTCCTCGACGGAGGCGAACGTTTCCCAACGAAACGCGCGCGTCGCGAGGGCGACGGCCGCGGCGCCGAGCAGCATGCCGAGAACACCGGCAATGCCGAACGTGACGATGCGCGATCGATCGGTCCACAGCAAAAGGAGCTCGAGCAGGTACGCGGTCGGCGCGACGAAGCTGTACGACTCCGCACGCCCCGAGTTCGTCGCGACGAACTTCTCCTCCAGCGTCTGCGGGTCTTCGGGCAGGTAACCGAGATGCGCGGTGACGTACCAGCCGCCGACGATGACCGCCCCGATGACGAGGCCGCCGATGACGTACTCGCGCGAGCCGCAGAAGTCGCGGTTGCCGAAGACGAAGACCGCGAGCGCCGCGGCGATGACGAGCGGCAGCCATGCGCGCGCGCTCGTCACGCCGGTCGCGATGGCGAGCGCCGGCAGATCCGACGATTTCGCACCGACGTCGAAGCGCACGACGTCGAGGCCGAACGCGCGCAGCGGCGCGAAGGCACCCTTGAGCGTCATGTACGCACCGGCTGCGAGAAACACGAGAACGATCAGCGATTTGAGATTGCCGGCGCCGATGCGAAGCAGCGTCTTGCTCCCGCACCCCGACGCGAGCGTCATGCCGAAGCCGAAGAGGAAGCCGCCCACGACGTGCGACAGCCACGGCACCTGCGCCGACGTGTAGATCGATTTGCCGGTGTCGATCCAGCCCAGCGACTGCATGACACCCGTGCCGGCGATGGCGACGGCGATGGCGAGAAGCCACATGCGCATGCGGCGCCAGTCGCCGAAATTCGCGATGTCGGCGATCGCGCCCATCGTGCAGAAGCTCACGCGCTGGGCGACTGCGCCGAAGACGAACGCCAACCCGAAGGCGAGCGCGACGACGAGGGTGGCGACGTGGTTGGGGTATTGCACTTAGTGTGCCGTCCATATCGACCGGTCTTCCGCCCGTCGATGCCGGTTTTCATCGCTGATCATAGCTGCAATTCCCAGTCGCGTTCGCTGCGCGCCTCTGCCGCAGCAACCCGCGCATCGGGGCCGGCAACGCCGCGGCGACAACAGCGTCGAGGGACACCCACTCGTGCGTAGCCATCGCCGCATACGATGGGCCGGCCTTCAGCACGACGTGCACAGGCCGCATTTCGAGCGCGAAGTGCGTGAACACGTGCGTCATCGACGCGAGTGGCTCGCTCGTATACGCGGTTGCGCCGAAGCGCAATTCGATCACCGAGGCAATCTCGTCGTCGATGCTGATTTCGGGAAGGCTCAGCAGCCCCGGCCATACACCCGTTGGCGGCCGGCGTTCGAGTAGCACGCGATCCTCGTGCTCGATCAGCAACACGACGATCTCGCGGCGAGGCAGCACTTTCTTCGGCCGCGGCGCCGGCAATCGATCTACGCGTCGTTGAAGGCGGGCGACGCAATCGTCGGCGACCGGGCACGCGGCGCAGAGCGGTTTCGCGCGTGCACAAACGGTTGCGCCCAGATCCATCATGCCTTGCGTGTACGCCGTCATGTCGCCGCGCAAAGGCAGCAGGTTCTCGGCTTCGCGCCACAGCATCGCCGCGACGCGAGGAGTTCCGGGCCATCCGTCGATGCCGCGATGGCGCGCGATCACGCGCTTGACGTTGCCGTCGAGGATCGCACAGCGCTCATGCGAGGCGAAGGCCGCGATCGCTGCGGCCGTCGTGCGGCCTATGCCGGGGAGCGTGGCGAGTGTCCGCGAATCGGTCGGAAAGCGACCGTCGAATCGCTCGAGGACTTCGCGCGCCGCGGCATGCAAATGATGCGCGCGGCGGTAATACCCGAGACCGCTCCATAGCTCGAGCACGCGGCCGACCGGTGTTGCAGCGAGCGTCGCGACATCGGGAAATGCGTCGATGAAGCGTTCGTAATAACGCAGGACGGTCGCGACCTGCGTCTGCTGCAGCATGATCTCCGACAACCAGATCCGATACGCGTCGCGTGTCTGCTGCCATGGCAGATCGCGGCGCCCGTGCTTCCGCTGCCACCGGACCACGCGTGAGGCGAATGGTGCTTGGGAAGGGGGACGCACCGATGCCCGGATTGCTTACGCCGCTTCCAGCATGAATTCGACCTTGATGCGATCGAATGGAAATTCCACTTGCCCGTTGGCGTACTCGACCATTCCCGCATCCGCTAGCGCGCGAACGTCGTCTTCGACTCCCATCACGTCGCGATTCAGCCGTCGCGCTACTTCCGCGATGGTGATGCGGCCTGCTCCGCACAACGTTTTGAGGAGCACCCATCGTCCAAGCGTGAGAACCTGCAAGAGCAATTCCGGTGTAGCAAAGGCGATGCGCGCGTTCGGCTCGGGCGCGCCGGAGCGCATGGCGGATGCCACTTTCGTGAGTTCCTCGTGAAGCGGACGCACTTCAAGGACGACCATGCTCACGGTTCCACCTTTCGATATCGCGCGCGAAGTCGGCTATCAACCGTTCCGGCGTCGAGAAATGATAGGCCTCCTCGGCTGTGCCGTAGTGTTTGTGGTCGCCCTTTGCCTGCTCGTTGTCGTATCGGACCACGCATTCTCCAGCCACGACGTAGGCCAGGCGATACTTGACGCGATGCCGTGAACCCGTATGCGTCCTTGGAAGACGCCAAACCACGACCTCGGCAAATGCATCGGAGGCGATGACGACCCGTGTCTGGAGGAGCGGCGTTGCGCGCACCCCGCAAATCGTAGGCGCGCAGGCACGCCGCGCCCATTAGCCGAATAGCCGAATAGCGCTATCGCATCCCCAGCCGCTGCTTCGCGCGCGTCGCCGCCTCGCTCTTCGGATATTGCGAGATCAGCCGCTCGAGCGTGCGGCGCGCGGCGGCGGCATCGCCCATGTCGGTCTGCGCGGACGCGATGTTGAGCATCGCCTCGGGCGCCTTGCCGCTGTCGGGATAGTCCTTCAGCAATTGTCGCTGCGTCGCGATCGAGCCACGGTAGTCGCGCTTGGCGTATTGCGCGCTGCCGAGCCAGAACTGCGCCGACGAGGCGAGCTGGCTGCGCGGATACGTTTTCACGAACGACGAGAACGCGGTGACGGCGCCGCCGTAATCGCCGCGCTTGAAGAGATCGAGCGCCGCGTCGTACGCGCGTTGCTCGGCCACGCCATCCTGCGAGTTGCGCACCGGCGGCAACGCGGCGACGGGACCGGGGGGCGGCATGGCTGCCGCAGGAGGCGCGCTCGGCGGAGTCGCCGCGCTGCCCGGTGGGGCAGCATTGGCAGACGGCGGCGCAGCGCCGTTCTCGCCGCCGTTCGCATTGGCGGCATTCGCCGCGGCGGCCTTCTCCGCAGCCGCTGCGGCCGCCGCCGACTCGAGCTTGCGCATCCGCGTGTCGAGATCGACGTAGAGGTCGCGCTGCCGCTTCTGCGACTGCTCGAGCTCGTAGGTGACGACCTCGACCTGTCCGCGCAGCTTCGCGATCTCCGACTGCAGCACCTGCATCTGATTGGCGAGGTCGGCGATGCCGCCGCTCTTCAGTTGCTGGTCCATCGCCGCCAGCCGATCCTCGATCTGGCGCTGCAGCTGCGAGAGCCGGATGTTCGTGTCCTCGATGCGCCGGCGCGCCTCGTCGTCGGGGAAGATCGCGGCGTTGGCGGCGTGCGCTGCAAGGGTGAGGGCGATACCGAGCGCGCACGTCCGAAGCGTTGCTTTCATCGAGGCAATCTGCATAACCCCTCACCCCAACCCTCTCCCCTTCCGGGGGAGAGGGCGTCTGGATTCACTCGCCGGCGTACAGGATGTCGTCGCGCCGATTCTCCGCCCACGCGGACTCGTCGTGGCCGGGGTTTTTCGGGCGCTCCTCGCCGAAGCTCACCGTCTCGATCTGGTTATCGCGCGCGCCGAGCAGCGTCATCATCCGCTTCACGGCGTCGGCGCGCTTCTGGCCGAGCGCGATGTTGTATTCGCGCGAGCCGCGCTCGTCGGTGTTGCCCTGGATCGTCATCCGCGCGTTCGCGTGCGACTGCAGGTAGCGCGCGTGCGCCTCGACGAGCGGCCGGTACTCGTCCTTGACGACGAAGCTGTCGAAGTCGAAATAGATGCTGCGCTTCGACAGGATGCTGTTCGGATTGCGCAATTCGTCGGCGCCGAGACCGCCCGCGCCGGACTGCGCCCCGGACACGCTGCCGCCCTGCGCGCCCCCGGTGACCGCACCGCCGGCACCAGGCGCCGTTGCGCCCGCCGCGCCCTTGTCCTCGATCGGCGCTTCCGTCGTCGGCGTCGTGGAGCAACCGACCAATGCGGCCGCGATGAACGCGACCAGTAGAAAATTGCGCATCACACCTCCTGCAGGAAAGTCGGGCGCGTCGCGACCGGCGCGCGTCCGAAGGATCGGAACCTCATGACCGCGGGAACGGTCCCCAAGCCGGCTCGCGCACGTCGGTCGCGGGCGCGACGAGCCGTTGTTTCACGCGTCCGTCGATGGAGACCGCGGCGAGAATGCCGTGGCCGCCTTCGCGGCTCGCATAGATGACGAGCTTGCCGTTCGGCGCGACGCTCGGGCTTTCGTCGTTCGGGCCCTGCGTCAGCACCTGCACTTGCCGCGTCGCGTAATCGAGCGTCGCCACCTGGAAGCGTCCACCGTCACGGCGCACGAACACGATGCCCTTGCCATCGGGCAGCGGGCGCGGCGACACGTTGTACGTTCCCTCGAACGTCAATCGCTCGACCTGCCCGCCGAGCAGGCTTGCGCGGTAGATCTGCGGCGTGCCGCCACGGTCGGACGTGAACACGAGCGACTGGCCGTCGGGCGTAAAGCTCGCTTCGGTATCGATTGCCTGCGACGTCAAAACGCGCGTGACGCCGCTGCCGTCGGGATTCATCAGGTAGACCTGCGAGCCACCGTCCTTGGTCAACGTCACCGCAAGCTTGCGGCCGTCGGGCGACCACGCGGGCGACGAATTGCTGCCGCGGAAGTTGGCGACCGCGTGCCGTTGCCCCGTGTCGAGCGACTGCACGTACACGACGGGCTTGCGGCTTTCGAACGAGACGTACGCGAGGCGCGAGCCGTCGGGCGACCAGCGCGGCGAGAGCAGCGGCTCGTTCGACGACACGATCGTCTGCGGGCCGAAGCCGTCGGCGTCGGCGACGAGCAGCTGGTAGCGCGGACCCTGCTTGGTGATGTACGCGATGCGCGTCGAGAAGACGCCGCGGTCGCCGGTGAGCTTTTCATAGATGATGTCGGCGATCTTGTGCGCCGTGATGCGGAACTGCTGCGGCGTCACGGTGAAGTTCATCTGCACGAGCGCCGCCTGCTTCACGACGTCGACGAGCGCGAAGCGGACCTCGGCGCGTCCGTCGGGCAGCGGCAACATCGATCCG
>DASTIY010000002.1:0-10289 GCA_035717085.1 Casimicrobiaceae bacterium | reverse complement strand
CTCATCGCCGTGTTGATCTTGCCCTTCACGCCGGCGCCGTAGCGCAGCGGCGAAATCGACACGCGACACGACGCGAGATACGGCGCGATGTCGGGCACGTAGCCGAGGATCACGAGGTCGTCGCAGGCGAGCGCCTCGATCGAAGCGGTCGCGCGACTGCCGATCACGTACGTCTTCACGCCGGGCAGGCGAGCGCGTACGTGCGGCAGGATCTCTTTTGCATACCAGCGGATCGCATCGGCGTTCGGCGGATGCTGGAAGCCGCCGACGAAGAGGATGCCGCGCCGCCCTTCCCATGGCGCGACCTCGGCGATCGGCTCGTGGATCGTCGACAGCAGCATCGTCTGCGACGCCGGCGCGAGCTCGCGCAGCACGTCGCGCTCGACTTCGGACACGACCAGCGTCACGTCGGCGCGCGCGATCAACGCGAGCTCCTCGTCGCGCTTGGAGCGCGCAGCGAGCGTCGCGGCACGGCTGCCATTCAGCGCGGCGAGTCGCTCCTCGCGCAGGAAGTGCAGGTCGACGGTGTCGAAGACGACGAGCGCGTCCGGCGCCGCCTTGCGGATCGTTTCGAGGTGCCGTGCCGCGACGTAATGCCGCGACACGACGATGACGTCGAAATCGCGGCCACGCGTGACGAGCAATTCAGGGATCGAGCGCACGTACGGGTGGAACAGCACCTCCACGCCACGCCGCTGCAGCTCGCCGACGTACGGCTCGCGGTGCTCGAGGTTGTCGGCGACGAACGTGACTTTGCATGACAGCGACGTCGCGAGCTCGAGGATCGCCCGCATGCGCACCGAGCCTGCATCCTGGTCGGGCGTCAGCATGCACGCGTCGATGACGAGCATTCGTCTCGTCGCATAGCGGTCGCGCTCGAGTTCCACGCGCACGCCGTTGGGCGCATGGCCGGCGAGTACGTGCGCCCAGCGCTTCTCGAACACGCCACGGTTGATCGTCTGGTGGCGCTTGATGCCGCGCGTCTCGTCGGTGCCCGATGTGCGTCCCTCGAAATGCACGATCGTCGCCGCCGGCTGATAGAAGACCTTGTGTCCCGCCGCGCGGACGCGAAAGGCGAGGTCGACGTCCTCGTAGTAGGCGGGCGCGAACTGCGCATCGAATCCGCCGAGCTCGCAAAACAGCCCGCGCGGAACGGCGAGGCACGCGCCCGAGCAATAGTCGACCTCGCGCAGGTAGCCGTATTCCGGACGCGCCGCGTCGTCGTCGCGCCCGTCGTTCCAGGCGCTGCCATCGCGCCAGACGATGCCGCCCGCCTCCTGCAGGCGTCCGTCGGGGTAAATGAGCCGCGCGCCGACGAGACCCGCATCGGGACGCGCATCGAACGTTCCGAGGAGTGCGTCGAGCCAGCCGGCGGTGACGAGCGTGTCGTTGTTGAGGAACACGACGTATTCGCCGCGCGAAAGCGCTGCGCCGCGATTGCACGTTGCGATGAAGCCCTGGTTCGCGGCGTTGCGTTCGAAGCGCACGCCTTCCACGCCGGCGAGCGCGGCGGCGAGCGGCTCGGGGGATGCGTCGTCGACGACGATCACCTCGAAGTCGCCGCGCGTGTTTCGCGCGATGCTCGCGAGGCAGCTGAACGTCAGCAACGGCTCCCCGAACGCGGGAATGACGATCGATGCGCGGGGCGCCGCCGACGTGCGGACCACGAGCGGCACGATCGTCTCTTCCAGCGCGTACGTCGTCGCCGGTGGTGCGCGATAACCGCGACGCGCACGCAGCTTGCGCGCGGCGCGTGCCGCGAGCGCGCGCGCGCCGTCCTCGCGCAGGATCGTCGCGGCCACACCCGCATAGCGCGGGAGCTGACGCAGCGTACGCCAGTACATGCGCGCGGTACCCGCGCCGATCTTCACGCGGCTCCCGGCGACGCGTACCGGCCGGGTCAGTCGCCAGATCGTCGACGATTCGAGCTCGTGGACACGGGCGCGCAACGCGGCCTCGTCCGCTTCGAGCGATTGCGTGCGCGAGCGCAGCACCATCAAGTCGCGCGTGGCGTCGAGCAGTTCCGCAGCGAGTGCGTCGGTCGCGCGTGGTCCATTCGCCGCGAGGCGCGCGAGCTCCTCGTCGGCCGCGGCGCTGCGTCGCTTGAGCTCTACGCGCGCCTCGGCATGACCACAATCGACGCCGGCCGCTACGAGTTGCGCGAGCGACATCGGCGACGCCGACGCAGCGTCGTCCGTGAAGTGATGCGCGTCGAGCTCGGGCAATGCGACGTCGCGTGCGGACTTCGCGACGGGCAGCGGCGCGAGATAACGCTCGGCGTAGCGCTGCGGATCCATCGTCGTTGGCGTCAGGATGCCGCGCGAAGCGTGGGGCGCTCGGCCGTCGTCGCCTCGACGGGCAGCGTCGGCAGCTGCGCGGCCGCGAGCAGCGCCTCGTTCCAGGCGGGCGCAGGCGCGTCGAGCGGCAACGTCAGCACGTTGGGACGGTCCGCCACGCGCTCGGGAAATGCGCCGATGGCGGAGGCGACGATCGGGATGCCGCTCGCGAGCGCCACGGTCAGCGTGTACGAATACGTCTCGGGCACCTGCGCGGGAAAGAACAGCACGTCGGCGCGCTCCGCGGCGAGCAAGGCGACGAGCTGTTCGTCGTCGTACGAGCCGTGCACCGACAGCGGCGCTTCCGGCCATTGCGGCAACGGCCTTGCGGTGGCGCCCAGCACGCGAAATGCAATCGGCACATTGCGCGAACGCGCATCGCGCGCGCACGCCGCGACGACGTCGAGGCCCTTCTCGGGCGAGAGGTTGCCGAGCAGCACCACGCGCACGATCGCGGGTGCTCGCGCGAGCGCGCGTTCGGGGTGCGGCCAGACGGCGATCGACAGCGATGGAAAATAGCGGCGCGTGCGGGCGGCGACGTCCTCGGACGGTGCGATCACGCGCCCGGCGCGCGCGAGGAACGGCGCGAACAGCGCGCGCCACGCGCCGATGTCGAGCCCCCATTGCGGCGGACGCTCGGCGAGGCACGCCGCACAACCGGCCGCGTCGGGCTCGCCGCAGTAACGGCCGTTCGCATCGGCGAGATGGTATTGCGGACAGATCGCGTAGTAGTCGTGCAGCGTGCAGTCGTACGGCACGTCGAGCGCGTCGGGGAGCGCGAGGATCGTCTTCGGCATTCCGTGCACGTGATGGAAATGCAGCCGCGCGGTACCCGCGGCACGGAGCGTCGCGACGAGCGCGTCGAGCTCCTCGGGCAACGCGAAACGCGCGGCGAAGCTTTCGCCGGCACGCCACCACGACAGGCGCACGTGCGCCGGACCGGCGGGTTCGAGATGAAGAACCTCCGCGCGATCGGCGACGAGCGCGGCCAGATCCTGCATGTGCCGGCGCACGCCACCGCCCCAGCCGTGGGAGACGAACACCAGCGCAGGACGCGGCGATGCGGCAACGCGGGCGAGGTCGACGCGACGCGCAAGCGTACGCAACCCACCCGCCGTGTTCGTGTCGGCAGCGTCGTCGTCGGCCGTGTTCGTCGTCTCCTTGGATGTACGCATGACGTACACGTCGCCGGCGATCGCGTTGCGCACGCCCGCACGCGATGCGCGTTCCGAGAGATCGGTCGCAAGCCGCGCGTCGACGATCGTCCCGGCGGACAGGCCGAGCGCGCGCAGCGCCGCGCGCGTGACGTAGCGGCACGGGCCGCGGACGACGGCGACGTCGAAGCTGCGCCCGCGGTTCGCTGCGGCGAACACATCGTCGAGTTTTGCGGCCCCGGCGTCCGCCTCGTCGCGATCATCGGGCGATGAGTAGGTCGCCGTGCCGCCGGCGTTCGTGAACGTTCCGAGGATGCCCGTCAGATCATCACGCCGAGCGTGCGCGACGAGCCGGTCGAGCCAGTCGCCGTGCACGCGCGCGTCCGCTGCGAGCACCACGACGTCGCGGTCGCCACGACCGCCGAGCGCCGCATCGAGCGCTTCACGCGTCGAAGGGTCGGCGGTCACCCGGCGAACGCGCGTGTCGCGGGACGCGGCGAACGCCTCGTCGAAATGCGCGCCGGCACGAGCGTCGAGGGCGACGATGACGTCGAATGTCGTCGCGTTCGGTGCGCCGAGCACCGCGCGAACGCAGCCGATCGCCGCGTCGGCATCGGCGCCGGCAGCCACGACGATGTCGACGCGCCGCTTCGTGGTTTCCCCGGTCATGCGCTCATCGACCGCCACGTTCAATCCGCGAGCGTCAGGACGACGGGTTGGTGATCCGATGCCTGCGTCTCCTGGTCGACGTCGACCGCGCGCACGCGCGTTCGCAGTTCGTCACCGACAAAAATCAAGTCGCAATGCAGCAACGGCTCGTCGGGATGCTTCTTCTCGTAGATCTTGAAGGTCGCCGGATGCGGCTCACCGGGATGCGCGACGGTCCACGCGTCGCGAAGCAGCGGCGTTTCGTCGCCGAACGGCGCGAGCATGCGCCGGTATTCCGGCGAGCCGGGCTCGAAGTTGCAATCGCCGGTGATGATCGCGAACGGCGGCCGCACGAACGTCTGGAACGGCCCGCCGTCGGTCATCGTCACCTGCGCATCGCGCGCGTACGCATGCCCCTCGGCATAAATTGCGCGCAGCGCGTCGACCTGCGCCATCCGCTGCCTCTCCGAGTAGTACTCGAGGTGCGTCGTGATCACGCGGACGTCCCCGCCCGGCGCGGCGACGACCGCCTCGATCGCGATGCGCGGCATGCCGGGCACGCCCGCGTCGCACGGATAAGGCAGCAGGTAGCGATAGACCTGGCGCACCGGCAGCCGCGACAGGATCATGTTGCCGAAGCGCCGCCGGCGTTGGCGGTCCGCCGGCTGATCGACCGCGACGCCGGGGATCGGCGTGCAATCCGGCAGCAGTTCGGCGAGACGGGCGAACTGATCGCCGCCGTCGCTGCCGGCGAGTCGCGGGTCGGGGTAGTTGTCGGCGATCTCCTGCAGGCACAGCACGTCGAAGTCCGCGAGGCGCTTCGCTTCCGACACGATGCGCGCGGGATCGACGTTGCCGTCGACGCCGCGGCACCATTGCACGTTCCACGTGATGACGACCATCAGCGGATTCCCGCCCGCATGAACGACTGCACGAACTGCCGCTGGAACAGCAGGAACGCGACGAGCAGCGGGCCGCTCGTCATCAGCGTGGCGGCGCTGATGATCGACCAGTCGATGCCCTGGTCGGTGGCCGAGAACACCTGCAGGCCGACCGTGACCGGCCGCGACTCGACCGAGTTCGTGATGATCAACGGCCACAGGAAATTGTTCCAGTGGTACGAGATCGACACGAGTCCGTAGGCGATGTAAGTGGGTCGCGCGAGCGGCACGTAGACCTTCCACAGCGTCGAAAGCGGCGAGCAGCCTTCGACGCGCGCGGCTTCGTCGAGTTCGCGCGGCACCGTCTTGAACGTCTGCCGCAACAGGAAGATGCCGAACGCGCTCGCCATGTACGGCAGGCCGATCGACAGGATCGTGTCCTTGATGCCCAGCGCGGTCATCGTCCGGTAGTTCTCGACGATCAGCACGTCGGGCATGATCATCAGTTGCACGAGCACGAGCGCGAAGAGCACGTCGCGGCCCGGAAAGGTGAAGCGCGCGAACGCGTAGGCGGCGAGCGTGACGAGCACGAGTTGCGCGGCGAGCACCATCGTGACGAGCAGCACCGTGTTGACGAAATAACGCGCGAACGGCGCCGCCTGCCAGGCCTTGACGAAATTGGCGAGCGTCAGGGGTGCATCGAGCGTGAAGTTCGTCGAGTACGCCGGGGGGTGGAATGCCGTCCAGAACGCGTAGACGAGCGGCAGCACCCACAGGATGCCGAGCAGCCACGCACCGGTGACCTCGAGCGAGCGCGCGAACGGGTTCGTGACGCGGACGACACCGCCGATCGACGGGCGGACGCGCCTTAGCGCGTCGTCGTCGGAGAATGCGAGCGTCCCGCCCGGGGGAACGACGGTGCTCATGTCACTGATAGTGCGTGCGCCGCTCGAGGAACACGAACTGTCCGATGGCCACGGCAGCGAGCAGCACGAGGAGCACCATCGTGAGCGCCGCGGCGTACGACGAATCCCAGAAGCGGAAGCCGATCTCGAAGATGTAGTAGAGCAGCAGGGCGGTCGCGTTGTCCGGGCCGCCGCGCGTCATCACGACGATGTGGTCGACGAGGCGGAACGCGTTGATGATCGCGTTGACGAGCACGAAGAGCGTCGTCGGCATCAGCAGGGGCAGCGTCACGCGGCGGAAATAGTAGCTGCGCGACGCGCCTTCGATCGCCGCGGCTTCGGCGAGATGCGGCGACATCGACTGCAGCGCCGCGAGGTAGAAGATCATGAAGAAGCCGGCTTCCTTCCAGATCGTCACCACCATGATCGCGGGCAGCGCCGTGCTTCGCGTGCCGAGCCAGTTGTGGTGCGCGAAGCCGAGCGCGCCGGTGATCTGGTCGAGCAGGCCGTAGCCCGGCGTGTAGAAGAAGAGCCAGATGTTCGCGACGGCGATCATCGGAAGGATCGTCGGCGTGAAGTAGGCGAGGCGCAGGAACCCGCGTCCCGGGAGCCGCTGGTTCACGAACACCGCCATCAAGATCGCGAGTGCGATCGACAGCGGGATCGTGCCGAGCGCGTACCAGAGATTGTTGACGAGCGCCTGCCAGAAGATCGGGTCGTCGACGAGCGCGCGGTAGTTGTCGAGACCGATGAACTTCGCGGGCCGATTGCCCTTGGGCGTCGACTGGAAGCTGTGCCAGAGATTGGCGACCGCCGGATAGTGCGTGAAGAGCGCGAGCAGCGTGACTGCCGGCAGGAGCAGCAGCCACGCGTAGATCCACTCGCGGGTTCGGGTCATACGCTCACTTGTAGGACCGTAGCAGCCGATCGGCCTCGCGCTGCGCATCCTTGAGCGCCTGGTCGGCAGGCTTGGTGCCGGTAAGCGCCGCCTGCAACGCGTCGTTCAGCGCCTTCGTCACGCGCTGGTTGTCGTGCGTCGACAACTCGGCCTTCGCGAACGGCAACTGGTCGCGCGCGACGGCCGCGGCGGGGAACCCGGCGACGTATTGCTTCATCACCGGCGTCTCCCACGCGTCGGCGCGCACCGCCACGTAGCCCGTGTCGATGCCCCACTGTGCCGCGCGCTCCGGCGTCGTGATCCACTTGATGAACTTGAACGCGGCCTCGCGCTGCGCCGGCGTCGACTTCTTGAAAATGTAGAAGTTGCCGCCGCCCGTCGGGCTGCCGCGGCGCTTCTCCGCGGGCAGCATCGCGACGCCGAAGTCGAACTTCGCGTTGTTCTTGACGTTCGTGAGGTTGCCCGTCGTCGTCCACATCATCGCGACCTTGCGCTCGAAGAAGTCCTTCGGCGTCGTGCCCCACTCGACGATGCCCGGCGGATGCACCTTGTACTTGTTGACGAGGTCGAGCCAGTACTGGAGCGCGCCGACGACTTCCGGCTTGTCGTAGTACACCTCGGTACCCGCCTGGTTCATCAGGTTGACGCCGTTCTCGATGGCGAGACCCTGAAACAACCAGTACGGAAAGCCCGACGACGGAATCTGCACGCCCCATTGCGTCACGTTGCCCGACGCGTCGCGCTTGGTGAGCTTCTGCGCGAACTCGCGCATCTCGGTCCACGTCGCCGGCGCCTTGTTCGGGTCGAGGCCCGCGTCCTTGAACGCCTCCTTGTTGTAGTAGAGGACGACCGTGGAGCGCTGGAACGGAATGCCCCACGTCTTGCCACCCGTCTGGCTGTTCTCCATGAATGCCGGGTAGAAGCTCGCGAGCCACTTCTTGTCATCGGCCGTCTTGATGAGCTCGTCGAACGGGACGATCGCGTCCTCGTCGATCAGCGTGAACATGTCGGTCGACAACAGGATCGACGTGACCGGCGGATCGCCGCTTTTCACGGCGGTGAGCGCCTTCGCGATCGATTCCTGGTAGCTGCCCGAATAGATCGGCTTCAGCTTGATGCCCGGGTTGTCCTTCTCGAAGTCGGCCGCGAGGCCGTCGATGATCTTCGTGATCGGGCCGCCGACCGCCACCGGATAGAAGAACGGCACTTCCACCGGCGCCTGCGCGAACGCTGCGCCCGTGATCAAGGCGAGCGCGACGCCCGCGATGCGCTTCCATGACCGCAACATGCTCCTCATCACTCCTCCCTCGTTGGAAAAGAACCGTCGCTCATCGAATCGTCACGCCAGCAACGTCGACGCCGCTTCGCGCGGCTCCGTGTCCGCACGCCGGCCGTCCGCCTCGAAATAATGCTGCGCACCGCGCGCCCAGCGCAGCCACACCGCTTCACCCGCACGCAATCCCACGCTGCCTGCGACACGCACCGCGAGCGGTTGCTCGCCGATGCGGCAGCTCACGAGCGAGTCGCCACCGAGATACTCGACGTTGTCGACGCCGCCGCGCACCCCGTTCTCGAACGCGAGCTGGATGTGTTCGGGCCGCACGCCGAGCTTCCCCTTCGCACGTTCCGCATCGAGCACCACCGGTCCATCGGTGCCTGCGATGACGGCGCCGCCGCGACCGGTGGCGAGGTCGAGCAGGTTCATCGGCGGCGTGCCGATGAAGCGCGCGACGAACGTGTTCGCCGGCGCCTCGTAGAGCGTCACCGGCGTGCCGTTCTGCTCGATGCGCCCCGCACGCAACAGCACCACGCGGTCGGCCATCGACATCGCCTCGACCTGGTCGTGCGTGACGTACACCATCGTCATGCCGAGCTTGCGCTGCAACGCGCGGATTTCGAGGCGCATTTCCGCGCGCAGTTGCGCATCGAGGTTCGATAGCGGCTCGTCCATCAGGCATACGGGCGCCTCGGCGATGATCGCCCGTCCGAGCGCGACCCGTTGCTGCTGGCCGCCCGACAGTTGCGAGGGCTTGCGCGAAAGCAGTGGCGCGAGTCCCAGCAAGTCGGCGACCCGCGTGAGGCGCTGTTGCCGCTCACCGGCGGGCGTCTTGCGCACCTTCAATCCGAAGAGAATGTTCTCGGCGACCGAAAGGTGCGGAAAGAGCGCGTAGCTCTGGAACACCATCGCGATCGAGCGCGCCGACGGCGGCAGCTTCGTCACGTCGCGCCGGCCGATCGAAATGCGGCCGGCGTCGCACGTTTCGAGTCCCGCGATCAGTCGCAACGTCGTCGATTTGCCGCAACCCGACGGCCCGAGCAGCACATTGAGCGTGCCCTCGTCGAAGGCGAACGACACGTCGTCGACCGCGCGCACGAGGCCTTCGCTCGTCGCCCAGATCTTGCTGACGTGCTCGGCGGCGATCGCGGACATGAGCGGCGATCGCGCGTCTTACGACGCGCCGAAGAGCGCGGTCAATGCCGCGCCGGGATCGGGCGCGCGCATGAACGCCTCGCCGACGAGGAACGCGTGGACGCCATGCCGGCGCATCTGGGCGACGTCGCGCTGCGCGACGATGCCGCTCTCGGTGACGACGATCCGCTCGGACGGTACGCGCGCGAGCAATTCGACCGTCGTGTGCAGGGATACGTTGAACGTGCGCAGATTGCGGTTGTTGATGCCGATGAGCGGCGTCGCAAGCCGCAGCGCGCGGTCGAGCTCGGCGGCATCGTGCACTTCGACGAGCACGTCCATGCCGAACTCGTTCGCGCACGCTTCGAGCGCCGCGAGCCGCGAATCGTCGAGCGCCGCGACGATGAGCAGGATGGCGTCGGCGCCGAGCGCGCGCGATTCGGCGACCTGGTATTCGTCGACGATGAACTCCTTGCGCAGCACCGGGAGCGCGCACGCGTCGCGCGCAGCGACGAGGTATTCGGGAGCGCCCTGGAAGAACGGACGATCGGTGAGCACGGAGAGGCACGTCGCCCCGGCACGCTCGTACGAGGCGGCGATCGCGGCCGGATCGAACGCCTCGCGCAGCATGCCTTTGCTCGGGCTCGCTCGCTTGATCTCCGCGATCACGGCGGACCGGCCCGCGCCGATGCGCGCGCGAACGGCGTCGGCGAATCCACGTGGCGCGCTCGCCGCACGCGCTTCGCGCTCGACGACGTCGACCGGCCGCGCGACCTGCGCGGCGATCACTTCCTCGGACTTCGTCGCGAGGATGCGCGCGAGGATGTCGTTGTCGGGATGACCCCCCCACGCTTGCGGCGGGTCGAACGACGCTCGTGCTTCGCCCTCGCGTGTTCGCCCTCGGGGCGGCCCTTCGGCGCTCATGGTCCGCATTCCGGCGTTTGCGTCATTCCTGCCGGGCGAGCGATTGTGTCGCGCGCACGAACAGGTCGAGCTTGCGCAAGGCGGCGCCGCTCGCGATCGCCGCGCGCGCACGCTCGATCCCTTCAGCGATCGA
>DASTIY010000001.1:0-3457 GCA_035717085.1 Casimicrobiaceae bacterium | reverse complement strand
CGTGCCGATGAGCTGCGCAAGCTCGGTGCCGAAGTCGTCCACGCCGATCTCGTCGATCGGCCATCGCTCGCGCGCGCCTGCGACGGCGCCGATGCCGTGCTCGCCGCCGCACATTCGCTGATGGGCACCGGCAAGTACGCGTCGGAAGCGGTCGACGGCGGTGGGCATCGCGCGTTGATCGACGTGGCGAAAGCGTCCGGCGTCAAGCGCTTCGTCTATACGTCGGCGCGCGGCGCGGCGCCCGATCACCCGGTCGATTTCATGCGCACGAAGGTCGCGATCGAAGGCTATCTGCGGCAAAGCGGCCTCCACTGCACGATCCTGCGTCCTTCGGCGATCATGGAATGGCACGTGCACCGCTTGCTCGGCCTTTCCATCCTCGAATCGGGTACGGCCACGATCTTCGGGAGCGGCAACGCCTCGACGAACTTCATCGCGGCCGACGATCTCGCGCGCTATGCGTGCATCGCGCTCACCGCGCCGGGCACGCGGGGAAGGACGTACGACGTCGGCGGTCCGGACAACGTCTCGCGCCGCGAGGTCGTGGCGATGTACGAGCGGCATTCCGGCCGCCGCGCCAAGGTTCGTTACGTGCCGGTCGGTGTCATGCGTGCCATGGCGCCGCTACTGCGGCCGATCGCCCCCGTGCCGAGCCGGCTGATGGGAATGAGCGTCTGGGGCGAAACGACCGATCAGACGTTCGACGCGAATGCGATGCCGCAGGAGCTTCCGCCGCCAACGACGCACGTCGACGATTTCGTCCGCCACGTCGTGGCGCAGAGCCGTCGATGAACGCGACGCCCGTTTCGGGTCCGATTCGACCCGCCTCCGACGATATGACCCCCTTGCGGCAGCCGACCGTCGATCCTCTGAGCACGATCGACCACCGCGACCTGCTGTTGCGGACGATCGAAACGCTCGAGCGGCAGCGGCACGTGCTGGGCAGCGACACGATCGACGTCGCGGTCGCGCCGCTTCGCTCGAAGCTGGCGGCGCTCGACGGACAGCGCATCGAAGCGACGTTGCCGACGCGCACGTCCGAACGCAAGGTCGTGACCGTGCTCTTCGCCGACATCGCGGGCTTCACCGCGATGTCCGAGCGCATCGGGTCCGAGGCCACCGTCGAGATCGTGAACGCGCTCTTCGACCGCCTCGTCCCCGTGATCGAGCGCTACGGCGGCAGCGTCGACAAATTCATCGGCGACGAGATCATGGCGGTGTTCGGCGCGCCGCGCGCGGCCGAGCATCACGTCGAGCACGCGTTGCGTGCGGCACTCGACATGTTCGACGCCGTCGCGCACTTCAACGGCGACCGTGGACTGGCGCTGGGGCTGCACATCGGCGTCAATAGCGGGCCCGTCGTCGCCGGCGAGGTCGGTTCGCTCGCGCGGCGCGACTATTCGGTCACCGGCGACACGGTGAACGTCGCCGCGCGGCTCGAGGGCATTGCGACCGCAGGGCAAGTGCTGGTCGGACCGTCGACGTTTCGACACGCGGCGACGCAGTTCGAGTTCGAGGCTCTGCCGGCGCTGGCATTGAAAGGCAAGAGCCGGCCCGTCACCGTGTATCGACTGCGCGGCGTGCGCGCCGCGCATGCGCGCGTGCCGGCCGACGGCATCGAGCTCGCGTTCTCCGGCCGCACCGACGAACTGCAGCGCGTGCTGGCGCGCGCCGCGCCCGATGCGCCAAACTCACGCGGAACCGTCGGCATCATGGCGGACCCGGGCGTGGGCAAGAGTCGCCTCCTCGCCGAATTGCGCGCGCGCGCTGACCCGGCGCTCCGGTGGATCGACGCGAACGCGTACGATCACCGCAGCGACGTCAGCTACGGTGTCGTGCACGACCTGCTGGACGCGCTGGTCGGCGTTGCGACCAATGCAGCGCGCGCCGACGTCGAAGCGGCGTACGCCGAATTCCTGGACGCGCTGCCCGCGGGGGACCACGCCGACATTCGTCCGTACGTGTTGCGACTCCGCGGGCTGCCCCTCGACCCGGAATACGAGCAATCGCTCGCCGCGATCACGCCGGCGGCGCTGCGCGAGCGCATGACGAATGCCGCCGTGGCCTTCGTCGCCGACGCAACGGCCGGCCGCAGCGCGGTCATCCGCATCGAGGACCTGCACTGGGCGGACGCATCATCCGTCGCGTT
This sequence comes from Casimicrobiaceae bacterium, assembly GCA_035717085.1. Lineage (GTDB taxonomy): Bacteria > Pseudomonadota > Gammaproteobacteria > Burkholderiales > Casimicrobiaceae > VBCG01. The sequence goes on along the minus strand of DASTIY010000001.1, from coordinate 1,308 downwards.
GCTGCGCGCGCTCGCCGGCGATGCCCGCCTCGCGCATGTGCTTTTCGTATTCACGACGCGGCCCGATCCGGGACTCGCGCGTGATTGGATCGAGCAATTGCGCGCAAGCGACGCGGCGTCCGTCGTCGAGTTGCATCCGCTCTCCGACGACGTGGTTCGCGGCCTGCTCGATCGCACCTTCGCAGGCGAAGACGCGTCGCACGTCCTGCGGGAGCAGATTCGCGCGAAAGCGCAGGGCAATCCGTTTTACCTGATGTCGTTCCTGCGCTCGCTCGTCGACGAGGGCGTTGCGGAGATTCGCGACGAAACATTGTCGATACGCGGAACGATCGCCTCGCTTCCGGTCCCCGAATCGTTGCACGCAGCGGTCGGCGCGCGCATCGATCGTTTGCCGGTCACGGCGAAGCAGGTTCTCCGCTGGGCATCGGTGCTCGGTGCGACGTTCTGGCCCCACCACGTCGAGGCGCTCGCGCGTAGCGAGTCCGGCTCGGGCGACGTCGATCTCCCGCTATCGATCCTCTGCGAGCGCCAGCTCGTCGAGCCCGAATCCGACGGCCGGATGCGCTTCGTGCACGCCGTCGTGCAGGACGTCACCTACGACGGGATGCTGGAGCGGGACCGGCGCCGATTGCACGCGGGTGCGGCGGCCTTTCTCGCGCAGCGCGCCTCGGAGATCTCCGAAGCCGACATCGCGCTCCTCGCCTGGCACCACGAGCGCGCCGACGAGCGCGCCACGGCATCACTGCGCTACGAGCAGGCGTCGAAGCTCGCGGCGAAGGCGTTCGCGAGCCGCGAGGAAATCGGCTACCTGGAATCGGCATTGCGATTGGCGGATCCCGGTGACGGCGATCGCATCCGCATGCTGAGCGAGCGCCTCGGCGACGTCCTGCAGATCAGCGGGCGCTTCACCGAAGCGACCGAGCGCTTCGAGCAACTGCGTGCGACGACGCCTGCCCATACCCTTGCCGCTGCGCGCGTCCTGCGGAAGCTCGCGAAAAGCTGGACATCGCGACAACGCTTCGCCGAGGGCAATCGCGCCGTCGACGAGGCGCGTGCCATGCTCGCCTCGATCGATGCGGCGGAGCAGGAAGAAGCGCGCTGGCGCGAGCATTTCGCGATCGAGCTCTTCGCGATGTGGGCGAGCTACATGCAGGCGCGGCTGCCGGAGCTCGCGGCGCTCGCGACGCGGCTCGCACCGGAAATGGAGTCGCACGCGACGCTCGCCGAGCGCGGCATCTACCATCGCAGCGTGGCGTTGCTGCGGTTGCGCGAGCAGCGCTATCGTCCCGACGACGAAACGGTCGCGCT